>NZ_JBNPXH010000001.1:0-456782 GCF_050433395.1 Anaerotaenia torta
ATACCAATGGCACGGCCGAGTAGCCAAGTTTGGAAGGGATAAACGCTGAAGGCATCTAAGCGTGAAGCCCCCCTCAAGATAAGATATCCCATAGCGTAAGCTAGTAAGACCCCTTGAAGAAGACGAGGTAGATAGGACAGAGGTGGAAGTGCGGTAACGTATGGAGCTGACTGTTACTAATCGGTCGAGGGCTTGACCTGAAAAGGGTTTGTTCAAAAGGATGTATCATTTTCGTGTGTGGTTTCAATTAAGGCCCAGTGGCTCAGTTGGTTAGAGCGCCGCCCTGTCACGGCGGAGGTCGAGGGTTCGAGTCCCTTCTGGGTCGTTCAAGTTTTTGAAAAGAAAGCTTGACGATGAAATAAATACCGAGTATTATATAATTATTGTCAGGATGAAATTGCTGATCCGGCATATAATAATCCCATGGGATCTTAGCTCAGCTGGGAGAGCATCTGCCTTACAAGCAGAGGGTCATAGGTTCGAGCCCTATAGGTCCCACTTCATACTAAATCTGGTATGGAACAGAGCAATTAGATTGGATTCGATGCTCTACTGGTAGTTTTTAATGCCGATGTGGCTCAATTGGCAGAGCAGCTGACTTGTAATCAGCAGGTTATCGGTTCGAGTCCGATCATCGGCTTTACAACAGAATAATGTTGTATTTATCATTTTGGATGGGTTCCCGAGTGGCCAAAGGGGGCAGACTGTAAATCTGTTAGCGACGCTTTCGAAGGTTCGAATCCTTCTCCATCCATTGGCGTAAGCCATATTTATTTAATTTAATTTAATAGGTGCCGCGGGGTGGAGCAGTCTGGAAGCTCGTCGGGCTCATAACCCGAAGGTCATAGGTTCAAATCCTATCCCCGCAATTCTTTTTACCACAATTGAATAATTTTCGTAACCGGAAAGAAAAAGTAGTATCTTTCGAGTGCACGAAACTGACCTTGCCCAGATAGCTCAGTTGGTAGAGCAGAGGACTGAAAATCCTCGTGTCGCTGGTTCAATTCCGGCTCTGGGCATTTTGTTATAACATGGGACAAGCACTTGCGGCTTGCTGGTGTTAAGCGAAAGTAAAGGATAATTATTATCCGCATGGGATATTAGCTCAGCCGGTAGAGCACATGACTTTTAATCATGGTGTCCCGGGTTCGAATCCCGGATGTCTCATATAAAAGGTGACTGTTGACAGTCATTTTTTTTTACTCTTTTTTGATTCTTTATTTTCAATCTATTTTTATTGACAGTGAAAGAAAAAAAATAATAAAATAGAAGCAGATACCATTTATGAAAACGGATGGAAGGACGGGTCGTGGCTTATGCTTCAGGATAAGATACAGGTAATGAAGACCTGGGTGCAGGAAAGCAGCCGAATTGTGTTTTTTGGCGGAGCCGGAGTTTCCACGGAGAGCGGTATCCCGGACTTTAGGAGTGTGGATGGGCTGTATCATATGAAATATGCATATTCTCCGGAGACTATATTAAGTCATCGTTTCTTTTTAAAGCATACCGCAGAGTTTTATGAATTCTACCGGGATAAGATGCTTTATCAGGATGTTAAGCCGAATATAACCCATATTAAGCTTGCTGAATTAGAGAAAGAGGGAAAGCTGGCAGGGATAATCACGCAGAATATTGACGGTCTGCACCAGAAGGCAGGAAGCAGTAAGGTCATGGAGCTGCACGGATCCGTTCACCGCAATCACTGCATGGATTGTAATAGGTTTTATGATATGGATGATATCCTGCGGACGGAAGGAATACCACACTGCGACTGCGGCGGCGTGATCAAGCCTGAGGTGGTTCTTTATGAGGAGCCGCTGAAGGAAGAGGTCTGGGAGACTGCGGTCAGACTGATGGCCTATGCGGATCTTTTAATAATTGGAGGAACCTCCCTCAGCGTATATCCGGCGGCAGGTTTAATTAACTATTATCACGGAAATAAACTGGTTCTGGTCAACAAAACGGTTACACCCTATGACAGCCGTGCCGATCTTTTAATTAGTACCTCTCTTGGAGAGGTGTTTTCTCAACTTCTTTCAGACCGCAGCTTCTAAAGCGATTTAAACTCTTTTTCATGTATTTTAATAAAATCATAATAAGCGCGTACGTTCTCTAAATCGGTCCACCGTTCGATCCGGGCCGGATTTTTATCCAGATTATATATTCTGGCTCCCCTCATAGAGAGCAGGAACGGTGAATGGGTTGAAATAATAAATTGGCACCCAAAAAAACGGGCCGATTCTTCAAGAAAGCTTAGTAATTCCATTTGACGTTTTGGTGAAAGACTGTTTTCCGGCTCGTCCAATAAATAAAGCCCGTTTTCCTGGATCTTTTCCGTGAAGTAAAGAAAGGCGCTCTCGCCATTGGAGTATTCACGGACATTGTCCATCAATTCTCCCCGCACAAAGCGGGACTGGGTTTTCCGTCTGGAATTATTCATTCTTTTCAGTTGCTCATAATCAGCCATTGATTTTAACTGAAAGTGTGAATATTTTACATCCAGATATTCATCAAACAACTCTTCCCGCTTCAGGTCAATCCCTTCGTTCAGGTTACGGATATTCAGCATATAGTCAAATACATCATCGCTTGTAATAATTCGGCTGTTACCCGTAATCTCTTCTTCCATGTTCATACCGCACATCTTTACGTAATCCGGAAAAAAATTAGATTTATTATAAACCGAATCCCGCCGAAGCCCGGCCTTTTCTGCAATGACATTGAGGGCGGTAGATTTTCCCGAACCATTCCCTCCATATAATATGGTCACAGTATCAAAGTCCAGCCTGTCCAGGTCATTCTTTGATAAAATCCGGAACGGATAAAATGAATCGTAGCAAGTTCTTTGTATACTCATAAAAAAGTTAAACTCTGTATCAGCATTAGGAAAAGTAAAGCTCTTTAAGTAAATCATTTTATTCTCCAATCGTACTCTAATATATAAGCCATATCTTATATATGGATAACACAGGTTATAATATTTTTAGATCAGCTAATATTAATAAAAGGAATAGATACAATCGGGCTGTCCTATCGTATAGTCGCATTCAATAATTTCACCAGGCTTAAATGCTCCGCATAGGTTATAGTTCTCATTACCATCCCATGTCCTATATATCCCCGTTCATCACATGGGCTGTAATCGGGCTGACCATGCCTTACGAGATAATATATCGCCATCCTTTGTTCCCCCTGTTCAAAGTAATTCAAATCCTTAATAATTATCATATTATACATGAACTCTCTTTTCAATCTTATTTTGAAATGGGTATAAATTAATTCAAATAACATACAAATTTCTTGACCTAAAAGCGATATTAATTTTGACAACCTTATATAAAATAGTGTATTATAGACTTTGTAGGTTTCTTTGTAAAAAACAATGTTTTATAGAAATGACTTCACAAAAAGCAATTTTATAAAAACTATTTTCACAAATAAAGACATAATTACAAAAGATTATAATGACTATAATATACCTGCGAGGAGAACTATCATGAGGTTTGCTTTGCCTAAGGACAGGACGATCCCTCTTATTATATTTGCTATTTTCGGCATGGTGGTATCCTTTACCATAGGCCTGTTTCATATATCACAGATGATGGGATACAGCTATAAGCTGCAGTCCGAATCATATTTTCATATGGCTGAGAATACGGCGGCGCTTATTCAGAAGGAAATGGAGCATACCGCTAAGATCCTGCATATATCCGCATGTTATCTTGCCAACGGGCAGGATCCGAATGAAAACACCCTGGAAAGATTATTACCTCTGATTGGTGCGGATCTGGAATATATGGACATCGTGGTAGCCGGTTCTGATGGTAAGGGCTGGAACTCCCGGGGAGAGGCAATCGACCTGTCGGAAGAGGCGTATTTTGTGGGCGCCATGCAGGGAGAGAAAGAGATGCAGATCTCTTCCGGCTATACAAAGGATCAGATTCCGGTGCTGCTGTACACAGTCCCGGTTGTCAGGGACGGTATCAGTGTAGGATTGATCGGCATCCAAAAGAGCGCGGAGTTAAGCAAGGAAGCCTTTGCCTCCCAGATGGAGGAGGGACATGCCATTTACCTGGTCGATCAGGAGAAGAACCTGGTTGGATATGTGAAGGGATCTGATATTCAGAACTTTAATTACGACGCCATGATGTCTGAAAACAGGACCTTTGAAGAAATTGTCCGAGACACGCTGGATGACAATCTGCAGTCACTTTATCAGGAAAGAAAAATCTATCGTCCCACGGTTTTGATCTGGACACAGACTCCTCTTGGCACCAATGGCTGGTCTGTACTGGCGGGAGGAAGATTTACCATGAAGGGCTTTGCCAGGGAGCTTTTGCAGCTGACTAATATGATATGGCTGCTGATTGCCGCCACCCTGTTCATGTTCCTGGTAATGATCATCAATCAGAAGAGCTCCGACCGGAAGGTGGTGCGGGCCTTGTATCTGGATCCGGTGACCGGCGGGGACAATTGGTATAAATTCCGGATCAAGATGAGCAAGGTGCTGAACAGCAAGCAATTCAATAAGAATAATTATGCCCTGGTTAATTTTGATATTAACCGCTTTAAGATTATCAATGACGCTTACGGCTATCATAAGGGTGATGAGGTATTAAAGGATATCTACAATGTGATTAAAAAATGGATTCGGCCCAGAGAGCCCTTTACCCGGTATGCGGCGGACCAGTTTTATATTCTTATGGCTTTTTCCGATAAAGAGGAACTGAAATTAAGAATTATGGAATTAAATGACCGTATTCACCGGCTCCGCTACACTGAGATGGTGAGAGTTTTCTACGGCATATACCAGGTTACGGAGCGCAAGGATTCCATTGACCGGATGGGTGAATTTGCACAGATTGCAAAGAACAATATCAAGGGAAGCTCGGAGAGCATGATTTCCTTCTTTGACGATGCGGACAGGGAGAGGCTGCTGTCGGAAGAGGAAATTGAGAAATCCATGAACGATGCTCTGAAAAATGAAGAATTCCATGTATATCTTCAGCCCAAATATCTGGCCAGGGAAGAGACGATCTATGGTGCCGAAGCGCTGGTACGCTGGCATAGCGAGGGCGGTGTGCCCATTTCTCCCAGCAATTTTATCCCGCTTTTTGAAAAGAACGGATTTATTATTGAACTGGATTATTATATGCTGAAGAAGGTGTGTGAACTGCTGGCGGATTGGCTGGATAAGGGATATGATCCGGTTCCGGTATCTGTGAATATATCCAGGCTGCATTTTGCCAATGCCCATCTGGCAGAGATTATAGCGGAGATTGTGGACAGCTATGGAATTCCCCGCAACCTGATTGAATTGGAGTTGACGGAGAGCGCCTTTTTGCAGAATAAGCAGATGTTGATCAATACGGTGATCCGTTTGAAGGAATACGGCTTTTTGGTGTCCATGGATGATTTTGGCGCAGGCTATTCCTCACTGAACTCGTTGAAGGATCTGCCTCTGGATACGGTGAAGCTGGACGGCGAATTGTTCCGCATTACCGAGGAGGTGGAGCGGGGGCTTTGTGTCATACGCAACACCATTACCATGGCGAAGGATCTGCATATGAAGGTAGTTGCGGAGTGTATTGAAACCAGGGAACAGGTTGAGTTTTTATGCAAGGTAGGGTGTGATATTATACAGGGTTATTATTTTGCAAAGCCCATGCCCGCAGAGCAGTTTGAGGTCAGGTATTTCCGTATTTCAGAGATTGACTAAGTGGATAGAAATTTGGTTTTTTTCAAATAATGTGTGTATATATTGCCAATTGCATTGAAAATAGAATTATTGTATAGTAAGCTTATTATGCACACTTTGGACAAGCGGGGCCGATTCTCCTTCCGGTGCTTCCGGATCAGGATCGGCGGACGCTGTTACATCTTTTGGGAGGTATATTTTATGAAACTGTTTCTCGATACGGCGAATGTAGAAGAAATCAGAAAAGCGAATGACCTGGGTGTCATCTGCGGAGTAACAACCAATCCGTCCTTAATTGCAAAGGAAGGAAGAGACTTTGCGGAGGTAATTAAGGAAATTACAAGCATTGTTGACGGCCCCATCAGCGGCGAAGTGAAAGCAACCACGGAAAAGGCGGAGGATATGATTAAGGAAGGAAGAGAGATTGCCAAGATTCATCGGAACATGGTAGTTAAAATTCCTATGACTCTGGAAGGATTAAAGGCAACCAAGGTTCTTGCTTCCGAAGGAATTAAGACCAATGTAACTCTGATCTTCTCGGCAAATCAGGCATTACTGGCAGCCAGAGCAGGCGCTACCTATGTATCTCCCTTCGTAGGCCGTCTGGACGACATCTCAACACCGGGCGTCGACTTAGTCAGAACTATTTCCGAAATATTTGAAATCTATGATATCAAGACAGAGATTATTGCCGCCAGCATCCGCAGCACAGTGCATATTACAGAATGTGCTCTGGCCGGTGCGGATATTGCCACGGTTCCCTATAGCGTAATCGCCCAGTGCGCAAAGCATCCCCTGACGGATGCCGGAATTGAGAAGTTCAAGCAGGATTACAGGGCGGTTTTCGGGGAATAGGCTCTATCTATAGATTGATTATAAGGAGGATCTACAATGAGCAACATTGATACAAGGTCAGTCAACGCCATCAGAATCCTATCTGCTGACGGTGTACAGAAGGCAAATTCGGGACATCCGGGCTTACCGCTGGGAGCGGCGGCCATGGCCTATGAATTATGGGCGAAGCACATGAAGCATAATCCGTCCAACCCGCAATGGGCGAACAGGGACCGTTTCATCCTGTCCGGCGGTCATGGCTCCATGCTGTTATACTCTTTATTGCATTTATTCGGCTACGGCCTGACAAAAGAAGATCTGGCACAGTTCCGTCAGGATGGCTCCCTGACTCCCGGACATCCGGAGTACGGTCATACGGTTGGCGTTGAAGCGACCACAGGCCCCCTTGGTGCCGGAATGGCTATGGCAGTGGGCATGGCAATGGGCGAGGCTCATCTGGCGGCGGTATTCAATAAGGAAGGCTATCCGGTGGTGGATCACTATACCTATGTCCTGGGCGGCGACGGCTGCATGATGGAGGGAATTACCTCCGAGGCAATGTCTCTGGCAGGAACCCTCGGACTGGGCAAATTAATTGTTCTGTATGACAGCAATCAGATTTCCATCGAAGGAAGCACGGATATCGCTTTTACTGAGGATGTGAAGAAGCGTTTTGAAGCGTACGGCTTCCAGACCCTGGTGGTTGAGGACGGCAATAATCTGGCGGAGATCGGTGCTGCAATTAAGGCCGCCAAGGAAGACTTATCCAGGCCTTCCATGATTACCGTGAAGACGAAGATCGGTCATGGCAGTCCCAGAGAAGGCATGGCCAGCGCCCATGGCGAACCTCTTGGCGCAGATAATGTTACGGCATTAAAGGAGAAATTAGAATGGCCGAGCCAGGAAGCGTTCTTTGTTCCTGAGGAGGTTTATGAGAATTATAAAGCCCTTGCCGCGGAAGGCGGGAAGGCGGAGGAAGCCTGGGATCAGTTATTTGCTGATTATTGCAAGGCGTTTCCGGAGCAGAAGGCATTATGGGATCAGTATCATGATACACAGCTGGCAAAGGGCCTTATTGATAATGAGGAATTCTGGACATTTGCAGATAAGCCGGAGGCAACAAGAAATCTGTCCGGTCAGGTGCTGAACCGCCTGAAGAACCATCTTCCCAATCTCATCGGCGGTGCCGCGGATCTTGCTCCCTCTACGAAGACTTATCTGAATGATATGGGAGACTTTTCGAAGAAGAATTACGCGGGCCGCAACCTTCACTTTGGTGTGCGTGAGCTGGCGATGGCAGCCATCGGCAACGGCCTGGCTCTTCACGGCGGGTTAAGAGCCTATGTGTCCACCTTCTTTGTATTCAGTGATTATGTGAAGCCTATGGCAAGACTTTCTGCCTTAATGGGACTTCCTTTGACCTATGTGTTTACCCATGACAGCATCGGCGTCGGCGAGGATGGCCCGACCCATGAGCCCATCGAGCAGCTGGCCATGCTTCGTGCCATGCCCAACTTCACGGTATACCGTCCGGCGGATGCGACGGAGTGTATCGCTGCCTGGTATTATGCGGTAACCTCCTGCAATACCCCCACGGCATTGGTGCTGACACGCCAGAATCTTCCTCAGCTGGCCGGCTCCTCCAAGGACGCGTTAAAGGGCGGCTATATTGTATCCAATTCCAAGAAGGAGGTTCCGGATGCCATTATTATGGCAAGCGGTTCCGAGGTCGAATTGGGAATCAAGGCTCAGGAAGAGCTTGCGAAGGAAGGCATCGATGTAAGAGTGGTAAGTATTCCTTCCATGGAGGTATATGAGGCACAGTCGGACGAGTACAAGCAGAGCGTTCTTCCGTCAAAGGTCAGGGCCAGAGTGGCAGTGGAAGCTGCGATCGATTTCGGCTGGGGCAAGTATGTGGGCCTGGACGGAACCACAGTGACCATGAAGGGCTTCGGTGCTTCTGCTCCGGCAGGAACCCTGTTTAAGAAATTCGGCTTTACAGCAGAAAATGTTGTGAAGGCTGTAAAAAGCGTATTGTAATTAAGAGGCATTCTTTTAATAATAGTCCCCCTGTCATGCATGAATTCTGTTAAAAACAGAACATGTATAGCAGGGGGAGTTTTGATTTTTATAGGTATATCTTTCTGTTTCACTTCCATTACATTACAGACAGTATTGTAATTGATATTCTACTTTGTAAAAGGGGAGATTTTGTTTACATAATTGTTTACAAAAACAAAAAACTGATATATGGTATTGAATGTAGAAGGCAAAAAGTGAAAAAGGAAAAAATATCGTGGGAGAAAAACGCAGCTATATTTTTTGTATTATTACATAAAAACAATAATCCTAAGAGTAAAGGTAGCTAGATAAGATTGGATAAGCTTTAAGCCAGGATTTCATCTGATGCCATCCAATAGGAGGGCCGATTGAGAGTTTAGCCTTTTTAAAATCTTCTCTTTGGAATGGTTATAATGAAGCTGGAACCCTTCTTAAATTGGGAGCGCACCTTAATCTTGCCCGTATGGGCCAAAATAATAATCTTCGCTAGGGAAAGCCCCAGACCGTGGCCGCTGATATTCTGATTCCTCACATGGTCGGAACGGTAAAATCGGTTGAAGATATGATCAATATCCTTTCGGGTCATTCCAATTCCGGTGTCTGACACAGTAATAACACAGTCCCCGTTGACCTTCTGGCAGAGAATCGTAATCTCTCCTTCTTCCTTTGTATATTTCACCGCATTGTCTATAAAAATACGAAGGGCCTGCTTCAAGGCCTGCTTATCGCCGTATACGACAACATCCTCCATAACCGGATTGCTGATAATCCGGTTGCCAGCAACCAGCCTGGTCTCCTTGACCATGTCCTCAATGAGAGGACGTATGTTAAACCGCTTTTTGATTAATTTTAATGTCTTCTTATCATGCCGGGACAGGTACAGGAGCTTTTCCACCAGATCCTGCATGGATCTGGCCTCGTTCTGAATTGCCTCTATGGATTCCTGCAGAACCTCCTCATTGGAGCTTCCCCAGCGGTTAAGCATATTAATATATCCCTGAATTACAGCGATGGGGGTCCGAAGCTCATGGGAGGCATCGGATACAAATTGCTTCTGGCTCTCGTAGGAGGTTTCAATCCGATCCAGCATGGCGTTAATTACATTGGCCAAGTCCTTCAGCTCGTTCTTCGTCCCCTCCACATTCAGCCGCTCGCTGTGGAGATTGTTGACGGTCAGGCGGTTGGCTATAGCAGACATCTCCCGGATGGGCTCCAGAAGCTTGATGTCACTTCCCCTTCCCTTACGGATAATCATGGCCGTAACGATAAGGTACAGGAGCACCAGCTTCCAGGTCATGGAGGCATACCGCTCATAGCTCTTGGAGAGATTATACTGGAAGTTGGCTGTATAATTCCTGCCGTTGACAGAAAAGCTCTTGTCTTCCTTCACGATCACAGCATCCTCTAAGCTGTTCAGGTTAATATGAACGTCAAACAGGAATTCCATACTGTCCCTCTCTTCATGGGCGATATCGTCATACAGCACTCTCCCGGAGGTCTCCACCCTCATGGTGAGCCCCTCCTCCCGGTAGGGATTCGTCAATGCCTCCTCTCCTCCGGTTTCCACAAGCTTGATAATCTCCTTGGCGTTCTCTTCAAAGCCGCTCTTTTCCGCGGAGATAAAAACAAGAAAGAAACCCACGAAAAGTAAGATGCCATGCGTTAATAATAATTTTAAATATGCCAATGAGATACGAAAGGTAATGGATAAACGAAAATTACTCAGCCACTCCTCCCGTTTTCTGCGCAAAGGAAGAATCGTCCTTTGCAAAAAAGTCCGTAACGCTTCCAAAAAAGTTCTGCTCATAGTGTCAACCCTTAATAATATAGCCCACGCCGCGAACCGTGGAAATCAGATGAATTCCGTATTTCTCATCAATCTTCTGTCTGAGATAACGGATATATACATCCACCACATTGGTATCACCAAAGTATTCATAATCCCATACATTATTCAGCAGCTGTTCTCTGGTTAAGGCAATATTCTTATTGCGCATCAGATATTCCAGAAGCTCATATTCCTTCTTCGTCAATACCAGCTCCTCCTGATCATAATATGCGCTATGGCTCAAGAGATTCAGTGTCACCTTTCCGATCTTCAGAAGGTCTTCCTTCGATTCCTGGGACTGCCTCTTCCGGTTCAGCGCCACACGGATTCTGGCCAGCAGCTCTTCAATGGCAAAGGGCTTCGTCATATAATCATCCGCACCCGTATCCAGTCCGGCAACCTTGTCCGTCACATCATCCTTCGCAGTAAGCATAATAATGGGCACCTGAGACTCCAGCCGGATTCTGCGGCATACCTCAATCCCATTGAGGCCCGGCAGCATAATATCCAGGATCACCAGATCCACATTTTCCTTCAGCGCCTTCTCCAGGCCGCTCCGTCCGTCTGCTGCCAGCACCACCTCATAGCCCTCATGCTTCAGCTCCAGCTCCAGAAATCTTCCTATCTTAATCTCATCCTCAACCACTAATATCTTCGCCATTCCAACCTCCATCTACCCCTCAATGCGGCGAGGGCCTTCCCAGTGCCTCTCCGTGTGAAAAATCCTGCACAGATAATATCTTCTATTATTGTATCGGTTATGGTTGTTTTTTTCAATACGTCTATATTAAAATTCCATTAGAAGCAAAAGAATATACTGCAAATAAGAAAGTGCTCGATGGGACATGGTGCTCTCATTTAGTATGTAAACACATATATAAAAAAACCACCCTGATACTTGGCAGTTGAGAGGGTGGTTTTTCTATCCATTTAACGGTCAACCACCTTGTGGGCAGTTGTTCTTTTTCTAAATATACTACGTAATGTGCATGTTGTAAATATGGAATGCGGAAAGTTCATCCCTAAAAATGTATTCAAAAAAAGCCCGGCCATCATGGCTTCCCCTTAAGCGGAGTATTGGTATTTCACCGCCGGATATTGCATCTTACCGGTGCAGGTATTGCATTGTCCGGTAATATATCAGATAATAACGGCATACAGCTGATCCGTGCAGGAGGAAGGCTATAAAAGGAAAGAGATCAAGGGAAGGGGATGTAAATATGGAGGATATTATTCAGGTAAAGCACCTGAAGAAGTATTTTAAAGAGATGAGAGCGGTGGACGATATCAGCTTCCGGGTAAAAAGGGGCGAGCTGTATGGTTTTCTGGGAGTGAACGGCGCAGGAAAATCCACGACCATTAATATGCTGTGCACCCTGTTAAGTCCGGAGGAAGGGGAGGTGTTTCTCTGCGGCTGCCGACTTGGGAGGGAGGACCGGAAGATCCGCAGCAAAATCGGCGTGGTGTTTCAGGATAATACCCTGGATGACCGGCTCACCGTTAAGGAAAATCTTATGACCCGGGCATCCTTATACGATCCCCGGAGGGAGGTAATCCGCAGGAGCCTGGATTATGTCTGCGAGGTTCTGAATATCGGAGAGCTGCAAAACCGCCAGTACCGGAAGCTGTCCGGCGGGCAGAGAAGGCGCTGTGAAATCGCCAAGGCTCTGATGAACGGCCCGGAGATATTATTCCTGGATGAGCCCACCACCGGGCTGGACCCCCAGACCAGGCAGAATGTATGGGAGTGCATTGAGCGGCTGAGAAGGGAAGAGGACATGACGGTATTTCTTACTACCCACTACATGGAGGAGGCGGCAAAGGCAAATTATATCTCCATTATGGAAGCCGGGAAGCTGATCGCGGACGGAACCCCCTCCGAGCTGAAGCGGCAGTACGCCCAGGATATCCTGAAGCTGGTGCCCGGGGATGAGAGCGAGCTTCTGGAGCGGCTGAGGGAGGAAGGGCATTCCTTCCTGCAGGGAAGCAATTATATCCGGGTTACCATACCGGATTCCATGTCGGGGCTGGAGCTCCTTAACCGGGTGAAGGACAGCGTGAAGTCCTTTGAATTGGTTCAGGGAACCATGGATGATGTGTTTTTAAATTTAACAGGCAGAAGCTTATAAGGAGGCGGGAGAGCATGTTGATATTCCGATTGATAAAGCGTAATATCCTGGTTTATTCCAGGGACCGTTCCAATATATTCTACTCCCTGCTGTCCATGCTGATCATTATAGGTCTCATGGTGGTATTTCTGGGAAAGATGAATGCGGACAATGTAGTGGATTTATTGCAGAGATACGGGGGAGAACGCAATATTGACGCAGATCGGGTCAATGCAGAGCAGCTGGTGGTTCTATCAACCCTGGCGGGAATTGTGATGGTTAATTCCATTACCATAACCCTGTCCCTGGTGGGGATTATGGTTGAGGATGAGGCGCATAAAAAGCTTTCCAGCTTCTATGTGACGCCGGTAAACAGAGGGGTATTCGTCCTCAGTTATGTACTTGCAGCCATTATCATGGGGGTTATTATGTGTACCCTCACCTTAGCCCTGGGAGAGGCGTATATCGTTCTCAGCGGAGGAAGCCTCCTTCCGGCAGCAGCCCTGGGGGAAGCCTTTCTCCATATCCTGCTCAATGTATTTACCTCGGCAAGCATGGTTTTTTTGATTGCTAATTTTGTTCACAGCCAAAGCGCCTTCGGAGGGCTGAGCACCATCACCGGAACCCTGGTGGGCTTTCTGGCGGGGATCTATCTCCCCATGGGGATGCTCCCGGAGAAGGTGCAGACGATTCTGAAATGCCTTCCCCTGCTTCACGGCTGCTCCATCATGAGAAGGGTTTTTACCGGGGCGATTTTAGATAAGACCTTTGCAGGCTGCCCGGAGGAGCTGATTACCGGGTATAAGGAGTATATGGGGATTACGGTTGTCTTAGGAGGCGAGGTTCTGTCCGCAACATTTCAGATGGCATTTCTCCTGATTAGTGGTATAATTTTTATAAGCATTGCAGGGATATTGCAGAGAAAGAGAAATGTCATGAGCAGATAAAAGGATGATGGGGATTTCTATGAGGATTATTATTGAGGAATGCGGTCCGGGCGAGGAGGATCAGATTATTATCCGATGCAGGGAATGGAATGAGTCGATCCAGAAGCTGGTGGGAGAGCTGCGCCAGGGGCAGAAGAAGCTGGCGGGAATGAAGGATGGAGCCATCACCATGATCGACCCGGCCAATATATACTATTTTGAAGGAGTGGATAATAAGGTGTTTCTCTACTGTAAGCAGAATGTGTATGAAACGAAGATGAAATTATACGAGATAGAGGAGGAGTTTCGGAATATGGGGTTTTTCCGGGCCTCCAAGTCCGCCATTCTGAATGCAGCCAAGATCAAGAGCATAAGCCCGGCCTATTCCGGGCGCTTTGAAGCCCTGCTTTTCAACGGTGAGACAGTGGTGATATCCAGGCAATATGTGCCGGAGCTGAAGAAGAAACTGGGAATGTAGGAGGAGCAGAGATGAAGACATTAAAGAGCATAATTCACACCTTTTTCTATGTTTTGTCAGGAAGCGTTCTGTGTACCGCTGTCTTTATGACCATATTTCTGCCAAAGCTGTATTTTACGGTCGAGATAATCTGGCAGGTGATTATCTCTTCCGCCATTGCTGCCAGCGGAGGGCTGATTTTTTACTCCAGGAAGGAGCTGAGTAAAAAACAGATGAAGCTGCGCCTTATTATAAACTATATGTATATCAATGCTGTGGTGTTGGGCTGTGCTTTCCTGTGGGAATGGGTGAATTACAGGCGGATATCCCAGGTCATAACCATGATACTCTTAATTGCAGGTGTTTATATTAGTATCACTGCCGCGACCTTCAACAGGGAGAAGAAGGTGGCAGAAGATATGAACCAGAAGCTCCGAAGGGTTTATCCCGAAGAAAATGGACGAGATTAGTATAGAAAAGAATAGCTTAACGGAAAGAAAATAAAAAAGTGTATTTCAAATACCTCAGGGGGGAACCGGGATGGTATTCGAAATACACTTTTTGTTATTTTTGACAAAAGATGCATACATTGGATGAAATTATATTGCAAAAAAATAAGTTTAAATGAAATAAACTTTTAAAAAACTGTTGACATCCTTCGTCAGATTGTATAGAATACAGACATAAACACAAGGGTTTTAATAAAAAGCAACTAATGACAACAGTGTAACACCGAAAATAAGGATGGGAATTTGGAATCGTATGAATGAGTATTTGATGAATTTAGTAACAGAGCAGGTAAATCAGGGAACGAAAGAGATCGACGAGCTCTCCACAACACAGATTTTAGAATTGATCAATAAAGAAGACAGCAGAGTGGCGGTAGCTGTGAAGGAAGAGATTTCACAAATTGCCAGGGCCGTTGATCGGATCACCGCAGCTTTAAGCAGCGGGGGGAAGATGATTTATTTTGGCGCGGGGACCTCGGGCCGGCTGGGTGTTTTGGATGCCTCGGAATGCCCTCCTACCTATGGAACCGATCCGTCTTTAATCCAGGCATATATTGCCGGCGGCGATATCGCGCTCAGAACCGCGGTGGAAGGCAGCGAGGATATCGAAGAAGATGGGAGAAATAAGGCGCTGGAATGCGGGATTGTAAAAGGGGATATTGCCGTAGGAATTACAGCCAGCGGAGGTGCTGCTTATGTAATCGGAGCTTTAAAGCAGGCGAAGGAAATGGGTGCGATTACGATTGGTGTTGTGAATAATAAAAATACGAAGCTGGAGTCATTCTGTGATGTATGCATAGCGCCGGTAACAGGTCCCGAGGTTGTGGTGGGTTCCACCAGAATGAAGGCAGGCACGGCACAAAAGATGGTTTTAAATATGCTGACGACCGCCACGATGATAAAGCTTGGTAAGGTATATGGTAATATGATGGTGGATCTCAACGCATCCAATATCAAATTAGTTGACCGGGCCACCAGAATTGTCAAGGCAGTTACGGGAGTGGAGGATGCTGCCGCAAAGGAAGTTCTGGAGAAATCGAACTACAATTCGAAGCTGGCAATCATGATGATTTTATCCGGCTGTCCGTCCGAGGAGGCGGCGAGAATATTGCAGGATAATAACGGTTACCTGAAGCAGGCCTTAAGTAAAGTAAAGGGATAGCCTATGTTTGAAGAAATCGGTAAAAAAGCGGTAAGAAGAGTGATAGGACTCATGTCAGGCACCTCTGTGGACGGGATTGACGCGGCGCTGGTGGAAATAAGCGGTGATGTATATGACGGGAATATCCGCCTCTGCGCATTTGAAAACAAGCCCTTTCCCCGGCAGGTAAAGCAAAAGATATTTGAGCTTTTTGATACACAGAAAGCAACGGTGGATAAGGTTGGCTATCTCAATGCGCTTCTGGGGGAGCTGTATGCGGATGCGGTCTATTCCGTAGTAACAAAGGCGGGGCTCAGAATCTGTGATATTGATCTGATCGGATCTCACGGACAGACCATATACCATCATCCGCAGGTCAGGGAGGAGGATGGATATGCCGTTCGCTATACCGTCCAGATCGGAGAAGGAGCGGTTATCGCCAACCGGACCGGAATTCCCTGTGTATCTGATTTTAGAACAGCGGATATTGCCGCCGGAGGTCAGGGGGCGCCCCTGGTGCCATTCACCGAGTTTCTGCTTTACCGGAAGAAGGAAAAAACGGTTCTGTTACAAAACCTCGGCGGCATAGGAAATATTACGGTTCTTCCGAAGGACTGCTCCATTGACCAGGTTTCTGCCTTTGATACGGGACCGGGAAATATGGTGATTGACGGCCTGGTGTCTATCTATACAAGGAATCAAAGCCATATGGACGAGGGCGGAAGGATTGCCGCGCGGGGCAAGGTGAACCGGAGGCTCTTAGAGGAATTATGCGGCCACAGCTATTTTCAGGAAAAACCGCCTAAGTCAACGGGAAGGGAAATGTTCGGGAGCAGCTATATCTCGGAGATTTATCAAAAAGCGATGCAATGGGATATTGCCATGGAGGATGTTATTGCAACGGCGACGGATTTTACCGCATGGTCCATAGCGGATTCTTACCGGAGATACATCCTGCCCCATCATCCGGCGGACCAGTTGGTGATTGGCGGAGGAGGAAGCTATAATAAAACATTAGTATCCATGATACATAAGAGAATGGAGACCTTCGGAACAGAGGTCTCTGTCCAGGAGGACCTGGGCTTTAGCAGCGACGCGAAGGAGGCGGTTGCGTTTGCGCTGCTGGCTGACTGCACTCTGGCAGGCAGATGCAATAACGTGCCTTCGGTAACGGGGGCAAGAAAGCCGGTTGTAATGGGAAAAATATCAATATAAAAAGGAGTTGGGGATAATGATAAGTACATTTAAAGTTCAGGATCAGGAAGGGGTTATCGCTTTATGGAACACGGCGGCGGTAAAGATCGGTTATAAAGAAATGGATTCGGCCTCTTTCCGGGAGATATTTGCCGGGAATCCATATTTTAATGAAAACCATACCTTTGTTATGCATGAGGATAATCGCGTGGTGGGGTTTGCCTGCGGATGTACCGGAGACGGCCTCCCCTTAGGGAAAACCAGCGGATACCTTACCTGTGTATTGCTGGAGGAGGCATATGAGACGGCGGAAAATTACAAGGCGCTGCTGGATGCCCTGGAGAAGAGCTTCGCGGATGCAGGCAAGATACAGTCGGAGGTGCTGTTCTTCAATCCCATGATGCTTCCGTGGTATATAAAGGGAACCGATCATCACGAGCATAACAACGCTCCGGGTGTGTTCAAAAACAGCAGACTGCATCACGAGCTGCATAAGACCGGATACCAGGAAAGAGCAACGGAATGTGCCATGTATCTGAAGCTGGAGGGCTTCACCATACCGGAGGCGATTCTGGAAAAGGAAGCGAGGGCTGCCGCAGAGGGCTATGAGGTGGCGCTTTTTGATCAGAGCAGGCATTACGGCGTGGAGGAGATGCTTCAGAAGCTGGAGAATCCTCTCTGGGAAAAGGAAATTTCACAATGTACCCGTACGGACGTACCGGTATTGGTTGCGGCGCATAATAACAGGGTGGTCGGCTTTGCAGGCCCGATGATCCGCCAGAAGAGCGGACGGGGATACTTTACTGGAATAGGAGTAGTAAAGGAGCATGAAGGCCATAGTCTTGGAACGGTATTATTCTTTAAGCTGTGCGAAGAGGAGAGAAGGGTAGGGGCGGAGTATATGTCCCTGTATACCGGAATCGATAATCCGGCAGGCAATATCTATCATAAGGCAGGCTTTGAAACCGTACAGGAATTTGCAGTAATGAGAAAAATGCTGTAAGCAATCCAATAACAGGTGATTCTGAAACAGAGGGAAAGAACATGAAGGAAATGACGCTTAGAGAAAAAATAGGTCAGATGATTATGACAGGCTTTGCGGCTGCGGAGGTCACTCCTGAGCTGGAGGAACTGATTAAAAAAGAGAAAATAGCAAATATTATCCTGTTTTCCTATAATCAGGAGTCCGTACCGCAGCTTAGAAGGCTTTGCATGGATTTACATCAACGAATTGAGAAAAGCACCGGATATCCGGCGTTTATAGCGGCTGACCAGGAGGGCGGCGTGGTGACCCGGCTGCCGAAGGAAGCAAGCAATGTCCCGGGAGCAATGCTGATCGGCGCTGCGGGAAAGAATGAGTATGCCTACCAGGCAGGGCTGATCACCGGGACGGAGCTGAAGGCCTTTGGTATCAATGTGGACTTTGCTCCGGTTATGGATATCAACTCCAATCCCAACAACCCGGTCATCGGGGTGCGTTCCTATTCCAGCGATCCTCATATGGTGGAGGAGTTTGGCTTAAACATGCAAAGGGGCTTGCTGGATGCCGGAGTCATGGCAACCGTTAAGCATTTTCCCGGCCATGGGGATACGGCGGTGGATTCCCACCTGGGGCTTCCGGTAATCGACAAGGATATGGACAGCCTGATGAAAGAAGAGCTGATTCCCTTTATAAGAGCCATTAACGAAGGGGCTCCCTGTGTCATGACCACCCACATCCTGTTTCCCAGGCTGGAAAGCCAGAATGTTCCGGCTACTCTGTCCAAGACAATATTAACCGGTCTATTAAGAGAAAAATTAGGCTTTCAAGGCATCATCATAACAGACTGCCTGGAAATGGGAGCCATCAAGGATCATTATGGCACGGCATATGCCGCGGTGGAGGCGGTGAAAGCCGGAGCCCAGATGCTCTGTATTTCCCATACGCCGGAGGTGGTCCGGGAATCAATGTGCAGACTTGAGGAGGCGGTGCTTTCGGGTGAGCTTCCCATGGAACTCATCAATGCGGCAGTGGAAAACATACTGAAATACAAAAAGGAATTCCAGGTGGCTTCTGCCGCAGAGAATCTGGAGAGAATCGGCTGTGAAGAACATAAGAGAGCCGTTCGGGAGATGGCCCTGGCCGGAATAACGAAGGTATCGGAGGGAGAGCTGCCTGAGATAACGAAGGATACCCTGTTCATCGGAAGCTATGCCTACCGGTCCACAATAGTAAGCTCTCCGGTGGATAAGCGGGTTCTCTTTGCCGAATACATGGCCGGACAGATGGGCGGGGATTTTCTTGAGGTTCCGTTAAATCCCTCTAAGGAAGATGTAATGAGAATATTGAGAGAGGTAAGAAACTATTCAAAGGTTGTTTACGGTCTGTACAACGGTCATCTGAATTCCGGGCAGATAGAACTGGCCAATGAAATCAGCCGCGGGGATCAGACCCTGGTTGCTGTGACCCTGCGCAATCCTACCGACCTGGCCCTGCTGGAGAAAAAAATACATAAGATTGCGGCTTATGAGTATAACACGGTGGTTTTTGACGGATTAATAAAGGTATTAAGCAAACAGGCGGATGCTGCCGGTATACTTCCGGTGAGACTGCGCTAGATTCAGGAGCGACCGGTGACGAATGCATCAGGAGGATACGAATATGACAGGATATGTAATCGGCATGGATGGCGGCGGAACGAAGACGGAGGTGCTGGCGGCAGATCGGAACAAAAATTTGCTGTTTTGCTCACAGGGCGGAGGGATTAACTACAACAGCGGCAGAAAGGACCGGATTGATTCCAACCTGCAGGATCTTTTTCAAACCCTGACGGAGAATGGATTTTCAAAGGAGGCCTGCTCGGCCATCTGTATCGGGGCCGCCGGTATCAGCAATCCCCTTGTCCGGGAGCAGATACTGGCCCAGGTGAGGCTGGCCGGCTACCGATGCCCGGCTGTTGTCGTGGGTGATATGGAAACAGCCTTTGCCGGAGCCCTGGAGCAGCCTTACGGAATGATATTAATTGTCGGAACCGGCTCCATCTGCTACGGGAAGGACCCGGAAGGAAATACCTACCGCACAGGAGGGTACGGCCATCTCATTGACGATGAGGGAAGTGCCTATGCCATTGGAAGAGATATTCTTTCTGCGGTTGTCCGCGCCCGGGACGGGAGATTGGAGCCCACCATCCTGACGGAGTTAGTATTTGATCACCTTAATATCAATACCATAGAAGAGCTGGTCCGCTATGTATATCAACCGGACCGGAATAAAAAAGAGATCGCAGGGCTATCGGTGCTGATAGAAAAAGCACAGGAAGCCGGTGACCGGGCTGCCGGTGGGATTATCAAAAAATGTGCCTCTAATCTGCTGGAGCTGGCCGCTCCCATTATCAGAAGGATGGATGGGGAAATCCATCTGGCCGTGTCAGGCAGCGTCTTATTAAAAAACAAAGAAATATTAGAAGAGTTTACAAAGCAGATGAATCAGTCTTACCCGCAGGTAGTGGTTCAGAAGCCCTTCAATAATGCGGCTTACGGAGCGGTTCGTATCGCTCTGGCCTCGATATGACAGGAGGAAGCAAGGTGGAAAGAATAAAGCTGGGAATAGATAATTTAGAGCAAGGGATGAATCTGTTTGAGGGAAAAAGAGTGGGGTTAATTACGAATCCTACCGGATTGGACGGGAAGCTGAACAGCACCATAGATATTTTACGGGAAAAGGTGAATTTAGTCCGCTTGTATTCACCGGAGCATGGAGTGCGGGGGGATATCCAGGCAGGGGTGGCGGTCAGTGACTACACGGATGAAAGATCCGGTCTCCCCGTTACCACGCTGTACGGAAAGAGTAAAAGGCCGACCCGTGAAATGCTGGAGGACATTGACCTGTTAGCCATTGATATTCAGGATGTCGGTTCGAGGCTGTACACCTATTTATATACCATGTCCTACTGTATGCAGGGCTGTGCTCAGTATGGCAAATCCTTTGTGGTTTTTGACCGGCCCAATCCGCTGGGAGGGGAAATGGTAGAAGGAAATCTGATTAAGGACGGGTATACCTCTTTTGTGGGGCTTCACCCGATGCCCCACCGCTACGGACTCACCATGGGCGAAACCGCCCGGTTCTTTAACGAGGAGTTTCAGATCCATTGTGACCTGCAGGTGATTCCCATGGAGGGATGGAAAAGGGATATGTATTATGAGGATACCGGGCTGTTGTGGATACCGCCCTCACCCAATATGCCTTCTGTGGATACCGCATTTGTTTATAACGGCACCTGTATCTTTGAAGGCACCAATATATCGGAGGGAAGGGGAACGGCAAAGCCCTTTGAATTCGTGGGAGCGCCCTGGCTGGATGCGGACCGGCTGGCAGATCGCATGAACGGATTGAAGCTGGAGGGAGCGGTATACAGGCCGGTCTACTTTACCCCATGCTTCTCCAAGCATGAGAAGGAGCTCTGCAGAGGGGTTCAGCTGCATGTTACCGACAGGAAGGCCTTCCGGCCGGTTAAAAATGGACTTCATCTGCTGGAACAGATCAAAGGTATGTCGGGCGGGAAGTTCAGGTATCTCGATGCCTATACTCCTTCCGGAAAGCCCATGATTGATTACAATACAGGAAGCGACTATATACGGACCCATGATTTTAAGGCGGAAGAAGTCTATGCGGAGTGGTCGGAGGAGGCCGCCGGATTTTCCTCCCGCAAGGAACTATATCATTTGTATCAGTAAAGGAGATTATTATCTTGAAAAAATATCTGACCATGGATATCGGCGGCACCTTTATCAAATACAGTGTTATGGGGGAAGATTTTCACGAAGAGGATCAGCAATCGGTTCCCACACAAAGGGACCCGGAGCAATTCCTGACGCAGCTGCTGAGGATCGTTGAGGAAAACAAGGAGCCCATCGAAGGGATTGCAATCAGCATGGGAGGCTTTATCAATCCCGATACCGGGTTGAATACGGATTATAGTGTCGGCGCTAATTTTACAAAATACAATTTAAAGAAAACCCTTTATGAACGGACCGGATACCCCACGGCAGTTGAAAATGACAGTAACTGTGCGGCCCTGGCGGAATTACATCTTGGAAGCGGCAGGGACTGCAGGGATTTCTGCATGATTACCATTGGAACCGGAATTGGAGGGGCAATTATACATAACAGGGAATTGCTCCGGGGCGGAAGCTTTAAGGCGGGAGAGTTCGGGCTGACCCTGATTGGAAGGAAAGCAAGGGACGGCAGGGGGAACTACAGGTCGGCAGCCGCAACCTCTGCGCTTGTCAAAAGAGTGTCGGAGGCTTTGGGCCAAAAGGTGGACGGAGTTTATATCTTCGATCATCTGGATCAGCGGATCATCAGGGAACTATATGAGGACTGGCTGGAGGACCTGGCAATTGTAATCGGCAACACGGCAGTATGCCTGGACCCCGAGAAGATAATCATCGGCGGGGCGGTCAGCATCAGGGAAGACTTCATAAAGGATCTGAGAGCCAGGATATATGATATTTATCATCCTTTGGAAAGATATACGAAAATAGAAGCCGGCTCCCTGGGCAATCATGCCGGTAAAATGGGCGCGCTTCTTCAGTTTTTCATGCAAAGGGAGGGTTAAGGATGAAGGAAGGAATTAAAATTGCAACCATCGGCGGCGGCTCCAGCTATACGCCGGAATTGGTGGAGGGCTTTATCAAACGTTATGATAAGCTGCCGGTGAGGGAATTATGGCTGGCAGACATTGAAGAAGGAAAGCATAAATTAGAGATTGTAGGCAGTCTCGCAAGACGTA
Source organism: Anaerotaenia torta (assembly GCF_050433395.1). Lineage (NCBI taxonomy): Bacteria > Bacillati > Bacillota > Clostridia > Lachnospirales > Lachnospiraceae > Anaerotaenia > Anaerotaenia torta. Next base: position 22,528 of record NZ_JBNPXH010000001.1, read on the forward strand.
TGGCGGAGAAGGCAGGAGTCCCCATGCAGATTCATACTACCCTGGACCGCAGGGAAGCCCTGAAGGATGCCGATTTTGTCACAACACAGCTGCGGGTCGGATTGCTGGATGCGAGAATCAAGGATGAGAGAATTCCCCTCAGCCACGGTATGCTGGGTCAGGAGACCAACGGAGCCGGAGGATTGTTTAAGGGGCTTCGGACAATCCCTGTGCTTCTGGATATCTGCAAAGATATGGATGAATTATGCAGGGATGCATGGCTGATTAATTTTACGAATCCGGCAGGCATGGTTACTGAGGCAATCAACCGATATTCCAACAGAAAAAAAGTAATCGGTCTGTGTAATTTACCCATTGATATGCATAAAGCCATTGCTAAAATCCTGGGGAGGCCTACGGAGGAAGTCTTTGTGACCTTTGCAGGACTGAATCACATGGTATTTGTTACCGGAGTATATGCGGACGGTGTAAACCGTATGGATGAGGTGATGGATCAATGGGGCAGCCAGACGGTCAGCAATATCAAGGGCACGGAATGGTATATCGGCTTTATGAAAGAGCTTGGCGTGATTCCCTGTTCCTATCACCGGTATTATTACATGGCGAAGGAATATCTGGAGGAAGCCATTGAGAATTATAAGCAGAACGGAACCCGGGCGGAAAAGGTTAAGAAGATTGAGGATGAGTTATTTGAATTATATAAGAATCCGGAACTAAAGGAAAAGCCCAAGGAGCTGGAGAAAAGGGGCGGTTCCTATTACAGTGATGCTGCCTGCAATCTGATCTGCTCCATCTATAACGATACCAGGGATATCCAGGTTGTAAATACGGTAAACCGCGGAGCGCTGGCCAATCTGGAGTATGATGAGGTCTCGGAAATAAGCTGTATTATTACAAAGAACGGTCCGGTCCCCATTTCGTCAGGAAAATTACCCAAAGCGGTAAACGGCTTGCTCCAGCAGATTAAATCCTTTGAAATTGCCGCCTGTGAAGCGGCGGTAACCGGTGACTATGACAAGGCTCTGCTGGCCATGATGATCAACCCGCTGGTTGGTTCCCAAAGGCATGCAATCCAGGTTATGGACGAATTGCTGGAGGCTCACAGGGATTATCTGCCCCAATTCCAGCGGTGAAGAAAGCAGGGTAAGACAAATAAGAAGGCAGTTGTTCATCCGGACGAAAAAACATTACATTAACCAAGGAAAAATGGTTATATTAGACATATTTATAAAAGTATAATGTGAAAATATATTTCAAAACAAATAAAACAATTGACATATTGTTTCAAAGGTTATACAATATCAACATAAGATATTGAATTCTGGAAGGTGTGAGAGAATGCTTAAGAAGGTAATGATTGCAATACTAACAATTCTGATATCGCTGGTCGTAATGTTCTTAGTAATACAGAACATGCCGGGAGATCCGGTGGATATCATGGCGACAGAGATTATGAAAAAAGAAAGCATACAGTATGATATAGCATACGAACGGGCTAAGGCGATATTGAACTATGATCCGGACAAGCCCCTGGTGCAGCGTTTTATGGATTATTCGAAGGGGATTGTCACAGGGAATCTGGGCAACAGCCTTGCTTACAAAAAAAGTGTTGTCAGCATTATTAAGGATGCATTGCCCTGGACGCTCCTGGTTGCATCCCTGTCTCTTTTCTTATCGTTTTCCGTCGGCATTCTCCTGGGGATTTTCATTGCGTGGAAGAGAAAGAAATTTATGAATTATATATTAATTATCTATCAATCCATTCTTGGAGCAATACCTAACTATGTGGTCGCATATCTGCTGGTTTTTTTGTTTTCCGTCACCCTCCGATGGCTCCCTGCCAGGGGGGCATACAGCACCTCCGTTACCGTAGGATTTAATTGGCCCTTTATACAGGATGTATTAAGGCATGCGGTGCTTCCGGTTATGGCCTTCTTCCTGACAACGGTTTCCGGCTGGATTTTATCCATGAAGGCCAACTCCTTAAGTATCTTGGGCGAGGATTACATTGTATATGCACAGGTGAGAGGACTCTCCAACCGAAGGATATTATTAAGCTATCTCAGTAAGAATGCCATACTTCCGATGATAACGAATCTTGCAATCAGCTTTGGCCTGCTGTTCGGCGGTTCACCCCTGATTGAAAATCTGTTCTTATACCCGGGAGTGGGATATTTCTTAAATAATGCCATTGCCAAGCGCGATTATACACTAATGCAGGGTATGTTCTTTGTCATTATCCTGATGGTTGTAGTATCCAGTCTGATTGCAGAATTCCTCTACAAATACTTAAATCCGAGACTGAGGGAAAGCTGATCCATGGGGGGAACGAAATGAAGAAAGCAGAGAATGTTTACAAACTGAAAAACACCGGCGGTGTGAAAGGGTTTTTCAGTACGATCTGGAACAATAAAATGTCCAGGATCGGATTTATTATCCTTTTAGTATTTCTGGGGATATCCATCTTCGGACCGATGTTTTTACAAGCCCCAAAGGCGGATTATCTGCAGCGTCTGAAGCCTCCCTCCTGGGAGCATCTGCTGGGGACCGACTATTCGGGCAAGGATACCCTGGTGCAGCTGATCCTGGGCTCGCGTGATGTTTTGCTGGTTGCCTTTTGGGCCGGGGTCATATCCATCTGTATTGCCTGTACGGTAGGTATCATAGCAGGATTATTCGGCGGCAAGGTGGATGCTGTGTTAATGATGCTGGCCAATGTGGTGATTACCATACCCAGCTTTCCGGTAACGATGATTTTATCCATGATCATCCGGATTAATAATGAATTCATGTTCGGACTCTTGCTCAGCCTCTGGTCCTGGGCAGGCCTGGCGAAGGCAATCCGTGCCCAGGTTCTGACCATTAAGCATAAGGAATTCATTGAAGCAAGCCGGATCCTTGGCTTAAGAAATATTGATATTATACTGAATGATATTATTCCCAACATTATTTCCTATATCGCGGTCAGCTTCATCGTCATTATGAAGGATGCCATTATGGCCAGCGTCGGGTTGATGTATTTAGGCTTGGTTCCGTTCCAGGGCAACCACTGGGGAATGATGATTCAGCTGTCCCTGACCGCTACGGGAGCCTTGATGGGGTCGGGAACAATTGTATATTTTCTGGCTCCGGTACTGGGAATTGTCTTCTTTCAGCTGGGATGCTTTTTGTTTGCGTCGGGTCTTGATGAAGCGCTTAATCCACGGTTAAGAGTCTGAGGAGGTAAGGAATGGATCCAATCTTAGAGATAAAAAATTTATGCATTGATTTTAAAACCAACCGCGGAAAGCTTCGTGCCTGCGACGAGGTATCCATTAATTTTTACAGGGGCGATATTATCGGGATTATCGGAGAGAGCGGCAGCGGTAAATCGACGCTGGCATCCGGTATTCTGAAAACCATAAGCCCGCCGGGCAGAATTGCCGGCGGTGAGATCCTGTATCATAGAAAAGACGGAAGTACCGTGGATCTGCTAAAGCTTTCTGACCAGGAATATTCCAGGCTTCGGTGGACGAACATTACAACCGTATTCCAGGCAGCCCAGAATGTGCTTAATCCTACCTTAAGGATAAAGGATCATTTTATTGAAACAGCAATGGCACATAATGAGAATAAAAAGATGTCCAAAAAACAGATACTGGAGAGAGCAGCCACACTTCTCCGGCAGGTCCGCCTGGAAGAACGAATCCTGGACAGCTATCCCCATCAGCTCTCCGGCGGGATGAAGCAGAGAACCATTATTGCCTTAAGCCTGCTGTTAGAACCGGACATTATTATCCTGGATGAGCCGACAACGGCACTGGATGTTATCACCCAGTGGTATATTATAGACATTTTGAGGAAGATACATGAGGAAACCGGAATAACCATGATTTTTATGACCCATGATGTGTCCATCATCGGCTCCGTGGTAGACCGGATCGGCGTCATGTATTGCGGACAGATGGTGGAGTATGGGAAGGTGGAGGATGTATTTAAAAAACCGGCCCATCCCTATACCTATGGGCTGATGAATGCGGTGCCCTCCCTGCGGGATGATATCACAAGCCGGAAAGCGATTCCGGGATATCCTCCGAATCTTCTGGAGCTTCCCAAAGGCTGCAGATTCGGGCCAAGATGCTTTTTATGCGGCGACGGCCTCTGCAGATCCGAGGAGATCCTCATAAAGGAGATGCTGGAAATTGAAAATGAACAGCTCACATTATGCCCTGCTTGGAAGAAGGTGAAAGAAAAATGCCAATGATTGAACTAAAGGATGTTGATGTCTGTTTTACAGCCAAGGGGAAGCATAAGGGGAAAGTAAATGCCCTGGTTGGGATGAACCTGAGTATCGATGAGGGTGAAATCGTAGCGGTTGTGGGAGAGAGCGGATGCGGCAAGACGACACTGGGCAAGGTGATCACGGATATCTATAAGCCGGCCAGAGGAGAGGTATTATTTAACGGAAAGAATATCCGGAAGCTCTCCTCCAGGGAATTCGAGGAATACCGGTTAGGGATCCAGATGGTCCACCAGGATTCCTATGCGGCGCTCAACCCCAATAAGACCATCGCACAGTCGTTGACCCTGCCCCTGCTGCGGCATAAGCTGGCGAAGAATCATACGGAGGCAATCCAGATATTATTTGAATATTTTAATGAGGTGGGCTTAAACCCGCCGGAGATGTTCCTGGAGAAATATCCCCACCAGCTTTCCGGAGGGCAGAGGCAGAGAATTCTGCTTGCCAGGGCGTTATCCGTTAAGCCGAAATTAATTGTGGCGGACGAACCGGTCTCTATGGTGGATGTATCTCTGAGAATCTCCCTGCTGAACCTGATGGCAAGGATGAATCAGAAATACAGGATTTCCTTCCTATATATAACGCATGATCTGGGAACTGCCAGATATATCGCCGCACACGGAAAGATCATGGTCATGTATCTGGGAAGGCTGATTGAGAGCAACAAGATCCAGGAGGCGATATCGAACCCGATGCATCCGTATTTTCAAGCCCTGGTAGCAGCCGTGCCGGAGGCCGATCCATCCCTGAGGGCGGAATATGCGGGAAAGCTCCCGCTGCGTTCCCTGGATATGCCGGATCTCTTGAATCTGCCCGGTGGCTGTAAGTTCCATCCAAGGTGTCCTTACTGGAGGGAGCAATGTGAGACGGAGGAACCGAAGTTAAGGGAAGTGAATGGAGGAATGGTAGCATGTCATTACGCAGAGGAGATAAAGAGGAAAGCAGACGAAAAAAGGTAGATATCAGCATGGAGGATGTGGTCCATTTTGTGAAGTTTATCACCGTCTGTTCCGGTGCTCTGCTGATTTTCAGCTTATTCGCGTTTTTACTCACCGGAAATAACCCCGGTACAAATGTAATATATGCTATGGTGGTTGGGATCAACGCCTTTGTTTTTTTCACGGGGCTGCTGTTTTTAAAAAAGACCGCCAATAAGGAGTAAAGAGAATGAGATTCTTAACAGGCAAGCTTTATCATTTATATAAATAAAAGGAGAGAAATCAAGGAGGTGAAAGAAATGGAGGATAAGAAAGTGATTATGGCCATCGGAGGCCATATCGGTGACGCGGAGCTGACAAGCGGAGGGGTTCTCGCATCCATGGCTCTTCAGGGACACAAAATTATTACCGTGGCATTGACCGGAGGAGAGAGAGGAAATCCGCCGCATATGACGGTGGCGGAATACCGGGAACAAAAGATCCGGGAGGCCAATGAATTTGCATCCATGCTTGGAGGAGAGGCAATTGTATTTGATTATGCCGACGGTGAATTGCCGGATAATGATGAGGTACGCTTTGCTCTCTGCGACCTGATCAGAAAGTATAAGCCCAATGTCCTTCTGACCCATTGGAAGTACAGCATGCATAAGGATCATATGCTGACCCACCGGATTGTGAGGGATGCTCAGTTTTTTGCAGGACTGCCGGGAATTGAGAGAGAGCTTCCCCATCATTTTGCAGGCGGACCTTATTATGCTGAGAATTGGGAGGATGCAACGGAGTTCGTGCCCTATGTGTATGTTGAAGTGACAGAGGAGGGCTTTGAGCTCTGGAAAAAGGCAATTCAGACCCATTGGTTTACGGTCAACAGCAAGGATTTCAAGTTTATGGATTACTACAGCCATCTGATGGCAGTAAGGGGACACCTGGCGAGAAAAAAATATGCACAGGCGTTTACGGTGGATGAGGAATCAAAAAAGATCATCCGGACAAGCTTCTAGCGGTATTCAAATTATGAGGAGGATATGAAATGAAACTCACGTTAAAAAGAATGATAGTCATAACATTATGTATTGCAATGACAATGTCGGCCCTGGTCGGCTGCAGCAAAAAACCAGACGGCGGAAATGATAATGTAAATAAAGAAAATACGGACAAGGGAAATACCGATCAGGGAAATAAGGATACCAATCCCATTGATTCCGGCGCCATATTACCGGGCGTGGAAAATGATCTGTCCATGGTAGTGGAAGGGGAAGCGGATACCACAAAGATGCTGACCACACTGATTGATGTGGACTCATCCCCGGCTTTTAACGGAAATCCTTACGATGCGGCGGGAATTAACTGGTCCCTGTATCCCTTTGTATATGATTACCTTGCCTATTATACACCGTTCCCGGAGAGAACCTTTAAAACCTCCCTGTTGGAAAGCTATGATTTTTCCAATAAAGTTTTAACCATGAAGCTTTTACCGGGCTTAAAATGGAGCGACGGCTCCGTGCTGGATGCGGAGGATCTTTTAACCCAGCTATACTGCGGCGTCGGCAGAAATACCATGTGGTCCTATGTTGATTCCATTGAAAAGTTGGATGAGCTGACCGTTCGCATCACCTACTGCACAGAAAGCCAGCTGATATTAAATGTATCCCTGTATCAGCCGATTATGACCCCCAATGAGGTGTACGGAGGATTTGCTGAAAAATATAAGGATATCGCTGAAAATAGCAGAAGCTTTGATGCGGCAACCAATAAATATATCTTTACAGAAGAAGGTACCAGTAAGCTGGCAGCAGCTAATGAAGAATTCTTAGCTTACAAACCGGCTCCTGATGAAGCTATTTTCTCGGGACAATATGTTATCGGTAATCACAACAGCTCCGAGATCTTATTTACGGTCAATGAACACTATAGAAAAACACCGTTAATCACCAATATCCGCGGCCTGCGCCCCGGTGACTCCCAGGCATTTGCCACTGCTATTCTGGCAGGGGAATATACCGTTGAAAACGGCGGCCTGAATGTGGATATGTCCGCTCAGATAGACAAGAAATATGCCGACACCATGAGAAAGATTTATATCCCCGAGATGTCCAGCATTGGCTACACCATCAATGTGAACAATTATCCCCTGGACATCCCCGAGGTGAGGAAAGCGATTTCTCTGGCTACGGACAGAAGCGCGCTGATCACCATCGCGGAGCCGGGAAGCTTCATGGGCGATACGAAAAACAGCCCCTTATTACCTTCCCTGCAGGGCACCTATACACATGAAGGCTTTATGGATACACTGACGGACTATGGCTATGATCCGGCAAGGGCAGAGGAAATGCTCTTAAGCATCGGCTGGACCAAAGAGAATGGCAAATGGCTGGATGATAATGGGGAAGCTCCGGTAATTTCCATTGCCACCATCAACAGCTGGCCCTCCTTCATGATGACAGCAGAGGCAATGAGCACCATGCTTACGGACTTTGGCTTTAATATTGACTTTAAGCCTATGGAATTCGGTGTTTGGAATGACTTTACAAAATCGGATGAAAAGATGATTTCCTGTGTGTTCCTTGCCGGCGCCGACTCCTACGCGCATCCCTGGGAAACCTACAGCAGCTTATTCACCAATGTCAGAGCGGGCTGGCCGAAGGTTGAGCCGGGACAGGATATAATTATGCTTGCACCGACAAGCGGTAAGGAATATAATGTAACTGAAATGTTAAATCAGCTGTTTAACACGGACGATGCGGAAAAAACCAAGGAGCTTACAGAGGAATTCATGGTTCTTGCCAATGATTTGAGCGCGTACATCCCTGTAATCGAGAAAGCGGCGCCCTTCCGTATCTATGATCCGAAGTTAAGCATGGCGGACGCTGAGTTGAATGCGGTGCAGAAAAATTACTACTACTATGGCAATATTAATACAATTCTTGCTAAGCTGATTAAAGATGATTTGATCTATTTCGTTAAATAAGATGCATCAATAATATATTATTAAGTGGAGAAATGTATGACGATAGGAGATCATAATATTTTAATTAAAATTAGGGAGATGAAGGACAGCCTTACCCCTGTGGAACAGAAGGTTGCTGACTGTATCTTAGAGTACCAGAGAGAGGTTCCGAAGATGTCAATCAAGACCCTGTCAACCCTCAGCGGTACCAGTGAGGCCTCTGTTTTAAGGTTTTGCAAAACTGTGGGCTTCACAGGCTATCGGGAATTTATCATCAGCGTGACCTCCTCGCTGGTAATGAATATTGATGATGAAAATACGGAAGAGAAGCCTTATACGGATCTCCAGCCAGGAGATGATTTTCCGGTAATCATCCGAAAGATTGCAAAAAGAAATATACAATCGATTGAGGATACCATCAGTGTTTTAAATACCAGTGAGGTAACAGCGGCGGTAAAGGTGATTCAAAAAGCAAGAAGGATCTGTTTCTTCGGAATAGGAGCCTCCAGCCTGGTATGCATGGATGCGGTACATAAATTTCTTCGCATTAATATGAATTGTTTTACCTGGGAAGACAGCCATCAGCAATATGCCATGGCCACGCTGCTCACCCGCGAGGATGTGGCGATTCTGGTATCAAATTCCGGCAACACCCAGGAGATTGTTGATATCCTGGAAATCGCCAGAAAGCAGAAGGCAAAAGTAATTGCAATTACCAGATACTCGAAAAGCATTCTGGCGGAAAAGGCAGATATCGTTTTAAGTATGTCAACACCGGAGATTATGATCCGAAGCGGAGCCATGGGGTCCAGAATTGCCATGCTGACAATTGTTGATATCCTGTTCTCCTGCGTTGCCAGCGCTGACTATGATGTGATTAAGAAGTACTTGAAAAAGACCAATGATATTATCAAAGAAAAGAAAAGAAGATAGGGCGTGGCTTCATGACCGGTAAGATAGAGAGTTTTTTAAGGGAAAGCATTCAAAAAAGAGTGTTTACCGGTGCCGCCTATGCAATGAAAAGAGGGGAAGAGGTCTTTGCTGTAAACAGTATAGGAACTTTAGCGGAAACGAAGATACCCGTAAACCGGGATACGCTGTTTGATATGGCCTCTTGTACAAAGCTGTTTGTGAGCCTTGCCTTTCTGCGGCTTATGGAAGAGGGCAGGATTGCATTGACGGATCAGGTGGAACGGTACCTGACATCCTGGAAGGGGTATCCCACCGGGAAGATCACCATGTTTGAGCTGCTGACCCACACCAGTATTCTTCCTGCCCATATCCTGTTATACCGGGTCAGCAGTGACCGGGAAGGGGCCATGGAAGCAATCAGGAATCTGCCCCCGAGACAAAGCGGCGGTGTCGAGTATTCCTGCCTGGGCTTTATTGTTCTGGGCCGGATTCTGGAGGAGGTAACGGGCTTATCCCTGGACCGGCTGATTGATCAGTCCGTGTGCAGGCCCCTTGGAATGGAGCATACCATGTACTGCCCCCGCCAAAGCGGCTATGAGAATATTATGCCCACCCAGTACTGCCAATGGCGGGACAGGCTTTTAACCGGCGAAGTGCATGATGAGAACGCCTTTCATATGGGGGGCGTGAGCGGAAATGCGGGTATTTTCTCCAGCATTACGGACATGTGCCGTTTTGCCGAGGCCTTGTCGGCACCGGGCCGGGAGGGCAGTCCCCTGCTTCTTCATAAGAGAACCCTGGATATGATGACAAGGAATTACACGAAGGGGCTGAATGAAAACCGGGGCCTGGGCTGGTGTGTGAAGAATACTCCGGACAATACGGCAGGTGAATATTTTTCAGAAAGCAGCTTTGGACATACCGGATATACCGGAACCTCCATCTGGATTGATCCGGAGAATAACAGCTATGCGATTCTTTTGACTAACCGGGTATATTATTCCAGAGAGGTGGATGATATAAGGCATGTGCGGCAGGTATTTCATAACCTGGCTATGCTGCAATAGGCGGGAACAGCTGTGATAAGCGCGGAGAACGCGCGGTCCGGCTGAGCATATATAAAAAGATCAAGGATATCTCCGTTGCTTTCGGGCACCGGAGATATCCTTGCTTTATTTCTAAGAGGTATTCATATCAATTTCAAAAACCGGATAAGGAGCTTTGATAAGGGACGGGGTTACCGGAAGGAAGGCAGGGATAAATATTTATTCTGCGTTGTCAAAGGCAGATCGATGTCTGCGGCTTCCTGCCGGGAATCATCCCTGTACTTAAATTGAGATACCAGATCCTTCAGTATCCGCGCCTGGCCGGATAATTCTTCACTGGCGGCCGCTGATTCCTCTGCGGTAGCCGAATTCGTCTGAACAACGGCGGAGATCTGTTCAAAGCCTTCGCTTACCTGCTTGATGGCGGATGCCTGCTCGATAGAGGCTTGAGAAATTTTTTCAATCGTGTTGATAACCTCTTTGGAGCCTTGCACCGTAGATAGCAATGCGGCAGCAGTTTCGTCCGCAATCTTTATGCCGTTTTCTACCGCGCGCAGGGAGCGTTCTATGAGAATAGCCGTATTTCCGGAGGATTCGGAGGATTTGCTGGCCAGATTTCTGACCTCTTCGGCTACAACAGCAAAGCCCTTGCCGGCACTTCCCGCACGTGCCGCTTCTACTGCGGCGTTGAGAGCAAGAATATTTGTCTGGAATGCAATATCCTCAATGGTCTTCATAATAATTTTAATCTCTTTGGAGGAAGCACTGATCTCATCCATAGCAGCAAGCATTTCCTGCATCTGCTGGTTGCTCTGGCTCATCCGTTCTCCGGTCTGGGAAGCAATTTTTATGGCATCCCTCGAACTGGAGGCATTATGATCCACCTGCCGGGAAAGCTCCTCCACTGTAGCTGCCAGCTCCTCCATAGCCGCTGCCTGTTCCGTGGCTCCCTGGGACAGGGCCAGCGCACCGTCAGAGACCTGATCCGAACCCATGGAGACCTGGTCTGCCGATTGGTTAATCTGGATCAGAGTATGGCTCAGCTTATCATGAAGCTTGCGCATGGATACCAGGAATTCTTTAAAATCTCCTATATAGCTGTCTTCTGTGTTGGTTCTGATATTAAAATTACCCTCGGACATTTCTCCCAGCAGATAACGGACATCATATACAATTTCCTTTAGAATGGCGGACATATTCCGGAAAGCATCCGATAGAATTCCGATTTCATCCCCTGATTTATGGTTGATGGTTACGTCCAGCATGCCCCTGGAAATACTCTCTGCAGCATTGACAACCTCCTGCATGGGACGAAGCATGCCCCGAAGTACAAATATTACGATGAAAATCAAGAGCAATAAGGCGCCGATACAGATTACCGCCAGCCAGATACTGGTGGTAGTAACCGCTTGCGTTATATCGGAGGCTCTGACAGCGGTCAGGGACCACCAGGTTTCACTTCCTACCGTAATCGGCTGGAAGAATTGGACCGTCTTCTGTCCGCTTTTATCGGTGATCTCTATATCAAATCCTTTACCGGCAGCCATATTTGACAGAATGGCGTTCCGATCGGCTTCTCCGGGAATGGAAGCCGCCATGCCTTTTCCTGTGTTTTCGGCGTTGGAGCTGTCGTATATAATTGTACCCTGGCTGTTATAGACAGCGGCATACATAGAAGCATACTGATTGCTGGCAGCTTCTACCTTATTAAAATGGTCAATATTAATATCTGCCATAACAACGCCCTGCAGGTCATTTTTATAAACAATCGGATTGGCATAGGTCACCATCATAATGCCGTTGTAATCAAAGGGATCGGTTACCATGGCCTTCTTTGATTCTGCGGCAGTCTTATAGTACAGTTCGGAGGAATATTCCTCATACTCCGCAAAGGGCTCCGGGTCCTTTTCCACGGTAGAAGAATCAATGTAGAAGGAATAGCTTCTTATATCCTCCTGGTATTTGAAAGGCTCGAACATAACTCCGATACCCTGGATATCCTCGTTATTTAGGACAATATTTCTGGCTACCTCCGTCATAAACTTCTCCACATCATAGTTCAGAGGTGCCAGTGTCTGGTGATAAAGTACACTCTGGTATAAGGCAATCACTTCCGGAGAGGTGGGAAGAATCATTGTCTCAGGGGCCTCTTCGGATAAGCGATAAGCCTTTTCCAGATAGGATTGTATGATCCTGGCGGCAGAACCTGCATTGTCAAAAATCTGTTGGATCTGAAGTCCGTTATACCTCGAATTCTCTTCCAGCTCTCCGTAAACCGCAGTGTCTATGGCGCGGCCGGAAAGGGTGGCGGAGGCAGCTACCAGACCCGTAAAAATAATGATTAATACGATTGCAATAATTGTAGTGAGCTTTGCTGCCAATTTCATTTTCTTAAACATTCTGTGAGTCCCCTTTCACCGTAGGTGTTTCTGACCGGAGTTCCCGGCAGTCGCTCACCCTCCCAAAAGGTGAGACTTTCAAGATTTGATGAATCCTGACGTTTCATTGTACGTTCCTCCTAAAAAAAGATACCTGTTGTGGCTCCCTCATTTGCCCAGGTTCTGAATAAGGAGTATCTTCCGATCATCCGGCAGATGTCAGCTGCTCTTTCATGGAATAAAATGAGCCGGATTGGAGATACCAAGAGTAAAAAGAAGCTTGTGCTAGAGTCGCAGTATATTTCATACTGCGTCATATAGCGTGAATTCCGTGGAATTACCGCACTCCGGATGCGGCTGTGACGGCAGAAGTGACGGCGAAAGAAGTAAGACCCATGTTTTGGAGATACATGTGATTAAACTTCTCTATGGCCGTTTTCTTATGTTCCATGAGAGAATGGGCATATACATTCAGCGTAACAGAGACATTGGAGTGACCAAGGATCTCACTGAGCGTCTTAATATCAACTCCCATTTCAAGGGCGCGGGTTGCAAAGGTGTGCCGGATGGTATGAAATTTTCGATCCGGCAATCCGGCAGCTTTCAGAACCCTTTTAAATAGTTTCTGGAAGCTGCGCGGATCCAGGGGAATCGGTTTACCCGACAGCAGGTAGCAGGCTTCATCCGGTACAAGGAATCTTTTTTCTTTTAATAGACTTAGTAAAAAGGCAGGCAGCGGAATGGTTCGGAGTGATTTGCGGCTCTTAGGCGAACCGAAATGCAGCACGGTTTTCCTGTCTTTATTTTCCGGATTTCTTACGCGGGACAGGGTACGGGTAATCGATACGGTTCCCGCCTCCAGATCAATATCGTTCCACCTTAGCGCGCAGAGCTCTCCGAGACGTATCCCGGTATAAAAGCAAAAAAGTATTCCCAAAGCACTTTTATCCTCCAAAGTGATGGCTGCATACTCGATGAGCCGTTGTTCCTTCATTGTAAAGACATTTATAGCGGAAGACTCAATACGAGGCAATTTAACAGCTGTAATAATAGAATGGGAATCGGGTCTTCCTTTTAGAATTTCTTTTAAGGCTATCTTAAATATTGTGAGTATTTTTCTTTGCGAGGATTCTGCAATGGAAGCATTTTCTCGTACCTCTTTCAAAAAAAGAAGAACGGAATCCTCTGTAATCTCCTTCTTCCCATACTGCCTGTAAAAAGGGATTACATATTTATGCACGCAGCGATAGTAATTTTCAAAGGTGGAGGGTCTTACCCGCTGCAGAACATCTCCCTCCAGCCAGGCTTCAAATAGTCCGGCGGCATTGCCTGTCCATTCCAGTTTCTTCTTAGGAGCGGTTTTTGCAAGCTCCTGGTAGTTTCTCATCTTTTGCTTGAGAACGGTGTATGATCTGGCATAAATATATTGATATTTTCTGTCCTGTCCCAGGATTCGTCCTTCCCAACGTCCGTCCTTGCGTTTATAGATGTTTTCTCCTCTTCGTGCCATTGTTAAACTCCTTTGCTGTGATAGTCTTATAATTCTGACGTGTTTTTTGACGGCGAATTTCTTAATAGCAGGTAAATATCCGCACTTATCTATTAAATAATTTCCTGGATATATTTTCAACACGGTAATTTATGGATTCCAATGTATATTTGACAATACGTTTGCTGTCGATGTATAATAAATTTTGTAGATTTATAAATAAATGGGACGACGCAGTATGAAATATACTGCGTACGATTTCCTGAAAATGTTATTCATAAAAAAGCTGAGCTTTCCGGCACGGAGAAGCTCAGCTTCTTTCATGTAACTAATTAATAACGACATGTACGCCATGATCAATATACACCATGATGGGGCGGAGCAGACGGGCTGGCTCAGAAACGGAGGTCTCGCAGGAGGCTTTTGCATCGGAGGAAGATGTCCGTCTGCCCGAGGAAGAGAGAAAAGTCCATATAGGAGGGATAATTCTTGCCATCGCAGCTCTGGGAGCAGCTGCCTATATAATAACATATACAATAGTGAGAAAAAGAGAATCATGATTTTTGCAAAACAAGGCCTTCCATGCATATTCTGTCATGGAAGGCCTTGTTTTATGTGTGCCAGGTACGGGCACAATCCTATTTCAATATGAATCTTTTATTACAGTGACAAATTCTTAAACTGAGCCATATATAAATTATAATATTGCCCCTTCATGGACAGCAGTTCATCCGAGGTTCCTTCCTCTTGAATACCCCCGTCATCAATGACAAAGATACGGTCCGCTTTGCGGATCGTGGATAACCGGTGTGCAATGACAAAGGAGGTTCTTCCCTTCAGCAGGGCCTCAATTCCCTGCTGCACCAGCAGTTCCGTATGGGTGTCAATGCTTGAGGTAGCTTCATCCAGAATAAGAATCTTAGGCATGGATACCATGGTTCTGGCAAAGGCCAGCAGCTGCCGCTGACCAATGGATAACCCTGCGCCCCGCTCCTTCAGCTCAGTTTCATAGCCCTTCTCCATATTCATAATGAAGTCGTGGGCATTCACTGCCTTGGCGGCGGCAATAATCTCCTCATCCGTTGCATCCAGCTTGCCGTAACGGATATTATCCGCAATCGTGCCGGAGAACAGGAAATTATCCTGAGTCATGATGCCCATCTGTTTTCTTAAGCTTTCAATGGATACATCCTTAATATTGTAGCCGTCGATGTAGATATTGCCTTTCTGAATATCATAAAAGCGGCTGATCAGATTGACGATGGTGGTCTTTCCGGCACCGGTGGGACCTACCAGAGCAATGGTTTCACCGGGCTTGATCCGGAAGCTCACATCATTTAAGACCGGAGTGTCAGCATCATAAGCAAAGGATACATGATCGAATTCCACTTCGCCCTGGATCTCCGGCAGTTCAGCCACATTCAGGGAATCGGCGATCTCCGGCCTGGTGTCCATAATGTCAAAGATCCGCTCCGCTCCGCTGATATTGGTGATCAGCTGGTTGTAGAAATTGCTCAGGTTCATAATGGGGCGCCAGAACATATTAATATACATGGAAAATGCAATCAAGGTACCCACATTTCCCCCGTCAATGCCCATTACTCTTACTGCCACGAAATACATGGCGATGGTGCCAAGACCCCAGCTGAAGTCGATGACAGAACCAAAGGCATCGTTTAAGACAATAGCATTGATAAAGGAATCCCGGTGCTCCTTCAGCAGCTGTTCAAAGGCTTCCTCCGTCTCCTCCTCTGCAGTAAAGCTCTGAATAATCCTCATTCCGGAAAGATCTTCATGAATAAAGGCGTTGAGATTGGAGCTCTTCTTTCTGTGAATCTGCCATCTTTTATGGGAACGGGTCTGGATATACCATAGACCCAGGGCCATAATGGGAAGGGAGACCAGGGAGGCCACCGCTAGCTTCCAGTTAATAATCACCATGATAACCACTACGGCCACAAGGGTGACAAAGTCCGGAATCAGGGTGGTAACACTGTTGGACAGCACATCCTTCAGTGAGTTGACATCACCGATGATTCTTGCAAGAATCTTACCCGTAGGCCGGCTGTCGAAGAAGCTGAAGCTCAGCTTCTGGATATGGGTGTAAAGCTCCTGGCGGATGGTAAGCAGAACATTGTTAGAGATCTTTGCCATAAGATACATCCGAAGCTTTACCAGGCCGACAAAGGTCACATTCAGTGTGAGAGCAAAGATGCTGAGCTTAAGCAGACCCTTTACATCCTTTCCTGCGATATGGACATCAATAGCCCGGTCGATAATAAGGGGATTCACAATGGATATGGTTACGGTTGAAAGCATAATCAGGATAACCGCAGTAATCGGTCCTTTATAAGCCAGCATATAGCGGAACAGCCGGGTCAGGGTGACCTTTTTGCTGACACTTTGTAAGTATTCATCTTCTTTGATGGCATTTATTGACATGTAGCCACCTTCCTTTCGTCGGACACAGAATCAGAGTCTTCCGGGGGTTCCAGATAATCTCCGTACTGCGCCATATATGTGTTATAGTAATAGCTCTTATTTTGTAACAGGCTGTCATGGGTGCCGCGCTCCGCAATCCTGCCGCCGTCCAGAATAATGATCTCATCCGCGTTGCGTACCGCTGAGATACGGTGGGCGATGATGATCTTGGTAGCCTCAATCTGGGACAGAGACCGCTGTATCATAAGCTCGGTTTCCATATCGAGGGCGGAGGTGGAGTCATCCAGCACCAGAATCGGGGCCTTTTTAGCAAGGGCTCTGGCAATGCTGATTCGCTGCTTCTGCCCGCCGGAGAGCCCGACGCCGCGTTCCCCCACGATGGTTTCATATTGTTCTTCCATGCGCTCGATAAATTCGCTTGCCTGGGCGTTGGCTGCAGCCTCCGCAACGGCCTTGTCGCATACCAGATTCCGCTTGCCCAGCTTCACATTCTCACTGATGGTGTCAGAGAAGAGGAAGACATCCTGCATAACCAGAGAGATGCTCTGGCGAAGCTGATGCAGGGTCAGCTCCCGAATATCTACGCCGTCCAGGAAGATCCTGCCCTGTGTCGTATCGTAAAAACGCTGGAGCAGGTTGATAATGGAGCTCTTGCCTGTTCCCGTAGCGCCCATAATTCCGATGGTTTTGCCCGCTGCCAGGTCAAAGCTGATATCGGACAGGATGTTTTTCTCCGCAAGGGAAAAGGAGACCTGATCAAAACGGACAGAGCCCTTTACCTCTTTCAGAACGACCGGAGTTTCCGCTTCCTTGATCATGGGCTTCTCCGCATAGATTTTCTTAATTCTCTTGACCGATGCAACAGCGGCAGCAAAGTCATTGGATAACCAGCCAAGCATTTCCATAGGCCACACAATATTGGTGGAATACTCAGCAAAGGCCCCCAGGGTACCCAGAGTAATCTCCCCTTCGATCACCTGGTAGCCGCCGAACAGGATAATAAGCACCGGCAGCAGCTTGGTGATAAACTGAAAATAGGGATACAGCTTGATGAACACCTTGGATTGCTGCATATTCAGATCATAGTAACGTTTGTTATGGGAGAGAAACTTGGTAATCTCATGCTTCTCCCTTGCAAAAGCCTTTACCGTACGTACACCCGCAAGGTTCTCCTGCGCCACGGTATTCAGCTTGGCATTTTCCTCACTGATGGCTTCATAAATATTGCCCAGCTTCTTTTCCATGAGGAAGGCGAGGCAGGCCACTACGGGCAGAATAAGGGTGGGAATTAACGTCAGCCCGGGGCTTAGATGATACATGCAGTATAATACGATGCAGGTATGAATGACCACTTCAATGATCAGCATACTGACAAAGCCTACGGCAGCCCAGATACGGTCAACATCATCCTTTACCCTGGACATCAGTTCTCCGGTGTTATTCTTATCAAAGAAGTTCAGGGACAGGCTCTGGATATGATTAAATAAGTCCCTCCGGATATTCACTGTAATCCTTGAGCTTACCAGGTCAAAGACCAATTCCTTTACATATTGGAAGATACATCTTCCTACACCGATGATGAGGATCAGCAGAAGCAGCCTCGGCAAAAGCCCCAGCTCCCTGCCTACAATTACATCATCTATAATCCGCTTTGTTACCTGCGGTGACAGCATGTCGAGAGATACTGCTATGATAATACATAAAATCGCAAAAATATAAGCATACCAGTACCTTAAAATATAACTTGAAATCTTTTTCATAACTCCTCCGTTCCCAATCAGAAGACAGGCTCGATCCATGTCTTTTTAAAAACATAATACCAGCGCTATACGCCATCTTTAAGTCAATCTTGTAATCAGGTCAATTTTATAATAGTGCAGACATATTCCAGAAAATGCAAAAAAGCCGCGGTATGATAATACCACGGCAAATAATCAAAAATTTAACGAATTCTTTTTCTTTTCCTCCGCTGGCAGCAGGGGCGGGGAGAGATACAGAATCACAGCTATTCTTCTTGAATGCGTGAGGTAATATCACATAACGAACTGCATATGAAATTGTTATTTAATATCGCTGTTCTAAATTTCATGTTACTGATCATTTGCTTTACCTCACTTTCTTTTATAGTCTGCAACTATTATAGGCACGAATTGTATGAATTGTCAATACATTTTTTTATAAAATTTTAACATTTGTAATTTCTCCGTAACAGATCAATGTGGGACTTTCCCCATGTATGTCAAAATAATTAATTTTTCATTAAGCTTTTGGAATCTTAAAGAATTGTTCACAATTCTGTGATACAATAAGAATTATAATAAAAATGAACAAAATATGAACAAAAAAGAGTATAATATTAGACAGACTATATAATACAAAGGTTGTGATGAAATGGATCTCCCCATGTTTTATGATGAGGCGGAGGAATGGA
Source organism: Anaerotaenia torta (assembly GCF_050433395.1). Classification (NCBI taxonomy): domain Bacteria; kingdom Bacillati; phylum Bacillota; class Clostridia; order Lachnospirales; family Lachnospiraceae; genus Anaerotaenia; species Anaerotaenia torta. The sequence goes on from NZ_JBNPXH010000001.1 coordinate 41,390, forward strand.
GTGCTGCGCTGCTGTTGTATGATGCAGCACTGAAGCAGGTAAATACAAGGCTTGAAATTTTGAATAATGAATTTAAATTGGCTCATCAGTATAATCCGATTGAGCATATTACATCCAGAATAAAGACACCTCAGAGTATTGCGAAAAAGCTTCGCCATAACCAGAAGGAGCTGTCGGTTGAGAACATCATCAAGTATGTCAACGATGTTGCCGGAATTCGTATTATCTGCTCTTTTACTTCCGATATTTACCGGATCGCGGACTTGATCTCCAGGCAGGAGGATATCAAGGTGCTGAAGGTGAAGGATTATATTACCTGCCCCAAAGAGAATGGCTACACCAGTTACCATATGATTATCTCCATTCCCGTATTTCTGACGGACCGCACCGTGGAGACAAAAGTTGAGATTCAGATCAGAACCATAGCGATGGATTTCTGGGCGAGTCTGGAACATAAGATCTATTACAAATTTGAAGGGAATGCGCCGGAACATATCCAAAAGGAATTGAGGGAGTGCTCTGAGATCGTAGCATATCTGGATCAGAAGATGCTGTCCCTGAATGAAGAGATCAAGCGATTTAGTAAGGAGCAGATAGGAACCTATCAGGAGGAGCTGATTACCTCCTATAAATCGGTGGTGGCGGAATCCTTCGGAATGGTGATTGAGGAAGAAGAAGGACAGGCTGTTGAAGCGAAGGAGATGGCAGAGGAATCCGCTGAGAAACGGGAGAGGAAGCGATTCTTGTTTGGCTTCCGGGTATAACGAAGGAGAGATAGAATGAACTTACCATTTAGTTTACCCAGTCCAAAGGATGCTGGGGGAAAGAAACGAGAGGAGCTCCAAGAGGTTACGGCGGCGTATGAGCGAAGGCTGGCAGAATACCAGGATACCCTGGAGATCTATAAGAAATGGCTGTCGGAGTATTCCGGCAGCAAAGCGGGAACACGAACAGCGTCAGAGCAGTCCCCTATGAATATCCAGGCGGCCCTGGATCTCACCTATCTGAAGGAGCAGGGGGAGAAGGAAATCGAGCTGATGAATGAGCTCAGCAAGGATGCGGTGGGAAAAGTATTGTCTGAACTGGAGCTGATTAAGGTAAATCAGGTGTATGCCGGGGAGCAGCTGGAGGGATTGGACAGGAATGTGGTGAATCGCATTTCAGAGCTTTTGATCGAGCTTCAGAAACAGAGCCATACCCAGAGCCAGGCAGAGCTGACCGGACAGGTTGAGAGGCTGGAGGGAAAGCTGAGGAAGAATCAGACGCTTCTCTGGTTTTTGTTTGTATTTAATCTGATCAGTGTCAGCGGAATTGCTTTTCTTATTCTGTATATTTTGGAGTTGCTGCCATATTAAGGGTTTATGATTATATGATTCATTAAGGATACCGGAGGTATCAAAGATACATTATGATCTTTAATACCTCCGGTATCCTTTTGTTTTAGGCTTTTTTATGCTGTTACAGCTTAATATTTTTTAACAGTGCGGCCAGGCCGGTAGTTGCTTCTTCTCCGGTGGAGTAGGTGGAAGGAACTTCTTCGGCGGATTCCAGTACTTCCTCCGCTTCTTCTACCGCCCTCATGCTCAGGCTGATCTTGCCGTCCTTCACTTCCAGAATCTTCACGGTGACGGTCTCGCCTTCCTTGATCACTTCACTGGGAGATTTGATTCTCCTTCCGCAGATCTGGGAAATATGCAGCAGGCCTGTCAGCCCTTCCCCGATATTGACAAAAGCGCCGTAAGGAGCGATCTTTTCCACCACGCCGGTGGTGACGATTCCAGCCTGGAGGCGGGAGATTTTGCTGGTTCTGTCCTTTTTCTCCAGGTCACGGGCTACTTCCCTGGCGGAAAGCACCAGCTTCCTGTCTTCGGCGGAGGCGGTGATTACAATAACATCAAGCTCCCTGCCCACCCATTCTTCCGGCTTCTCTACATAGGTTAATGCCAGATGGGAGGCGGGGATGAAGGCACGCACGCCGAGAAGATATGCGGTAACACCCGACTTTACAGCCTGGGCAATCTTGACCTTGAAGATTTTGCGGTTATCCATGGCTTCCTTAAGCTGATCCCATGCCAGGATATCGTCCGCCTGCTTGCGGGATAATAAAATATTGCCGTGTCCGTCGTCCTCCCGAAGAACCGTTGCGGAGATTTCTTCTCCCAGAGTAACATCCGCTTTGATGGAGAAGCTGGGATCATTGCTCAGTTCCTCCAGCTTGATGATGCCTTCGGTATAATAGCCCAGATCAAGGATCACTTCGCTCTCGGAGATCCCGATTACAGTCCCTTTCAGAATATCCCCCTCCTGTACTTTCTTAAAGGAACGGGAGATTTCTTCTTTAAAATCATCCATGGACGGAATCGGCTCGGGCTCGGCGGCAGGAACCTCCTCCGGGATGGGTGCGTTTAATTCTTTTGTTTCCTCCATGTTCGTATCCTGAAGCTCACTCATAATGATTTCCTCCGATCATATTATTTGCTAGATTGTGTTTTTGTATAGAAGCGATGGTGCATGTTCCGTGAACAGGGAACCGTACGCTGTCTCACTGGGTTTCTGAAGCAGCCGGGGGAGGGATGCGCCGGTAAAGATAGGCCCGGCCTTTCTTGCCGATCCGCTCTACAGCCCCCACATAATTCAGGACATGAAGGGCTGTCTGGGAGTGCCCAAGGGGCAGGCGGGAGGCCGTTTTATAATCTCTGGCGGTAAATTCCTCCTCCAGGGTCTCCGGTATTAAGAGCTGGTAATCACAGAGGTCTCCGATGGAGATCTCGTCCACCAGCTCCGTGGGAATGCGGTCACTCCGGGTAGATCCCTTTTTCTTATCCTGGCTCCAGCCATCCAGGAAACGGTATTCCTCCAGATCCATAATAATGATTTTCAACCGCAGATTAGGATGCACCAGGTGCTGCTTGATCTTATACAGCTCCGGGAAAATAGAATAAGGGGAGCCGGTTCTGGGGGACTTCCGGCGTGGACTAATCTCACCGGTCTGTGGATTAATCCATCGAATCCATTTGGTACCGGGGATAGGATAGACAATGGTTACGGGGAAAAGCTCCAGAAAAACAGAAAGCTTTCTCCGCAGCTTGTCAAAGTTACGGGTCTGTATCTCCAGAATCTCATTTCCGGTACAGATATCCGCAACAAAACCGCCGACCCTTATCTCGTGATTCAGAGAGTCCGGAGAAAGATAGGATTTTAATACCGAATGAACGGTTTTCTCTCCCAGAGTGCCGATTCCGTTCATTCCCTGGCGCTGTCCGATTACCTCGTCACAGACTTGTAAAAACAACTGCTTGTCCAAAGTCAATCACCATACCCTTGCTTCCCTTGTCTTTCGCATTCCTGCATGTCTTGTCCCTGCCAAAGGACGCTGTTTTATGTCATTTCCTATAGTTAGGATAAATGATTTTATATAGGAATGCAAGTAATTATGGAGATTTTACAGCAACAAAAAGACACGCGGATAAAAAACAGTTGCAAAAACAAGGGAATGGGATAGAATATTATAAAACAGGTGAAGAAAAGGAGACGCTCGATATGAAGATATTAGTGACAGGAGGAGCCGGATACATTGCCAGCCATACCAATCTGGAGCTGCTGAATTCCGGCTATGATGTGGTGGCGGTAGACAACCTGAGCAATTCCAGTACGGAATCCGTGCGCAGGGTGGAGCGGCTGACCGGAGCAAAGATATCCTTTTATGAGGCAGATATTCTGGATAAGGAGAAGCTTAGACAAATCTTTGAGAAAGAAAAGATAGATTCCGTCATTCATTTTGCCGGACTGAAGGCAGTGGGAGAATCCTGCCGGATACCATTGCAGTACTTCAGGAATAATTTAAGCGGAACCATCACCCTCCTTGAGGTGATGCAGGAATTTAACGTAAAGAATTTGGTGTTTTCCTCCTCTGCTACCGTATACGGTGATCCGGAAAAGGTGCCGGTGACAGAGGATATGCCCCTGTCTGCAACCAATCCCTACGGGCGCACCAAGCTGATGATCGAGGATATGCTCCGGGATCTTTATCGGTCCGACGCTTCCTGGAATATCGCGATCCTGCGTTATTTTAACCCCATCGGAGCCCACGAAAGCGGAGAAATCGGGGAGGACCCCAATGGAATACCCAATAATCTGGTACCCTACGTGGCGAAGGTTGCGATTGGAGAACTGGAGAAGATCCATGTCTTTGGCAATGATTATGATACCCCGGACGGGACCGGCATCAGAGATTATATTCATGTGGTGGATCTGGCATTAGGTCATATTAAGGCAATTGAGAAGCTGGAGAAGAAGCCCGGACTGGTTACTTATAATCTGGGAACCGGCGTCGGTTACAGTGTGATGGAGATTATTCATAATTATGAAAAAGCATGCGGCAAGGAGCTGCCCTATGTAATTGAATCCAGGAGGCCGGGCGATATTGCCGTATCCTATGCGGATCCCACCAGGGCCTGGGAGGAGCTTGGCTGGAAGGCAGAGAAGGGAATTCATAGAATGTGCGAGGATTCCTACCGATGGCAGAGAAAGTATCCCAAAGGGTATCAGGAATAGATGGGTCTATTTGTTGTATGTGTCAAAAATTAATAACTACATCTAGTGTTTAATGCAAAGAATGGCGAAAAACGGAGGTAAAATCCTCGTTTTGAGCGGAATAATTAGTGCACTATGACAGAATATTTATGAAAAAATCAAAAAAGAGTTGACATTTTCACTAATATTTGCTATTCTTGAAAAGGTTAGTACTGGAGAAGGTATTATCCAGAGGAAGAAGCTGGGGAAGCAAAAGGGTAGAGGATGTTATAGAATAAGGTTGGCTGAAACGTATGTCTTTTATGGCATACCTTTTCGGCCAACCTTATTTGTTTTTAGGGGATCCAGGGGCTGAGAACCTTTTTGGCCAGATCCAGAATGGTCTGATAATCCATGGCTCCGTTTTTTGCGATGTCGGATACACCGTGAACAAGGGCCAGTTCCGGGGTATAGTCTTCCAGCTTGTAGATGGCGTAGTGATAATCCGCAGGTCCGTTTTCATAATGGGTTACGATAGGAGTAACGCTGGAATCACTGATATATGTGCCGGTTCCATCCTTGGTAATCGTGACCTTTGCCATAGCGCCCAGCATTCGGGGCGCTTCTTTCTGATAGGACATAAAGTTGCCGAGAGAGTAATAAACCAGCATCCGGTGGGACCCGTCGGTTTCAAACCATTCCACCGGCTCGATTACATGGGGATGGGCTCCGATCACCAGATCCACACCATGCTCATAGTAAAATTCGGTGAGCTCCTTCTGCATGGAGGTGGGAGAATAAACATATTCCGAACCCCAGTGGGGGAATACGATGGTAAAGTCAGCCAGAGCTTCGGCCTGTTCCAGATCCTTTGCCATTTTCTTTTTATTCAGGATATTGACCAGATAGGGCTTGTCCTTCGGCATGCTGTGGCCGTTCAGGCCGTAGGTATAATTAAGCATGGCCAGCTTGATGCCGTTCTTCTCAATAATGGGGATCTGGTTCCTGGCTTCTTCGGATTCGTTGATGCCCAGCACCGTGATCTCGGGATGGGACATCCAATACGCAAAGGTGTTCTCCAGCCCCTTTAACCCCATATCCATGGTGTGGTTGGTGGCATGGAGCACAATATCAAAGCCGGCGTTTATGAGGGCGTCCCCGATCTGTGTGGGGGAGTTGAAATTGGGATAGCCGGAGTAGCGGAAATCCTCTCCGCCCAGAATAGTCTCCTGGTTCACGACGGCCAGATCGGCGGCGGAGATTTCCTCCTTCAGATTGGAATACAGATGGTCGTAATTGTAGCTTCCGTCAGCCTGCTTCCCGCTTTTAACGACTTCAATATGAATCAAATTATCCCCTACCGCCAGCAGGGTAAGGGATGATCTGGTATCTTCCGTGGCATTGGAAGTTGTGGGTGCGATGGAATCCGCGAATATTTGGGCATCCGCGGAAACAGAAAGCTCTGGTGAGGTTCCTGTTTGAGACCAGGCCGGAAGGCTTTGAACCTCCGATGCAGAAGCGCTGCTTTGGCCTCCCGTCAGGGAGAAGTCCCCCCACCGGGCAGCGGAGCCCTCTTGAAACTGCCAGTCAGGAGTGACTAAGGGATAACTGAGCTCAGAGGCATAATACCAGGGATCTTCGGGGTGAAGAGGATTCTTAATTACATGAAAATCCTGGGCAGGCATGTAGCCCTGGGCTAAGAGATAGCATTTATTTCCTGCCGCATCGGCAGCCATATCCACAACTAAGATACAATGTCCCGGCGAACCGCCTTTGAGGAACATATCTCCCGGCAGCAGCTCCTCCAGACTGATCGGATCGCATTCGGAGGCCAGGGAAAGGGTTCCGGCATAAGCAAAGACCATAGTCAGGTAATCCAGAAATTCTTCATAGGAATCATCATATTCTGCTTTCTTCACCCAACTGACCTTGTTGCCGTCCACCCGGATGCGGTAACCGTCCCGCCATTTTGTGTACTCCATATAAAAGCCGCTGGTGAGATGAAAGGCGATTTTGTCGTACTCCCCGATAGACCAATAGTATTCGGCATAAACACGGATTATGGAATCCGCGCACTGCTGCAAGTCCCGGTCACCCAGACTGAGCTGGAACAGGGCGGCATGATTCTGCTGGTTTCCTTTCGTCCGTCCATCGTAAAGAAGGAGCTGACTTTCTGCGCTTTTTAGGGGAAGCGTTCGCAAAAAAGCGGCTAATTCGCCGTCGGAGGAGGGAACGCGTTCAAAGCCCTTGGGAGGGCGAATTCGTGTGATCAGGTCGGTTCCGGTCTCGTCAATGTAAGAGAAGTCCTCCGGCGGATCGGAGGGCATATCCGAGGGAGATGTCTCTTCGTAAAGGGCCTCGGAAGGTGCGGGGGTTTCGGAAGGAGAAGAGGAAGCAGCCGGTGTAGACTTTTGGGCCGGATCAGAATCGCCGCCGGAATTTGCTTCCGGCTTCCGGCAGCCGGCAAGGAAAATGCACAGCATGATCAGGACTGTAAGCTGGACTGTAAGCTGGACTGTAATGCGAGGGGCCTTACGGCCGGGGTGTATCAACCTTGGAATACCTTTCATGTGAACCTCCATTGATTGCTCTGCCTAGATTAAATCCGGGCGGCAGTGATATATTTTGTAATGCGTAAATATTTAATATTCTTTCTTTCGTAATAAAGCATAAAGCAGGATTTTATTATAGCATGAAGGGAAAATAAAATCCATATTGGGATTATCCCTTCCCCCAAAGCGGATAAAACAACAGGGGTGAATGCTTGTGCCGGCACGGTGCATATTATTCAGAATCAGAAGAGAAATCTATTGAAAATCCAGTCTAAATGTGATAGACTGTAACCAGTCTAATGAGTTTAGATTGGAGGGAATGCCATGGCTAAGAATATAACACTTACTGCTGCGGAAGAAAAACTTGCGGCTTTGATTTGGAGGGAGGCGCCGTTAACCTCGCCTGATCTGGTGGTACTCGCGGAGAGGGAAATGGATTGGAAAAAGTCAACAACTTACACAGTACTGAAGAAGCTCTGCGATAAGGGCGTATTTAAAAATGAAAATACCAATGTATCGGTGGTGCTTACCCGCGACGAGCAGATAGCCCGTCAAAGCCGCCGTTATGTGGAGGAGGCCTTCGGCGGATCGCTGCCAAAATTCATCACTTCCTTTATCAGCGGCAGGAAGCTGACGCCGGAACAGGCGGCAGAATTAAAACGTCTGATAGAAGAGCATGAGGAGGGCGGCAATCATGGATAAATTCTTCCTCACAATTTTAAATATGAGCCTGACAGGGGCATTTGTTATCGCAGCCATATTCCTTGCACGGCTGCCGCTGAAAAAAGCGCCGAAAATAATCTCCTATTGCTTATGGGCTGTGGCAGGCTTCCGGCTTGTATTTCCGCTCTCCATTGAGAGTATGTTCAGCCTGATCCCCTTCAAAGCCCAGGTTATACCGTCGGATATCGCGATGCAGCCCATACCGCGTATTGATAGCGGCATATCCTTTGTGAATAACTCTGTCAGCAGTATTCTTCCGCCCGCCGCGCCGGCCGCAAGCGTAAATCCGCTGCAGATATGGACAGCAGCCGGCGCCTTTATTTGGCTTATCTGCGCTTTTATAATGCTTGGTTATGGTATCGTATCTTTCGCTGTTCTGAAAGGAAAAATGAGGGCGGCGGTCAGCGTCGGAGCAAATATCTATGAAGCAGAAAACATAAGCTCGCCTTTTGTCCTTGGTATTTTCAAGCCGGGTATCTATTTGCCGGTTGGCTTGTCCGAGCGGGAAAGAAGCTATATTATCCTGCATGAACAGACGCATATCCGGCGGCATGACCATATTATAAAATTTGCGGCATATTTCATTCTGTGTCTGCATTGGTTTAATCCGTTGGTATGGGCAGCATTCCTGCTGATGGGTGTTGATATGGAAATGTCCTGTGACGAGCGTGTATTGAGGGAAATGGGCGGCGAAACGAAAAAGGATTATTCGCGGCTGCTTTTATCATTGGCAACGAAACGTACCGTCAGCGGCAGCCCTCTTGCTTTTGGTGAGGGAGGTGTGAAAGAGCGGATCAAGAATGTGCTGAACTTCAAGAAACCATCACGGGTGGTCGTCGCCGCGGCGGTGACGCTGGCAGCTGTATTAAGTGTCGGATTTGCGGTCAATCGAGGGAGTGATGCAATGAATCCGGTAAAAGGGGAAACCTACGATTTCCCGGATGAAAATTATAACCGTGTATTTTTCCAGTGCAATGATACGCCGTATAACCCCGAATACATTGTGATTTTGGCTCAGCTTATGAACAATCAGAATGTGCCGGAGCTGACCTGCGGGGAAGCGTTTACCCTTGTAAAGCAGGTTGGGCATGTATGGAAAGTGATTCCCTTTGCGGAAGGCTTCGGTTTTAGAGATATGGCGTTTCAGATTGAAAATGGGATGAGCTTTGATTACAGCCTGGAGCCTGAGATGTTTACGGAAAAACTGGAGGAAGGTAATTACCGAATTGTTACGGAGGTTTGGGATACGGGCAAACATATGGTATGGGCAGACTTTACCATTGATAAAAACGCTCCGAAACAAGAGACTCTTGACTGGTCAATTCCAAAGGAAGCACCGATGGAAGCATACTTTTTGGAAAATCCAACGGAGAAGGAGAGAATGACACGTCTGCGGTTTGTGAAGCTGTACCATGATGGTACGGCTTGGCTTGGAGGGTCGTTAATCAGCAGTTATATGCTGCCAAAATGCAGTTATTCTTTTGAGGATGATGAACTGTTGATCTATGCGGATCTTGAAACAGAAATACAAGAAAAAACTGCTGGCGTAAAGAATGGCAGTATAATCGCAAGATTTACAGTTGCTGACGATAACACGTTGATTTTCCAATCTGCCAATGTTCCATTGTTTGCTGACAAAGGGGCGCGGTATGTTTCAGAATCTTCTGCCGATAAAATCACGATTCAAGTTTGGAAAGATGAAAATGGAAATACCCGCTATACACTGTTTGATATAGTTGTGACAGATGATTTAACAGAGCTTCCCGTTGGCAGGGTTTTTGATAGCATAGAAGGATTAAATACGGCTCTTGAGGAATATCGTCAAGACGATATGACAGTGCACGTAAAGCATACTTTCGACTTTACAAAAGAAGAAATGCAGGCCATAATCGAGATGTTTGTTATTCCTTCAGAGAATTACAATATATCAGTGGGTGCTGTTATGCCAAACGAGGATTTTGATTTTATTGAAACCATCGAAGGCAATCTTGATATTATAGCAGAGAATCCGGCATATGCTTCAAATGTCTATGCTTATATCACTGCTCATCAGACGGAATACGATGAAATTGTGGCTTTGGGTGACAACGCCCTGCAATATATGTTTGCCCAATTCGAGAAAGGCGGTCAATATGGGCTGCGCGGTTGGATTATGGCTTATGCCTGCCGTGATATATTGGGCGGTGACAGCGTCTTCACCCCCAAGGCGGCCGGTTCGGGGCAAGAATGGTATGACGCTTATAAATTGTTCATTATTGATCAACAGCCGCAGTCTTTTTATGATTTAACCAACAGCGGCAAGCTGATTGCTGATGCATATAAAATATCGAGTTATGAGCTCTATACGAACTCTGAAAAAATATCCGTTTCTGTATCCGGCAGTGTTTTTAGTGAGAACGCGCATATAACCTTGTACGATACCGATGGCATGAATGACATTATGGTAATGCAGATTAGCGCGGATAAGAAAACAGGGACATTTACAAATCTAACATCAGCGAAAAATTATTGTATCGTCGCCACAGGACTTGACGGGTGCGAAATAATTTTATCTGATTAAGACAGAACTCCTGTACTTTCTCCCTTTCCTCTATTGATAGATTGCAGTCATGCTGTCTTCCCGGCCCAGCAGTTCCGGCAGAGCTCACCATCGTCTTCAAATTCATGACTTATTGGAAAAATGTTAAAATGTGTTATACTGTTAAGTAAAGTGGATTTATTAATGTGGAAGCGGCTCTTATTACATTAAAGACAAGCAAGCTTGTTGACCAGGTCTGCTTAAAAAGCGAGAAAGCATTGTCCCTGCTTCACTTTGTGAGGGCCTATGAGATGAAAGGGGGCAGCGCAAATGGATAAGAGCATTTCCTCTATTATTGCAATGATAACGCCGGGGATCATCGGTCTGCTGATGGAGAACCGGGGGCTGAGCCTTCTGGAGGCATCCGGTCTGCTGTATAACTCACAGCTATATAAATTTTTAGAGGATGAAAAAACAAAGGTATGGCGGCTGGGCTATCCTCTTTTGTATGACCTGTTGGAGGAGGAATTGACCACCGGCAAAATAACCTTCCCGGAGGAGCAGATATGACAAAGCAAAAAGGTGAAGTGTGGTTTCTTGCGTCCTGCGTTGAATTATATAAGGATGAAAAGGGAATGAGCGGACAGGAAGCATATAACTACTTGTGCAAGACAGGTGCGGCGGATTTCATCATCCGGTGCTGGGATGGTCTGCATATGACAGGCCCGTTATATATTATCGACAGCATCGATGAATATATTAAAACCCATGTGTGAAACCTATACATAAATCTCTATATAGGAAACCGCATACACAAAACCTTATGCAGATATGCCATATGTCCACACGTGGAAGATATCGGCGGAAGATATCCATGCAAAGCGGGAGGGAAATGCTTTGACAAAACCTGGCACGCATGGTATACTTCGTCGTAAGGAAATGCGGAAGGATATAGAAAAAGGCTGCGAAAAGAAGAGTACACAGACGAACACTTGACAGAGAACCCTGTAATTGCTGAGAAAGGGAGAGGGACCGGAAGGTCCGGCGGCATGCTTTGCCATGCGGCCTGCAAAAGCTGTGGAAGATGGTCTTGGAGCTGCGCACCGAGGAGCAATCTTAGGCTGCGACGGAGGCAACCGTTATGATGCCGCGCTGCGGAAGCAGCAAATGAGGCCCTTGTTGCGAGATGGGGGCGAATTAAAGTGGTACCACGGGAGAGGCTCTCGTCTTTAAAGAAAATTTAAGGATGGGGGTTTTTGTTTTTGTAGAAAACAGGACGAGGCTGGAATGGAAGCCTTGGTCAGAAATAGGAATCAGCTGCCCGTGACGAGCGGAGCAAATTACAGAGATAGAAAGGATTGATGCAAAATGAGTAAAAAACCTTATTACATTACTACGGCAATCGCCTATACCTCCGGGAAGCCCCATATCGGCAATACCTACGAGATCATATTGGCGGACAGCATTGCCCGTTTCAAACGCCTGGAGGGATATGATGTGTTTTTCCAGACCGGAACGGATGAGCATGGACAGAAGATCGAGCTGAAGGCGGCGGAGGCCGGAATCTCCCCGAAGGAGTTTGTGGATGGGATTGCCGGACAGATCAGGGATATCTGGGATATGATGAACTGCTCCTATGACAAATTCATCCGTACCACAGATGCGGACCATGAGAAGCAGATACAGAAGATTTTTAAGAAGCTGTATGAAAAAGGGGATATCTATAAGGGATACTATGAAGGAATGTATTGTACCCCCTGTGAATCCTTCTTTACCTCTTCCCAGCTGGTGGACGGCAAATGCCCCGACTGCGGGCGGGAGGTACAGCCTGCCAGGGAGGAAGCGTATTTCCTGAAGCTGAGCAAATATGCGGACCGCCTGATTGAGCATATCAACACCCATCCGGAATTCATCCAGCCGGAATCCAGAAAGAATGAGATGATGAACAATTTCCTCCTTCCCGGCCTGCAGGATTTGTGCGTATCCCGTACCTCCTTCCGGTGGGGGATTCCCGTAGACTTTGACGACCGGCATGTGGTTTATGTATGGCTGGATGCGCTGAGCAACTATATCACAGGCATCGGCTATGATGCAGACGGCGTCAGCACGGAGCAGTTTAAGAAGTATTGGCCTGCGGATCTGCACCTTATCGGCAAGGATATCATCCGATTCCATACCATTTATTGGCCGATCATTCTCATGGCACTGGAAGTACCCCTTCCGAAGCAGGTATTCGGCCATCCCTGGCTGATGCAGGGAAGCGCGGCAGATAAGATGAGTAAATCCAAAGGAAATGTCCTATATGCAGATGATTTATCGAAGCTGTTCGGAGTGGATGCGGTAAGATATTTTGTACTTCATGAGATGCCCTTTGACAATGACGGCGTTATTTCCTGGGAGCTTCTGGTGGAGCGGATCAATTCCGACCTGGCCAATACCCTGGGGAACCTGGTGAACCGCACCATATCCATGTCCAATAAGTATTTTGACGGCATTGTAAGGGACGGCGGAGTATATGAGCCGGTGGATGAGGAGCTGAAGGCGTTGGCGCGGGAGACCTCAGGAAAGGTTGCCGCCAGGATGGAGAAGCTTCGTGTGGCGGATGCCATCAGTGAGATCTTTACCCTGTTTAAGCGCTGCAATAAATATATTGACGAGACCATGCCCTGGGTGCTGGCGAAGGACGAGGAGAAAAAGGCCCGCCTTGAGACGGTGCTGTACCACCTGGTGGAAAGCATCTGTATCGGAACCGGCTTGCTGGAAGCATTTATGCCGGAGACCGCGGCGAAGATTCTCGCGCAGCTTAATGCAAAGCCCCGCACAATAGAGGAATTGGGGCAATATGGTTTATACGTGTCAGGCACCAAAGTGACCCAGACACCGGAGATATTGTTTGCAAGATTAGATTTGAAGGAGGTTATGGCTAAAGTGGAAGAAATGCAGAGATTAAATTCAGCAGAAGATAAAAAGAGCGAAGCTGTGACTGCGGCAGGAGAAGCGGCAGCAGAGCAGAGGACAGAGGAAAAGAGCAACGATATAGAGGCAAAGGCAGAGATTACCTATGATGATTTCGCTAAACTGCAGTTCCAGGTGGGAGAGATTATCGCCTGTGAAGAGGTAAAAAAATCAAAGAAGCTGCTGTGCTCCCAGGTAAAGATCGGTTCCCAGGTGAAGCAGATTGTGTCCGGCATCAAGTCTTACTATTCTCCCGAGGAGATGGTGGGCAAAAAGGTCATGGTTATTGTGAATTTAAAGCCGGTGACTCTGGCTGGCATGCTGTCGGAAGGAATGCTGCTATGTGCCGAAGACGCGGAGGGGAACCTGGCGCTCATGGTTCCTGAGAAGCCGGTAGCTTCCGGTGCTGAGATTCGGTAAACAAGAAACCGGTGGCTTCCGACGTTGAGCTCCGGTAAACGAGAAGCTGGCAGCTTTCGGTGCAGAGATTCGGTAAACGAGAAGCCGATAGCTTCCAACACGGAGATCTGATAAACGAGAAGCCGATTCTATAGAAGAGGGAGGCCGTTGCAAAACAAGTTTTATCTGTTATATCGTGGTGCATTGAAAGAAAACCCCATGTATATAGCAGGATAAATCCATTTTGTAACGGCCTTTTGTGAATGCAGGGGTGTGCCCGGCTTCATGCGAGGGGAAAGTATCAATTATTAAGATAGGAGAGAATGAGATGGCTGCACTTGAGAAAATAAAAAGTTTGTTGAAGGAAGCCGTAGACCACGGGGAGATTGCAGGAGGAAGCCTGCTTGTGCTCAAGAACGGAAAGGAGCTTCTGTATGCGGAGGAAGGCTATGCGGATCAGGAGAAGCAGCTTCCCATCCAAAGAGACAGTATCTTCCGCCTTTATTCCATGACCAAGCCGGTGACGGCCTGTGCTGCGCTGCTTTTGGTTCAGCAGGGAAAGCTGGAGCTGCTGGACCCGGTGGGAAAATATCTTCCGGGATTTCAGAATCAAAAGGTTGCCCAGGGGGATGAGCTTGTTCCCGCGGCGCGGGAGATGTTGGTCGCCGATCTGCTTTCCATGACCTCGGGGCTGGTATATCCCGATGCCTCCAGCAGGGCGGGAAGGGATACCGCGGCGGTTTTTGAGCTCATTGACCGGGAATTGCTGGGAGATGCACCCATAAGCACTATGGAGGCAATGAATCTCATTGGCAAGGGAGCCCTTCATTTCCAGCCGGGTTCCTCCTGGTGCTACGGTACCTCTGCGGATGTCCTGGGCGCAGTGATCGAGGCAGCTTCCGGCAAACGGTTCGGAGCGTTTCTGGAAGAGGAGCTTTTTGCGCCTCTGGGAATGAAGGATACCGGCTTTTATGTCCCTGAGAATCAGAGGCACCGGCTGGTGCAGGTGTATCAACGGGATGGAAAGGGCGGTTTGACGGAATATCAGGGCAACCATCTGGGAATTATCAATAAGATGGACCGGAAGCCTGCCTTTGAAGCCGGAGGAGCGGGGCTGGTATCGACAGCGGATGATTATGGGAAATTTGCCGCCATGCTGATCCGCGGCGGGAGCCATGAGGGGAAACAGATTCTTTCTCCCAAGATGCATCAGTATTATACCTCCAGACGCCTGCATGAGGAGGGGCAGAAGGCATTTGCCCTTTGGGGACCGGGTGCACGCGGATACAGCTATGGCAATCTGATGCGTATTATGATGGATGAGCAGCAGGCCTATGTGATAGGCTCCAAGGGGGAATACGGCTGGGATGGCTGGCTGGGAACCTGCTTCTGCAACAGCCCGGCGGACGGGTTGAGCATTATTTTCATGACCCAGAGGACGGATGCCGGTATGATGCCCATAACCTACAGGCTGCGCAATGCCCTGTTCTGCGAATATGGCGGCCGCCGGGACAGATAGATGATATTTCATACAGGTGGGACGGAGGATTTATGAAAGAGTTATTGTTAAAGCGTAAGGGGAAGTTCATCAACTATCTGATTGCGACCTTTATGTTTGTTATCGATCATTTTGTTCAAATGATCTTATTTGCTATGGTATTAAATGCCATAGAGAAGGGCACGGTGGAAGCTTACCGGCTGGTTATTATTGTGACGGTGGCCTTTGTGATCTACTCGCCCCTCAACTTCATAATCTCCAGAATGATGCGTATCGCATATATGAGGGATACCATACTGGATGTGCGGAAGATGGCCTTTGATAAGATCATCCATATGCCCTTTAAGCAGTATTCCCAGAAGTCCAAGGAAGTGTATATCTCGAATCTGATCAATGATGTGAATAATTTTGAAAGAAGATTCTTTCTGAGCCTGCTTAATTTTCTGATTGATGTCGCGATGGTAAGCATATCCCTGATTATCCTGATCATTCTGGATATCAGGCTGGCCGCTGCCATGCTTTTATTCATCGGGCTGCTGTATCTGCTTGCAAGGATATTCACGAAGAAAACCGAGGCGCTGGAGCTGGAGGTATCGGCGGTGAGTGAGGAATTCACCACGGATATGTCCAATACCTTTAACGGACTTGAGATATTAAAATTAAATCATATTGAGGATAAGTTCCTGAAAAAGAGTATGCGCACCATCAACCGTATGGAGAGAAAAAAATATGCGGCTAATGTATTCAGTGAGCTCCAGCGTAACACGATCTACACCTTCTGCTTCGTATCCTCTGTTTTTGTAATGGTTTACCTTGGGTACCGGATACAGGGAGCCATAGGACTTGGGCTGGCAGGTGTCTTATTTCAGCTTTGCAGCCAGATCGGATTTTTCGGGGTAGATGCATTTACCCTTACGAACCAGATCAAGGCCTCCGTTAGTATCTATAATAAGATTGCTAAGCCGGAGGAGACGCAAGGGAGGATCGGTACGGGAGCGATGCCGTTCTGCTTTGACCGTGAGATCAAGGCGGAGCATGTGAATTTCTTTTATGATAAGAAACCGGTCTTCCAGGATGCTTCCTTTGTGATTGAGAAGGGGAAGAAATATCTGATCAAGGGAGTCAGCGGAGCAGGGAAGACCACATTGTTAAATCTCCTTGCCATGGTCTATGATGATTATGAAGGAACCATCACGGCAGACGGTACGGATTACCGTGAAATTAGTGAGAAATCCTTTAACCAGAAGGTTGCTTTCATCTATCAGGATGTGTTCCTCTTTGAGGATACCATTAAGAACAATATTGCCCTCTACCAGGACATTCCCGCAGAGCAGATCAACCATGCGGTGAAGGTCTGCGGGTTGGATTCTATCATTGATGAACGGAAGGGCGGTATGGAGGAGCGTCTGACGGAGAACGGCAAGAATCTCTCCGGAGGTCAGAGGCAAAGAATCTCCATCGCCAGGGCTATTGCCAAGAATGCGGAAATTTTATTTGTGGATGAGGGAACCTCCAGCTTGAATGAAGAGCTGGGCAGGGAGATAGAGAAGGTATTCCTGGAGCTGGATAATACGGTTATTGCCATCAGTCACCGTTATTATGAGGGGATAACAGAGAATTACGATTATGTCCTTGAGGTGAAGAACGGAGAGATACATGAATTCTCCGCCAGGGATTACTTTAATGAGGTGATCACATGCTAAGAAAATATTATAAGGCAACACCCTATCTGCTTCTGGCAATGCTTGCCGCTGCTGCCTATTCTGTGATGGATGGTATTGTAACCATCCGGATGATGGCATTGTTGGATTACGCCCTGAAAAGTGATATGACCCAGGTAGCGCGCGAGGCGCCGCCCCTTCTGCTGATGGCAGCGGCGCTGGTGCCTCTGGGGATCTTAAGCGCTATGGCGAAAAATTACTATAAGAGGCAATCCTCGGTGATCCTGAAGAAATATTATATGCAGAAGGTGTTCGGGAAGAATATTGCGGAGTTCCAGAAGGAGAACAATGCAAAATACCTTTCCTCTATGACCAATGATTTTAATACCCTGGAGACGAATCTTATGGAAGGGGTCCATACCGTAGGAAACGGAATTGTAAAGTTCGGCGTGGGAATCTGGCTGCTGTCTACCGTAGACCCGAGGATGATTCTGCTGGCGCTCCTTATTATTGCAGTGAATTTAAGTGTATCCTTCCTGACCGCAAGACCGTCTAAGAAGGCTTATAAGGAACGGAGTGACATGTTTGACGGATATACCTCCTATATCAAGGAGATTCTGTCCGCCTTTCATATTGTGAAAAACTATGGCCTTCAGGAGAAGGTGACGACGGATTATTATGAGAAAAGCGAGGCGATCCAGCACAAGGGCTACGTAATTGAGCGTTTGTTAACCTTTGTCTTTGCTTCTGAGAATTTTATCACCAGTACTTCAATCTATGGCGTGATCTGTGTTCTGGGCTATATGGTGATCCTGGGCAAGGTAACTGCGGGAGGATTGCTCCTTGTGGTGAACAGCATTCAGAAAATGATGTGGCCCCTATATGAGCTCAGCGAGGCCTTGCCGAAGATTTTCACCACCGGGGATTTGATCCGGAAGATGGAGAAGACCCTGGAGAATTCGGACACCTATGTGGAAACGGTAGAATTGCCGGAGTTTAGGGATGCCATTGAATTCAAGGAAGTAGGGTTCGCTTATGAAGACGGGGAACAGTTAATTCTGAAGGATATTAACCTGACCGTCCGCAAGAACGGGAAATATCTGATCGTCGGTCCCAGCGGAGGCGGGAAATCCACTTTACTCAGGCTGTTTCGAAAGTATTTTAATCCTATTTTGGGCAAGATATTGATTGACGGGCATGATTTGAAGGATGTGACCAGGGACTCTTATTATAAGCTGGTGGCGAATATTGAGCAGCAGGTCTTTATCTTCGAGGATACGGTGAAAAATAATCTCACCCTGTATAAGGAGTATTCCGACGAGGAGATTGCGGCAGCGGTGGAAGCAGCCGGACTTACCGATTTTGTGAAGGGATTGGAGAAAGGGATGGATTCTATTATCTATGATAATGGTAAGAATATCTCCGGAGGAGAACGCTCCAGGCTCGTAATAGCGAGAGCCCTCCTCAGCAAGGCCAGTATCCTGTTCATGGATGAAGCCTTCGCGTCCTTGGATATGGAACGAGCCAGAGAGATTGAGAAGACCATCCTTGGACTGAAGGATATCACGGTGATCAATGTCAGCCATGTCATTTTTAAGGATACCAGGGATTTATATGACAGGGTGCTCACGGTGAAGCATGGAATTTATTGATAAAATGATTTGATTTTTAGATAAATAAATAAAAATTTTAAAAAATTCATTATTACTATAGCATTTTTTTCTTTTTTTAATTATAATAGCTAGTATACTTGTATTATTATGTATGATTAAGCTGGGTACATTTGACATCTTGATCCATACATAGAGGTATGCTCAATAAAAAGGTAACAATAGTACGCTCCTATTTATCTCAATCTATAGGTGAAACAAAGGGGCAAAATATAAAAAGGAGATGAGATCAATATGACAGAAAACAAGAAGCTATTGGAATGGGTTAAGGAAATGGCCGATCTGTGCCAGCCGGATGAGATTTACTGGTGTGACGGATCAGAGGAAGAGAATCAGCGTTTGCTTCAGATGATGGTTGACAGCGGTATGGCAATCAAATTAAACGAGAAGAAACGTCCCGGATGCTATTTATTCCGGAGTGATGCTTCCGACGTAGCGCGCGTAGAGGACAGAACCTTTATCGCTTCCAAGACAAAGAAGGAAGCCGGCGCTACCAACAACTGGATTGATCCGGAGGAATTGAAGACCACCATGAAGGGTCTTTATAAGGGCTGCATGAAGGGCAGAACCATGTATGTGATTCCTTATTCCATGGGACCCATCGGCTCACCTATTTCCAAGATCGGTATTGAATTAACCGATAGCGCTTATGTAGTTGTTAATATGCGCATCATGACCCGTATCGGCTCCAAGGTGCTAGAGGTTCTTGGTGCAGACGGTGAATTTGTTCCCTGCTTACATTCTGTCGGTGCGCCCTTGGAAAAAGGACAGGCGGATTCCAGCTGGCCTTGCGCACCCATTGAGAAGAAATATATCAGCCATTTCCCGGAGGAGAGACTGATTTGGTCCTACGGCTCCGGTTACGGCGGCAACGCTCTCTTAGGCAAGAAGTGCTTTGCGCTTCGAATTGCATCCGTGCTTGCACGTGATGAGGGATGGCTGGCAGAGCATATGTTAATTCTTAAGCTCACCAATCCTGAAGGAAAGGTTAAGTATGTTGCGGCTGCATTCCCCAGCGCCTGCGGCAAGACAAACCTGGCCATGCTGGTTCCTACCGTTCCCGGCTGGAAGGTGGAGACAGTGGGCGATGATATCGCATGGATGAAGTTCGGAGAAGACGGACGCCTGTATGCCATCAACCCTGAGGCTGGTTTCTTTGGCGTGGCTCCCGGAACCTCCCTTGATTCCAATCCTAACGCAATGCACAGCATAGAGAAGAACACGATCTTTACCAATGTGGCTCTTACGGATGACGGAGATGTATGGTGGGAAGGCATCGGAACACCCGCACCGGATCATCTCATTGACTGGAAGGGCAATGACTGGACTCCGGATTCCAAGGAGCTGGCTGCTCATCCCAATGCCCGCTTTACCGCTCCCGCCTATCAGTGTCCCTCCATCGCATCTGACTGGGAGGACCCTGCAGGAGTTCCGATTTCAGCGATCCTGATCGGCGGACGCCGTCCGAAGACGATCCCGTTGGTACATGAGAGCTTCGACTGGAAGCACGGTGTGTTCCTGGGCTCCATCATGGGCTCCGAGATCACTGCTGCGGCAATCTCGAAGAACATCGGACAGGTTCGCCGTGATCCTTTTGCAATGCTTCCTTTCTTCGGCTATAATGTATGTGATTATTTACAGCACTGGCTGAACATCGGTGAGAGATCCAGCGCGGATAAGCTGCCTAAGATCTTCTATGTGAACTGGTTCCGCAAGGATCAGGACGGCAGATGGTTATGGCCCGGTTTCGGCGAGAACAGCCGTGTTCTGAAGTGGATCTTTGAAAGAACCGAGGGTGACGGCAAGGCTGTTAAGACCCCCATCGGCTACATGCCTGCAGCGGATGCTCTGGATCTGACCGGACTTCAGGGTGTAAGCGATGCCGATGTTGCAGAGCTGCTTAAGGTAGATAAGGAAGAGTGGCTGAATGAGGTTGCATCCATTAAGGAGCACTATGCCAAGTTTGGCGAGGAGCTTCCGAAGGAACTCCATGCTCAGCTGGAAGCTCTTGAGAGCAGACTGAACGCATAGCATACGGCCCGCTATAATGGGATGCAGTATACCGGCATTCAGAAGAGTTATATTAAGGATGAAAAACGTGTTGCTGTGAAAACAGCACCGGCGGAAAGATAAGAAATTTGTTTTATGCAATGCGCTTTGATCTGGCTTAACCGCCATTTCAAAGCGCATTTTTAGATTCGGCAGCAAGAGAATCATTCTCAATCAAGGATAATTGGAAGGCAGGGGTGTAACCTCTACCGGCTTTTCATCCAGGAGACCATGCGGTCCTCAATGATTTCAAAGGGAGCGGGGCCAATTTCCAGCAGGAACTGATGAAAATCTTTAGCAACGAACTTTTTACCCAGGGTATGCTCCGCTTTGCCCCGCAATTCCTCAAGCTCCAGATAACCGACAGCATAAGGAAGGTAAACAGCGGGTTCCTCCAGCAGGGTGTCATAGATGGCCCCGGCAATTTTGGCATCGGCGATATAGTTCATGATGTAAGCCATGGCGGTCTTCTTATTCCAACCCTCATAATGAATACCAATATCTGTCCGGGCATACAGGCATAGGATTACCGCATTATTGGCCTGGAGGAAGCGGGCCAGATTCGGATCAATTCCCGCATACTTGTAGGAATACATCTCCACATAGGTGGCCCAGCCCTCGTCATAGCCTGTAAAGTTCATAACATTTCGGATGGGAGCGGGATTCAGGCTACGGAAATAGACGCATTGGTACATATGGCCCGGATAGCCCTCATGGGCTACGGTGGGGTAGATCAGGGACAGGGTCTCTTCGTCGCTGCCATTAATATAGATATCGTTATTTCTGTAATTATCCATGGGCGGCACCAGATACATAGCAGGGCTCAGGTAGTCAGCCAGGGAATCCGGGACATATTTGATTCTGCAATTAACCTCCGGAGCAACGGGGAAGTCCTCCTGGCTGTCGGCTTTCAGATCCAGCAGAATCTCCTCGGGAGCGGTGATGGGGTAGGAACGGAAGGCTATGTATTTACCGAGAATATCCGGATCGGACAGGGTAAGGGAGGTGATATCCCGAACCCCTTTCGCCATGGCGGCTTCCAGGAGCGTTGTCATTTCCTCCATGCTTTTGCCTGAACCGGTTTTACGACGGGCAAGGCAGGCATAATAATCTCTTCCCTCAGGATAATAGAAGAGGCCCGCATTGTTGGTGCCGGTTCCGAGAAGCTCCCGCAGGGCATCGACCAGCATCTGATAGGCAGGGATGACACTGCTGAGGACGATCTCTGTGTTGGCGGCCTGGTAGGAGGAGATTTCCTCCTGGGACAGATTGGAGTATCCGGAGACTCTGTCATTGAAGCAGGTGATCAGGAAGTTATTCTCCGCGTCGGTGATAAAGGCTTCTCCCTGGGCGATAACCTGTTTGGCCACCGCATCGCTCATAAAAAGCCCTGCCTTTGACTTCTCCCGCTGGAAGCGGATGATTTCCTCGAAATAGTCATAGACCCGGGGAAGCAGCCGGAGGTATTCATCAATATCATCTTTGTCGTAGAAGCCATATTCCGCCAGCAGGATGGGGAGCTGGGCCTGAATGCCGGTGGTAGGACCCAGACATTCATAATAATAATTATAATCCCCCAGAGCGAGATCGTTCTGGAGATAGTCCTTGAGAATATCATAGGTGAGCTGCTGGTCCTCGGACAGCGAAGGGTAATTATAGGACAGCAGGCGGCTGAGTTGGTTTTCCAAAAGTGCCTGTTCCCGGTTCATGCTTTTGGCGCTGAACTCCCCGAAGGTAGCCTCCGCCATGGTGATACCGTAGCGTTCGGGCCGGGCCAGGGAATAGTTAAGGGAAAGGCTGTCAGACTGGACCTTCTGGATAAACAGTTCCTCCAGAAAGGTATCAAATTCGCTCTGTTGATTTTGCGGGCTGACCTGGCGGTGGCAGCCGATACACCCTAAACTGAGAATCAGAATAAGAAACAGGGAAAAAATCCGTTTATAAAGCATTTTATTCATAAAGGGCCTCCTGTAGGATGGAATTGTAATTCACCCTGGGATCTTGTGTTAGTTTATATTTATTCAAAAGTATGGCCGGTAAGAAGCAAAGCTGAAGAAAAGCATTAAGTTTTATGCTTTATCTTCCGAAATACAGCTATAGATGCAAAAGGGAAAGAGCAGGTTCCCTTTGGAAAAAAGAACGGCTTTGCGAAAGACGGAGGTAAGGTTGAGAGAAATAGAATATATAGATGAAAAGGGGACATAAGAATGAACTATACACTGCGATTGGGGACAGAGAGGGGAGAAGTATCAGAAAAGAAGTCGAATTCTCCCCTTGCTACAGATTATAATAGAGGCTTTCTGGAGAAGCTGACCAGAGGCCAGCGGATTGACGGCACAATTCTTGCGGTAGATGGAAGAGTGACAATGGATTTTGGGGGGCAGCAGCTGAACTTTCCCCTGGAGATGCTTCCGGATGCGGTCCCCGGAGAGAAGAGATGCTTCGAGGTGGTGAAGGTTCCGCCGCCGGAGCTGGAGCTTCGTCAGGTGGAGCGGTCCCGGGGAGAAGCGCGCCGGATTATTAAGGCCGAGGTAGGTATCACGGATAAGGACTGGGAAGAGGCCAGGGCAAGAAAAGAGCAGGAGGCCAGACAGTCAGGGAAGGACAGGGCAGTCCGGGATTCTCTTGGCAGGCTGGAAGACATCGGCTCCATATTCACGGAACAGGACTGCGAACAGCTGGAACGCGGAGGCTTTCCGGCAGGAAGCATGACGGTGGATGGATTGTACGGGGCAATCAACCGGATTAAGTCAGGGGGAGCCGGTATGGGGTCCACCCTGGACAGAATAGAGAACGGATGGACGGAAATCGAGATTGCAGCCAGACTCAGGGCGGAGAATCTCCCGGTGACAGCGCAGAATGTCCAGCGTATTAATAAGGCTTTGGCTCTTGGCGATACCGTTGGCATGATGGATGAGAAGACGATGAAGTATCTCATTGCCGCGGATGCGGAGCCCACGGTAAAGAATATTTATAAGGCATATTATAGCGGCGGCACCGGGGGGCGGGAGCAGAAGCGGGAGCTGACCGGCCCGGAATGGAGCCAGCTGGAGAGCCAGGCCAGGACAATCATTGAAAATACAGGCTATGAGGCAGATAAGAAGAATCTGTCAGATGCCAGATGGCTGATTGAAAATGAGCTTCCGCTCACCTCACGGACCTTTGCTTATAAGAAGGAGCTGGAGGGAATTAAGGAACAGGCGGATAAGAATTATTTGATGGACCGTATGGCAGAGGGTATGAAGAGCGGAGCAGCGCCGGAGGATGCAAGCCTGGCAGTTCCGGATACAGCCCGTCTGCAGAAGGTGATAGAGGATGTAAACAGTATCAGCAGCGAAGCGGTGAGCCGCGCGGTCCGGGAAGGGCAGGAACTTACCATTAAGAAGCTGACGGAGATCCAGGCCGAGAGAATTAATTCAAGGAAGAGGAACGAGGAGCAGGAAACCTCCCCCCGGCAGGAGTACGAAGAAGCAGAGCTTCCGGGAGCTTCCCTCCAGGAATACGAAGAAGTGAAGGCGCAGCGGCAGTTGGAGGAGATCCGCCTGAGAATGACCCTGGAAGCTGCACAGAGGCTGGAGAAGAAAGGGATATCCATTGAAACTGAGCGTCTGGAGAAGATCGTGGAGGAGCTTCGCCGGCAGGAGGACAGCTATTATCAATCCCTGCTGAGGGAAGCGGGAGCCGGGAGCACACCGGAGTCTGTTGAGATACTAAAGAATACTACAGCCGGCATGGAGCGTCTGCGCCATATTCCCAGTGCGGTATTAGGAAGCACGCTGGCAGACAGAAGAAGCCAGACTATACCGGGGCTTCTCTCGGAAGGAGTAAAGCTTCAGGCTGCTTTTGAGAGGGCAGGAACCGCCTACGAGCCTCTGATGACAGTACCCAGTGCAGAGTATGGGGATTCCATTCAAAAGGCCTTTGCCAACGTGAATTCGCTGCTGTCGGAGCTGGGGATAGAGAATACCCGGGCGAACCAGAGAGCAGCCAGAATTCTGGGCTATAATCAAATGGAAATAAACCAGGAAACCATAGAACAGGTGAAGGTCTATGATAAAGAAGTGGAGTCATTGCTTCAAAACCTCCATCCGGCAGTGACGGTAAGGATGATCAAGGAGGGCATCGATCCCATGAAGCTTCCCATTGATCAGCTGAATACGATGATCGGGAAGATGAAGGAGGAGCAGGGGATCACCTCGGAGGATAAGTTCAGCAGCTACCTTCACCGCCTGGAGAAGAAGGATGGGATTACTCCCGAGGAACGAAGGGAATATATCGGTGTATACCGGTTATTATATCAAATTGAAAAATCGGATGGAGCGGCCTTGGGAGCAGTGGTCCGGGCAGACAGGGAGGTTACCCTGGCAAATCTTTTGACCGCACTGCAGACCAGAAGAAAGGGCAGCGTGAATGCCGCAGTGGACGATGGATTTGGCATGCTGGCGGAGGAAGCAAAAACTGCGGAGCAGGTACAGTATCAGGAAAGGCTTCTGAAACAGATTACGGAGGAAATTACCCCTCAGAAATTATCCCGGCTGCAGCAGGAAAAACAGCAGAATGCCTTGCTGCCGGATGATCAGGAGTCGGATGACCGGGTGCGGAAGGCCGTACAGGATCCGGATATCGAAAGGAAAGAAGCACAGGAGCAAAGGGCAGAGACACAGAATAATCAGGCACAGGAGATCCGGACACAGAATGCCCAGACTCTGGCGCGAGATGCTCAGATGCAGAATGCTCTGCTGCAAAGTATCTTGTCCCAGATGCCGGAAGGAGAAGCGGATCGTTTCACGTCCCTGCCGGAAGAAGGCGGCAGACTTTGGGGAAGCATCCGGGACATCTCCCTGGAAAGGCTGCTGGAACAATTGCAGGATAGAAATAACGATACTGCCCATCAGGAGCTTTACACTAATACGGTGCAGCAGATAAGAGAGTTAAGCCGGAATGGGGAGCAGGCTCTGAAATTTTTAAATGACTACCAGATGGAGAGCACCATCCAGAATATCATGCTGGCCAGCCGCCTCCTAAGCAACGGACTGCCTCCCGCTCTGCGTATAGTAAAGCAGCAGGAGGAAGAGGAGGGAAATTCGGACCAGGAGCTTAAGGAAACGCAGGAATTGTCCGATACATTAATCGATAAGTCCTCTATCAATGAGGCATTTGAGAAGCTGGAGGGGCAGGCCAGGACCATGCTGGAAAAGGCATGCTCCGGAGAGGTTATCGACAGCAGCAGGCTTGCAGAGCTGAAGATGCTGGGTCAGCAGACCACCTTCCTGCGTAAGCTGGCTTCCCGGGAGTTTTATCAGATACCGGTTGAGACGGCAAAGGGAATTACAAATATGAATTTAACCATTCTCCGAGGTTCACAGGAATCCGGCCGGGTCTCGGCCATCCTGCAGTCGGAGGCGCTGGGTGACGTCAAAGCGGAGTTCTCGCTGAAGAGCCGGACCGTGAAGGGCTTCATTACCTGCAACAGCAGGGAGGGTCTGGACAGGCTCCGAGATAATGCGGCGGAGCTGATGCAGGCGGCGGCGGAAAGCGGCGTGGATTTAAAGCAGCTGGATTTTGGCTTCAATGATTGGGACAGGGATAATTATACTTATCAGAATCCGGAGCAGGGGGAACCTGGCGTTCTGCCCGGTAATGAGACAGAACGGATCCTGTACCGCATGGCCAGGGCATTGGTGAAGACCGTGAGCCTGGCGGAGAATAACGGGGAAAGCCGTTAAGTATTGAAAAAGAAATATTCGGCCACAGGGAGGTGGCTGGAATAAAACAAAAATATAATTCGGGGAACCATCATTGCAGGGAGGAGGATGGCTGCCGTTACGAAAGGAAACAGGTGACAGTTTATGAGAATTAACCATAATATTTCAGCCTTAAAAGCAAATAACCAGCTGGGCAGAACCAATCGTCTGCTTGACAAAAGCTTAGAGAGATTATCCTCCGGATATCGGATCAACAGCGCTGCGGATGATTCCGCAGGTCTCGCGATTTCGGAAAAGATGAAAACACAGATTGCCGGTCTGGATCAAGGCTCCAGGAATGCGGCGGACGGAATCTCTGTAATTCAGACAGCGGAAGGAGCACTGGTGGAAGTAGAAACCATGCTTCAGAGAATGAGAGAGCTGTCGGTTCAGTCGGCAAACGGCACCTATACTGCGGAGGACCGGGCTGCGATTCAGGCAGAGGTGGATCAGCTGAATGCGGAGATAGCCAGAATCGGAAGGGATACGGAATTTAATACCATGCCGCTGCTGGATGGAAGCATTGATCAAAAGTCCTTTTCCAATGACGACAGTGTAAATTTGATTTCCTTATCTGATACGGTGGGGGTTGGCCCTTATATGATAAGAATAACGCAGGATGCAAGACAGGCGGTAGTGGTTGGCACTAAAGTGGATACCTCGGGTTTGGTCAGTGATAAAGTGCCGGTAGCATCAGCCGGAAAGATTAATATTAATGGCGAAACCGTGGAAATTAAGGCCGGGGATAGTCTGGATGATGTCTTCCAGAAGCTTCGGGATACCTGCAACACAGTTGGAATCAATGTATTTGCAGATGCGAATGGAACAGTTAATATAGACCCGGCAGCAGATCCTCCCACAGGGATGGTTGCGGAGAACGCAGGATATAATCCGGTAAAATTGGCGAATAACACCAACTTGGTTTTTGTGTCCCGTGAATATGGTTTTAAGCAGAAGATGGAAGTATACTGTGATAATCCGGATTTGTGTAAATTGCTTGGGCTCACAACGGGCGGAGTCAAGGCAAGGGGTGTGGATGCCAAGGCGGAGGTTATGATTGATACGGGCAGCGGTTCGACTAAAACCAGCGAATTCAACAACACGGCTACAGTATCGGCGGACGGAAATAAGATTACCGTATCAGACCGCAGCAATTTTAAAATGGTATTCCAGGTGGGATATAGAGCGGTTCAAACAGACTTTGTAGATGCCATAATTCCAGATAATACAACAGCGCCAGACCCAGATGACGCAGGCCCTAACACATCCTCCGGCATACCAATTAGTCCGGTCGTGTCCGTACTGGATGCTGGCCCCATGGACTTGCAGATCGGTGCTAACGAAGGACAGATTATGTCCGTAAGAATTCCGAAAGTCTCGCCGGAGACACTGGGAATTGATAAGCTGAACATGGGAACGGCGGACGGTGCCCAGGAAGCGATAGGTCTACTGGATATTGCAATTAATAACGTATCCGCAATCCGTTCCAAGCTGGGTGCTTATCAGAACCGTCTGGAGCATTCCATTGCCAACCTGGATACGACATCGGAGAACTTGACGGAATCCCTGTCCCGTATTTCCGATGTGGATATGGCGGAGGAGATGGCAAATTATACGCAGAAGAACGTACTGGCCCAGGCGGGAACCTCCATGCTGGCGCAATCCAATCAGAGGCCGCAGAACATTCTGTCCCTGCTGCAGCAGTAAGGGATATCTGCTGCCGGGAAGAGGCGGAGGAAGTGACAGGAGGTAGCAGCATTTGAAAAAAGAAGCAGTAAAAGCATTTACCGCACGGGTAACCCAAGCATCCAGGAGCGAACTGACGGTGATCCTCTATGAGATGACTCTGACGGAGCTGAAGGAAGCAAGGGAGGCATATGAGCAGGGAGATATGGCGGTCTTTGATAAGGAGCTGAAGCTGGCCCAGAAATATGTGACAGAGCTTCAGGCTACGTTAAATTACAGCTATGCGATATCCTATGAACTGCTCAGCCTGTATCTGTATGTAAACAAAGAAATTGTTACGGCAATCGTCCGGAAGGAACCGGAGCCGCTGGATAGCGCGGAGCAGGTATTAAAGACACTTCTGGTCGGCTTTGAAGGCGTAAGCAGGGCGGATCAAAGCGGCCCGGTGATGCGCAATACACAGCAGCTTTATGCGGGACTGACCTATGGGAAAGGCTATCTCAATGAGACCTATGTGGATCCCAATGATAAGAACCGGGGATTTATGGCGTAAATCGGATAAATTGGTTTGATCGGATGAATCCATGGGGGCAGGAATATTGTAAAATAAGAGAGCATAAAGGAAAATGCGGTGTTTAGAAGACACGAATAAAAGGCCTGGGGTTACAGCTTTAATAACTCCGGGCCTGCTTTTATTCGTTCTATCTATTCGGGTAATTCTTAAGGCTTTATAAAATCGAGACATTTCCAGAGAACGTCATCATACCCCATGCCCCTTGAAGTTGGGGTCGCCTGCATGACAAAGATAGTATTTTTCTCCGGGAATACGGTAATATTCTGCCCGCCGAAGCCCCGGCAGCCGTACCAGCCTTCGCCCAGCCACCAGAGAAAGCCGTAGCCGGGATTGCATTTTGACGGAGCAACGGCCTGGGCAATATACTCCTCAGAAACAATGGGCTTTCCATTGTAATGCCCTTTTTCTAAAAACAGCTGTCCAATCTTTTGCATGTCTGCTGCTGTCAGGTTAGCAAGGCTTTCCTGAGTGCCCTCGTCACCCTCGGCAACGCTGTAGTACACGCCGCAGGGACTTTGATACCAGCGTTTGCTTTCAATTCCCAGGGGTTGATACAAATTCTGATCCAGAAAATCATACATATCCCCGCAGGCACGGTTCAACAGCCCGGCAAGCAGGAGGACATCCCATTCCTTATAATTATATTTTGTTCCGGGCAGGTCGGTCACGGCGCAGTCTGAGATATGGGAGATCCAGTCATCACTGCGGCGCATCTGTGTAAGCATGGGGCAATGATAATGCACCCCGCCGTTAAAATAAATTCCGGAGGACATGGTGAGAAGATGCCGGAGGGTAATTGCCCGGTGAAGTGGATCACGGCCCTGGTTAAACTGAGGAAGATACCGGCATATCGGTTCATCGAGACCTTGGATCAAGCCCTGGTCAAGGGCAATTCCCGCACAGATGGACATAATGCTTTTGGCAACGGATTTAATGACGTTTCTGCTGCTCTCAGTAAAGCCGTTGTAATACCGTCTGGCCAGGATTTCCCCGTCCTGCCACAGCAGCAGGCTGTTGATCTGCCGGTAATGTTTCCCGCGAATATAATCGTCAATTGCACTGTTTAAATCCGCTTTATTCATTTCAAATACCTGCCTATGATGGAGTCGGGGCTGCTTTTCAGTTCCGAGGGCGTACCCTGGGCAATGAGATCTCCGCCATCGCTGCCGCCGCCCCTGCCCAGCTCGATGAGATAGTCACAGTTGGATAGTACATAGGGATCATGCTCGGTTACAATGATGCTGTTCCCTCGGTCAACCAGCTCGTTCATTAGTTTCAGAAGCCGTTCGCTGTCATAAAAGGAGAGTCCTGTGGTGGGCTCGTCCAGAATATATAGGGCGCCCTTTGCATTTTTGCCCTTGGATAATTCCTTTGCCAGCTTGATACGCTGGCTTTCTCCGCCTGAAATAGTGGGAGTGGCTTGTCCAAGCTTGATATAGCCCATTCCCACACGCTGTAAAATATTCAGCATACTGAAAATGTTCTTGTCCTTTTCGGCAAAAAAATCCTTCGCTTCATCAACACTCATTTCAAGAATCTCACGAATGTTTTTCCCATCCAGAAGAATCTCCATGGCTTCGGGGATATAACCGCTTCCCCCGCAATCCTCACAATCCACATCAATAAAATTACCAAAGCCGACATGATAGTGAACAACCCCGTCACCCTTGCATTTAGGGCAGCCGCCCTCGCTGTTGACGGAGAAAAGTCCAGGGGTGCAAGCTTGTTGCTTGGTCTGTCCGGCTTCGGCGAAAAGGACACGGACACGGTCAAAAATACCGGTGTAGGTAGCGGGGCAGGAGGTTCTGCTCCTGCCGATGGGGCGCTGGTCAATCACATAACAGTGCCGGATATGCTGGGTGCCGGTCAGCGTGGCATCGGAAACCTCTTCGGTATCCTCCTCTGCCACACATCTGGCCTTTAATAGCTCTTTTAACTTGGGGACAAGGGTATCGGAGATCAGGCTTGATTTCCCGCTTCCTGAAACCCCTGCAACCCCCACCATAACCCCCAAAGGGATAGTTACGGCAACATTCCTAAGATTATGCAGATTGCAGTTGGAGAGGGTCAGAACCTTCTCCCGGTCAGGCATCCGGTAGCTGTGCTTGATGGCAAAACCGCTTTTCTGTAAAAGGTAGGGCGAAGTCCGGGATTCTTCACAATGCAGAAATTCTTCATAACCGCCCTCATAAATCTTAATACCCCCAAGGATACCTGCATCGGGGCCGAGATCCACAATATAATCTGCCTTGCGCATGAAATTCTCGTCATGCTCGACTGCAATTACGGTATTTCCCGCATTGACAAGATTACGGATAATGCGGATCAGATTTTCCTTCTCCACCTCATGAAGGCCGATGGTTGGCTCATCAAATACAAAGATAATAGAATCCATTTCCGCAATCAGATACGAGGCCAGAAACAGCCGCTGAATCTCACCGCCGGAAAGAGTGGGAACGGGCCGGGACAGGGCCAGATGATGCAGCCCCACATCCACCATACAGGAAAGCTTTATAATAATTTCCGTCAGCAGCGGATTCCCTGCATTTGTGTCACTCTTCAAAAGTGCAAGTAAGTCACTGATATATAGGTTTTCCATTTCCGTAATTGTTTTCCCGCAGACAGTTGTATGGGAGGCCTGTTCGCCTATGCCTGTCCCGCCGCATTTCGGACAGGAAACCTGTTTTACACAGGTGAGCTGGGAAATCCAGTTATGCTTGCCGATGCTCCAGCGAAAAGCATTAATCAGCCAAGGAATAAGGCCGTCGAAATTATTTCCGCCGTATTTGAACAGGAGGAGCTGTTCCTCGGTCAGGTCCTTTAAACGTGTATCCGGCGTTATCCCGGAGGCACGCTGAAATTTCCTGAGGACATGCTGAAGATGCCTGGCTTCCCCGCCGAACAGTTCGCGGAGCATGAGATTGCTGTCAGAGAAAACCGCGTTCTCCTCCACCTTGAAGATCTGGCCGTTCCCCAGACATTTCACGCACATTCCCTTTGGGGAATTCTTCTGAAACATGGAGATATCCAGAGGAAGTCCATCGTCATAGGCCGCGTCCCGGACACCGTAATTTGCAAACAGAGCCGCCAGAAGAGTGCTGATTTTAATACGGGTGCCCACGGTGCTTCGGGGATTGGACTGGCGGATAATGCGCTGTTCCACGGCTACGGTGGGGGACAGTCCGGTAATGCTGTCAAAGCTCGAGACGCTGTCAACCATGAACTGGGTGCCGGAAAACATCAGATAACGGCGCTTCCCTTCCTCATAGAGGGTGTCAAAGGCAAGGCTTGATTTGCCGCTTCCCGAAACGCCGGTGATCACCGTAAGCTTATGCTTTGGAATAGTGACATCAATACCCTTGAGATTATGTATTCTTGCGTTTTTTATCGTAATGTGATTTTTCACAGGAGCCTCCACATGCTTCTTATTTTGAGATTATATACGGATATCTTATATCATAGTATGACCTGTGATGTTTGACAATCAAAAGTTTTCAAAGAGGTAAGCATTTGAGAATTTGAAAAACGGTCATTGCGTACTTGAGAAAAGGTTTTAGGATGGGCTGCTGGCGGTAATCTTCAATCTTTCGCTGAATTTCAGTATCGGGGACAAAGCGGTTGTACTGATCGTATAGCTCGTCCAATGGGGGTTGCATCTCGTGTCACCTCCTGTTAGTGACACGGGATACCATCTTTCTCAGCGGAAGTCTATTAAATATATATTTTTTAATCCCGAGTTGCCTTATTATTTGTAATCGCCCTGTTTATGATGAAGCGCGTCTGCCAGACCCGGCAGGACGCCATGAAGGCAAACGCCTATATGGACGCGCAGTGGCCGCAAATTGTCCCTATGATACCGTGGACTTCTCTAGGACTTCCGTATATATTTTCTGTTATGATATTTTATATTCCTGATATAGCTGCTCACGCAGATTTTCATCTTCGGTGACTTGCCCCCAGTTCGTTCATCCGGTTGTCTGCGAGAAGACATTTGACCAGTCGGGCAAACTTGGCTGCTCCGGCCGCTGCAAAAGGGTATGGAGCAAAGCCGGGTTTTTGCGAACCCGCGCCTTCCTCCATACCCTTTTGTAATATTCCCTTCAGACTGGTATCTCTATAAGTCAGCAATATCTTTGCTCTGTAGCTTTTGCCTGTTTCAGCAGGAAATGATATCGGTTCTGAATTGCGTTCATTTCATAGATACAGCTGTCTATCAGGTCGGGATCTATGACATTCTCAAAGTTGGAGTATGCGGCTTCCAACGCAATTTTGGTCCGGTTAATCTCATTCAGCAGCAAAAGGTTCTCTTTTGATGGCCGTCTCTTTTTTCTAAATAGTGGCATTGCTTCACCATCCCTATTTATATTTTGCCTATAGTATGGACAAAAATGCTGCCTATTATTCTATTAATTAACATAAAATGGTTTAAGACGTATATAAATGTATTAGGAAAAGCAATTGAGGGACAAGAAAAAGGAGCAGAAGGGCATGAACGGCTATATATTTATTGTGATTATTTTCGCATGTGTTATCTTTATCGGCGCCTGCATCATCCGGCGGAGACCGGATCTGCTGGTGGATTTTGCACTCCGCGCCTGCTTTGGTACAGCGGGGATCTACTTGCTGAATCTGGCCCTGAGCATACAGGGGTATTCGCTGAATGTGGGGGTCAATGGAATTACAGTGCTGACCAACGGTCTGTTGGGACTGCCGGGATTTTTGCTGCTTTATGGGCTGTCCTTCTATTACGGGTAATTCCATGATAGGGTGTTGATTTTTCAGAAAGATATGATAAACTTATAGTTAGCACAATCTAACTCTGTGTTTCATGCAGAGTTTTTTTCTGTGATAATAAAATCAGAGGGATTGTATCAGGCAATAACAGGTTAGTAATTTATCTGGAAATATAATAGGAGGAGGATGTGTCATGGATTGGGTACTCATATCACTTATAGCAGGACTTATCAGCGGAATATGCTGGCTGATTGGAGATGTTTTTTTGGTTGGCTTTGATGTGGAGGAAGAAAAATATAAAGACTTTTTTCAAGATACAGGGATTAAAAACAAGAAAATGGCCGTACTGATGCTCACGGGTTCTGTTTCTCGCTTACGTTTTGGCGCGTTAATCGCTAATTTCTCCATTCCGTTTATGTTATTTTCCGCCTTTTCGCTCTATAAACTGGCGGACTCCTCTCTCTGGGCCGCAATTGCGGCAGTTCTGCAGACGGGTGCATGTAAATGGGAAAGCGTATGTGAATAGGAAAGCGCGCAGGAGCATTAAGCGCATAGGAATAGTAAAGAGAACTTCAAAGAGAATAAGAGGCGGATTGTGAAAAAAAGCAGATTATATTGAAAAATTTGTATGATTATTACAAAAATATTTCGATATCAGGCTTTAAGGTTGACAGGAAATGCCACATATTGTAATATGGGGCTGTGAGAACAGTCAGACCCTTACAAGACAAATCTTATATTACAGGAATAAAATGCGTGTTCCTGTAATCGGGATGGGCGGCGCAAAAGCAGCGCCTTTTATCAGAAGTATAAAACCACTTCTGATAACTTATATTACAGGAACAAAATGCGTATTCCTGTAATCGGGATGGGCGGCGCAAAAGCAGCGCCTTTTATCAGAAGTATAAAACCACTTCTGATAACTTATATTACAGGAACAAAATGCGTGTTCCTGTAATCGTGGTGCACGATTTGGATATAGTCATTCTTATAACTTATATTATCAAAGCAGTTTCAGTAATTTCAGAAGTTAAATTCTTATTATTTCCCACAATACATAGGGCTCCTTTTATACAAAACAAAGCAGGAAAGGTGGCGATAGATGCCTTGATAAAGATTGCGCTCTTTGATTCGGATTCCGTCTATGCAGGCAGATTCCTGGAATATTTCAATCATAAAAAAGAGTTTGGTCATGATCTTAGGGTGTTCACAAAGAAGGAGAAGCTGGAGGAGTATCTGCTGTCCAACCGAATTGAGATTTTGCTTCTTGGTTCGCAGGAGGCCCTTAGTGAGGGCCTGCAGGAAAAGGTAAAGTATTGCTGCCGTTTGACAGAAAGCAGGGAGGAGGGTATCTATAAATATCAATCCGTTCAGGGTATTATGAATCAGCTTCTGGGAGGATATTTTCAAAGGCAGGAGAGCGCTCCGGGGGAAGAAGGGGAGCGTTCCGCAATAATTTATACGGTGTTTTCACCGGAAGCATCCGCTTGGGACAAGTTATTTGCCTGGTCCATGGCCTTTCAGCTTTCCAGACAGAAGAAGGTGCTGTTTTTCCCGCTGGAGCTGCTGCCCGTTGTAAATTTTTCTTTTCTGGAACGGAGAAGGGAGGGGCTGAGCGAATTTATTTACTATTTGAAAGGAAATCCAAATTATATGCTGAAAATGAAAGAGCTTCTTAATTATGGAGGAGGGATATTCTATCTGACAGAGGCTTCCCACGGATTTGACCTGCAATCTCTGAGCAGAGATGATATTCAAAGATGGATGGAGGGGCTGCGAAAAAGTATGGAATATCAGGCGGTGATATTTTATCTTGGCTATTATCATGAGAGCGGTATTGAGCTTATAAAGCTGAGTGACCGGAGCTATATTTTAAATGATGTCAGTGCGGCAGGTCCCGGTGAGTCTGGCCGTCTCCATGAATGGGGAAGGCAGTTGGAGTGTATCGGTACCGATCCGTGTCAGGACAGCTTCCGATATGTTCTCCGGCCGCCGGATTACAGGAAGTCGGATTACGAAGAAACACAGTATCGCAGCCTGCAGGAGCTGAGCGGCTGCTCCGCCTGGCAGCAGGCGGCAGAACAGCTTGGGCCAGGCGGAGGACACCGATGAGGCACACAAGGGAAGGACTTCGCCAGCAAGTCATCGAATCCATCGATCTGCATCGGGAAGTGGGCGATGAGGAATTACTGGAGACCATTGACCGCACTCTTATTGACCACAGCAAGGAGGAATACATCAGCATCCAGGAGAAGCAGAGATTGCGGAAGGACATCTTTAACTCAATCCGCAGACTGGATATCCTTCAGGAACTGATTGAGGATCCGGCAATCACTGAAATCATGGTCAATGGCCCGGATCACATCTTTATTGAAATTGACGGGAGAATTCATCTCAGCAGCCGTCAGTTTGAATCGGTGCGAAAGCTGGAAGATGTAGTGCAGCAGATGGTATCCCATTCAAACCGGATGATTAATGAAGCATCCCCCATTGTAGATGCCCGGCTGGCCGACGGGTCCCGTGTCAATGTGGTTCTGCCGCCGGTGGCATTAGAAGGCCCCATTATTACCATTAGAAAATTTCCGAGCCAGCCCATCACCATGGAGCGCTTGATCCAGCTGGAAGCCATTACCGCAGAGGCAGCCGATTTCTTAAAGCAGCTTGTCATTGCCGGTTATAATATCTTTATCAGCGGTGGTACCGGTTCCGGTAAGACCACATTTCTTAATATCCTGTCCAATTACATTCCCCCAACAGAACGCATCATAACAATCGAGGATTCCGCCGAGCTCCAGATACGTCATATCCCTAATCTGGTCAGACTGGAAGTGCGCAATTCCAATACCGAGGGCACCAACGAGATTACCATCAGGGACTTAATCAAGGCCAGCCTTCGAATGAGGCCGGACAGAATTATTGTGGGAGAGGTGCGGGATACGGCGGCAATTGATATGCTTCAGGCTTTGAACACGGGACATGACGGCTCCCTGTCCACGGGACACGCCAACTCGCCGGCAGATATGCTGAGCCGGCTGGAAACCCTGGTGCTGATGGGCACAGAGATTCCCCTGCTGGCAGTTCGCAAGCAGATCGCTTCAGCGATTGATATTATTGTTCACCTGGGAAGGCTGCGAGACCGCTCCCGGAGATTGCTGGAGATTACGGAGGTCTTAGGATGCCCGAACGGTGAGATCCTGCTGAATCCCATCTACGAATTTATAGAAACCGGAGAGGTCAAGGGAAGGGTAACAGGAGGCCTGGTACAAAAAAATGAATTAAGCTCTCTTGACAAGCGAAAGAGAGCCGGCATAGGAGAAGTTTGAAAGAAAGACAGGGGTATATATGAAGGATTATAACAGCTACATATTCAATATCAGAGAAAAAGGAAGATATCTTTTGCAGGGATGCTGCGGAGCAGTCTTTATTGGATATCTGTTTTACAGAAGCATCCCCGGCATTCTTCTGTTGCTTCCTCTGGTTTGCTTTTATCTCAAGAAAACGCAAAAACGTTTAAGAGAGGAGCGAAAATGGAAGCTTAATCTGGAATTCCGTGATGGAATCCTGGCGCTGGCAGCCGCTTTGGAGGCGGGATATTCCTCGGAAAACGCATTGGAGGAGGCGGGCAAGGATTTGACTCTTATCTACCCCGGGGATGCCATGATCATACAGGAGTTTAAGTACATGACAAATCAGATTCGTACAAACACGACAGTGGAAAAAGCTCTGGAGGATTTTGCAGCCAGAAGCGGTGTGGAGGATATCCAAAGCTTTGCCGAGGTTTTTGGCACGGCAAAGCGCACCGGAGGGGATCTTCTTCATATCATCAAGCTGACCGGGGATATCATCAGTGATAAAATCGAGGTAAAACGGGAGATTATTACCCTGATTACGGCAAAACGCCTGGAAGCGAATATCATGAAGGGAATCCCCCTGTTAATTCTCATCTACCTGTCGGTAGGGTCTCCCGGCTTTCTGGATCCCCTGTATCATAATGTATTAGGAATCATTCTTATGACAGGCGTTCTTGCAGGGTATCTTGGAGCATATCTGGTTATTGATAAAATTACCGCCATTGAGGTGTAGAAATGCCGGACAGAGAAAATGATTCATTAAGAGTTTATGAGAGGAGCAAAGAGATTGATTATCATCAATATAATAATTCTGATCTTACTGGCAATCTTTTATGTATATTCCCTGCGAAGACCCAGGGAATGGCTTCAGCAGGCGGATAAGAAGGAGCATAAGCTGTACGCGCTGTATCCCCTGGCGGATTTCATCTTATCCTCAACGGGTCTTGACCGGAGACTACAGAAAAAGGAGGAAATTCATAACTCCATCCGGGCCTTGAAGGTCACTTCAAAGCCGGAACAGCTACAGAGACTGTATTGGTGCGGGAAGGTGGCAATGATGCTGATTATTCTTCCGGCTTTTTGTATCCTGTCCATTCTTGGGCAGATTAGTGCAAAGGACGGGAGGTATCTCAGGGAAGGCGGATATCTGCTTCGACCGGAGCAGGGACAGGGAACCAGGGAAGTGGAACTTACGGTAGACTTTACAGAAGAAAGGAACAAGGAGGGGGCGAAGGAGGAGCCGGGAGAGGAAAGCAATCCAATAAGCTCCCGCAGTCTTACCCTTCGAATTCCGGAGCGCAGATATACGGAGGAGGAGCTGGAGAAGCATTTTCGGGAGGCGGAAGCATATCTCAGAAAAAAGGTTGTTGGAAAAAACAGCAGCTCAGAAGCCGTGTATGAGAACCTTTATTTTTGTGAGCAAATTCCGGGTACCGGGATCAAGGTAAAATGGGAGCCGGAGAATATCCGGTTGATTCAAAGCGACGGTACGGTAAACAACGGAGAACTGCAACAGAGCATCCATACGGGAGTCACGGTAATATTAATTTATGGAGAGAGGAGAACCAGCTTTACCGTGTCCTTTGAAATCATGCCGAAGCAAGTCAGTGAAGAGGAAGAAGTGGACAAGAAGCTGGTGCAGGAGATAGTCCAGGCAGAGGAGAGGACAGCAGAAGAACATGAGCTTAAGCTGCCGGACCGAATGGATCCCTATGACCTGCGTTGGAGTGAAGAGAAGGACAATACCGGGATGACCGTGTTCTTTCTGGGGCTTCTTCTTGCGGCTGCGGCCTGGATTGCGGGAGACCGGGAGCTGCAGGAACAGATGAAACGCCGCCGGGAGCAGCTGCTGATGGATTATCCGGAGATTATTAATAAATTCACCTTGCTGGTGAACGCTGGGATGACAGCGAGGCAGGCATGGTATAAGATCTCGCAGGATTATTCCGGCAAAGGCTGCAATCGGGGGACAAAGAAGCGCTATGCCTATGAGGAAATGCTGGTTACTGCTCATGAGCTTAAGCTGGGAATTTCAGAGGGAACAGCCTATGAACAATATGGAAGAAGAATTGGCCTGCTTCCCTATATCAAATTCAGTTCTCTGGTATCCCAGAATTTGAAAAAAGGAAATAAGGGGTTTACCGAACAGCTTCGGCAAGAAGCCCTGGAAGCCTTTGGAGAGAGAAAGGAGACGGCCAAAAGGCTGGGAGAGGAGGCAGGGACGAAGCTTCTGGCTCCTATGATGCTAATGTTAATTCTGGTATTTATTATAATACTGGTTCCGGCATTTTTATCTTTTCAAATCTAAAGGCTGCCTCAATAAATTAAAATAAGGAGAGTTACCCGTATATCAGGGTAAAAGAATAAGGATGAAGCATAAAATTAAGAAGATGGGTTCCAATATAGCAAAAATACAGCTGGACGGCATCGGAGTAATTGAGATTATTCTGATATTGGTCATCATAATCGGGCTGGTATTGATCTTCCGGCAGCAAATCGGAGATATCATCGCAGCGGCCTTTGAATCAATCAAGGCAGATACGGCTGGGATATCTGAAAAAGTTGTGATTGACTAAGTAAGGGAGGGTTAAGAATCAGAAAACAAAAAGATCTTTTAAAGGGTTCCATTACAGTATATCTTGCGCTGATTTTAATTCTTATCCTCTCTTTTGTTCTCACAATCATCGAAGGTGCGCGAGTCAGTACGGCTAAAGTTTTTACCAGCCGGGCCATGACCACGGCAATGGATTCGATTTGTGCAGAATACTACCGGCCGCTGTGGGAAGAATATCATATTTTTGGATATCATTGCGGTGCGGCAGATGGCAGCGGCAAGGAGGAGAGGATTGTAGAGAAATTAAAGGAATACATGTCCTATACCCTTGATCCAAACCTGGGATTAAAGAAAGAAGGAGAAAAAGGGCCGGAACTCTACGGCATCAGCATCGACTCCCTGTCCGTAGGAACTCTGACCGGACTAATGGATTATCAAGGCGGGCTTTTTCTAAAGGAAGCAGTTGAATACATGAAGTATAAGGAGGTAGCGGACGGCATTGCCCTGCTTCTGGACAAGCTGTCCTTGCTTGAGACACCAAAGAAGGTCAGCGCCATCTATAAAGAAAAACTGGCTGCGGAACAGGAGCTGGCAAAGGCTGATAAAAGCATTCTCAAACTGATGAAGCTTCTGGATGGGGTTAAGACGTCAAAAACAGGAATCAAAC
This sequence comes from Anaerotaenia torta, assembly GCF_050433395.1. NCBI lineage: Bacteria > Bacillati > Bacillota > Clostridia > Lachnospirales > Lachnospiraceae > Anaerotaenia > Anaerotaenia torta. The sequence continues at coordinate 81,236 of NZ_JBNPXH010000001.1, forward strand.
TGGATCGAAACGGCAGGCTGCAGACAGAGGAAAGCTTTGTAAAAATGCTCTGTCCGGAGACCGTGTCCATGGCAAGTGCAGCCATTAACCACCATGCCGTGTTTGAAGCAGTAAAGGAACGCTATGTGAGCGCTCCGGACATCGGCGGACAGATCAGGCAGGAATTAGCTGAGCTTATTTCAAATCAAGAGGAAATGATCCATATCAGCGATGAGATCGATGGAGCTTCAGAAGCCCTGGAGGAGGCCAAGGCACAGCTGGCCGTACAAAAAACCTTGGAGAAGGAGGAGGAAGACGGCGGTACCGAGGACGGTTTAGAGAAGAAAGGCAAAGAGACTGATCCGGAGGAGATGGATGTGCCGGATCAGAACAACCCGCAGCATCTTCAGGACAGAGTAACTGCCATAGAAGAGCAGCTCAGCCGTCTGTATGGCAGGGAGGGAGAGCTAAGACAAGAGAAACAGGAACGAATATCCTCTGTAAAGGACAAGCTTAATAATATAAAACGCCTTGCCGGGTCCATTCACCCCATTATCAGGGAAGGACAGGAGGAGATAAACGGCATTCAACCCGTCATAGAGCGGGGCTCCGCGCTGATGAGATCCTTTGAAGAGCGCCTTGCGGCAGAGGGAAGCAGTCTTGATACGGCATTCTATGAGAGTCTTCAGAAAAGCCTGGAAGAAATGCGGCACTACATATCTCAGCAGGAAGGGCGGAAAGGAATTTCAGAAATGAGTCCAGTCCTGGAGAAGAATTACGATTGCCTTACCCAGGCAAGGGATACTGCCGATCAAATGCTGGGGTGCCTGACACGGGAGGATTATTCCGGGGCAATTTACGAGGCAGACATCCTGCTGGACGGTCTGAAGGATTATGATATTAAAAGCCTGTGTCTGGACTACAGTACCCTGACTCTGGATCAGTCCGGCAGGGAAAATCCCGCGGAACAGGTCTTCGGGCAAATTAAGAATGGGATCACAGGCCTTGTGATCGAAGCGGATAAAATCTCGGAGAAGAAATTGACCGGATTGCAGCTGCCTTCCGCGGAAGCTGCGTTACAGACAGAGAATCAGGATTTTGAAGCCATGATTAACGGGTTTTTTAGGGCAGCAATAGAAGGGGCCTTGGGAAAAGAAATGGAGGGGCTTTTTGACGGCTTCGGAAATGAGGCCAGAACAGAGGGATTGATAGGCAAAAGCTTGGACGGATTGGCAAAGCATCTGCTGTTCCGGGAATATTTGAGGGAGCATTTTACCTGTTACCGGCCGGAGCAGAATCTCCGGCATACAGAAAAACCTTCTGCTTTAAATTATGAGATGGAATACCTTTTAATTGGAGAGCAGTCCGACCGTGAGAATTTAACGGCGGTTCTTCTCAAAATCATTTTTTTTCGCATGATACTGGATTTTGTCACCTTACTTGGAGACCGGGCCGGCTGCGATGAGGCAAAGCTGGCCGCGACGGCAATTATAGGTTTTACGGGAATGCCCATGCTGATTCATATTACTCAGGCAATCCTATTGCTGGTATGGTCCTTTGCGGAGGCACTGGCGGATGTCTCTGCTCTGCTCTGCTCCAGGGGAAGGAAGTGCCCGTATTAAAGGAGAGGCTGACCCTGAAATTGCCGGAAATTTTCTTGATCAGTCACAGCTTTCTAAAGACAAAGGCGGCAGCCTACACGGAAACAGGACGATTATCCCTATCCTATGAGGATTATCTGAGAGGATTTTTAATGCTAAAAGGAGGGGAAGAGATAATCTATCGGTCTATGGATCTAATTCAGGAAAATCTAAATCTACGTTATGAAGAAAGCTTCCATATGCGGGATTGTCTGTTTGGCCTGGAAGCGGAGGCCCAATATAGTATCGCGTCCCGTTTCCTCGCTCTTCCCATGGTTTCACGATATCTTAATAAAGAGATAACAGGTTGTACTTTCTTCGAAAAAGCAAGCTGCAGCTATTAATCTTTTCTATGATGGACTGGGATGTCCGTTCTTCTTTTCATGCCTCAGGGCATTATAATCAACCCCCTAAAAATAAAACAAAAAATAATAAATCTCTCTCCAGGAAATCATTTGCCAAACAAGAAAGAACGGACATCCCAGTCCATTATAGAATACACGAAGCCCGGATTGCGATTTCCGGCAGCAGGAATGAGCCCGGGAATAGACCGGGCTGCCGGTACCGGCGGCTGCGGTGCATGCAAAGGAATTGGTGATCAAGGAAATATGAGGTATGGAAGCAATTATAAGGATATAAAAGAAAAGCGTGAAGTTAAGGCATCTCTGACAGTGGAAGCGGCCTTGGTGCTGCCGGTATTTCTCTTTGCTATTCTGTCCCTGTTATATCTGATTCAAATTATAACAGTACAGGAATTTATTCAGGCAGCCCTAACAAAGATGGGATTAAATATGGCGAAAACAGCCTATGTGTATGAGGATTTTGCAGGACTGGAGGAGGCGCTGAATTTTGACGGAACAATATTTGATACGGAAATGGAGGCCGGTCTTGGGGATTTTGCCAAATCAATGGTTGACCGGACCATCCTGAAGCAGTATGGGAAAAAGTATCTGGATGTTGACCGGATCAACCGTTCCTGTATCCGAAAGGGCTTTGAGGGAATAAGCTTCTCGGCATCTGAGATTTTGCAGGAAGAAGACACCATAGATATTATAGTACATTATCGTGTGGCGATACCGGTCAGGCTGATTACAATAGGAGAGCTGCCGATGATGCAGCGGATCAGGGTAAGGGCCTGGACGGGGCATCGGGTGGCGGCAGCCTATGAACTGCAGGAGGAAGCCGGGGAGGAAGAGACAGTATATATTACGGAAAATGGGAGCGTATATCATGTGGATGCGGCCTGCTCCCATATCCGTCTCTCTGTATCCATGGTTTCCGGCATACCGGCGGCACAGAGAAACAGTTCCGGCGGAAAATATTATCCCTGTGAGAGCTGCTGTGAGGGGGAGCATTCTCCCTATGCAGTCTATTACATAACCTCGGATGGAACCAGATACCATACCAGGAGGGATTGCTCCGGGATCAAGCGTACGGTAAAAGCGATTCCCCGGTCAGAGGCAGGCAGCCGTCCGGCTTGTAAACGCTGCGGAGCATCCGGGGAAGGGAAATAACCGGAAATGGTTACTGAAAAATGTAGATTAGAGCCGGAAGCACACAAGGAGGGTGTTTCGGCAGAATGGAGATGATTATGGCAGAGTATGGCATAAAGCTGCTTCTTGGTGTCCTGTTGTTTTCCTGTGCGATACAGGACATATTGAAAAAGAAAATATATCTGTGGACCATTGGGATGGGGGGAGTGATTACTATTCTATGCCTTCCGTTCTGTACCGGCCTGCCGGTGCTTGACCGGATCGGGGGCCTTATCATTGGACTTTGTGTAATTGTGCTCAGTATCATTACAGCGGGTAAAATTGGTGCCGGGGATGGGGCGCTGCTCTGTATTACCGGGGTAATACTTGGCTTTTGGGGAAATCTTGAATTGTTCGGAGCGTCCCTGTTCCTGGCAGCGGTAATCTCGATTTTCCTGCTCGCTCTGCGATGGGCAAACCGTAAAATGAGCATTCCGTTTGTGCCCTTTCTGTTTATCGGATATGTAATCTTGAATTTTTCGGCATGAGGCAGGGGGCATGGAATAAATCAATGAAGGGCGAGTATGATGCAAGCATAACGGTTGAAGCTGCTTTTGTAATGCCGGTCGTTCTTCTCACGGTCTTTGCCCTGATCTGCCTTACGCTGCAGCTTCATGATATATGCCGTATCCAGGGGGTGGTGGATAGGACGCTGCATCAGGCTGGAATATCATATAAGCATCAGACGGATATTGCTTCGGGCGAAATAGATTATGAGAAGATCCGAGACGAAGGAGTGATCCTGGATCTACAGGGAGATCCTTCTATTGGGGAGGAGAAACTCCTGATATATTTAAGCCGGGAGCTGCAAAAGGGGCTGTTCCTGCTAAGAATAGCTGAAATAGAGGCGGACGCGGACAGGAAAAAGGTTTGCATTAAGGCAGAGGCGAAAGCCCCTATATCCCTGCCCTGGGTATCTTCTCTCTTTGCCCGGAGCTCCGATACGGTGATAGCCGGGGATTATCCGGTTCATGACCCGGCGGAAACGCTCAGGCTATGTGAGGTCATTCTGGATACAGGATCACAGGTTAAAGGGGTGGATCAGTTAAAGAGCAGGCTGGAGACTTTTTTAAAGGGGGGAAGGAAGTGAGAGTGGAGTATAAAAGGGATTTGAAGCATAATTATATGGTTATATGGAAACCAGAGGAGAATTTTGCTGAGCCCTATTGTATTCGGATGCTGGAGGAGCCTATCTCCGGCGCAATCCTTTTATTGCAGCAGCATTCCATGGATAATCAGACCTTGTTTTACTATGAGATTACCGGAAAGCAGTCCATGAACCATCTTCTTGAGAAACAGAAATTATCTTATAATCAGCTAAGGCTGCTTATAGAGCATATTCTGGCAGCTTTGGAGGAGGCGTATGAGCATCTGCTTCCGGAGGATGATTTTATTCTGACACCGGAATATATCTATCTGGATATCGTGACGAATATGCCGTCCCTGTGTTTTCTTTCGGGTTACCGGAGGGACAGCAGGAAGCAGATCAGTATTCTTTTAGAATACCTGATGAATAAGGTGAACTATGGGGACCAGAAGGCTGTCATGCTGGTGTACCAGCTTTATGGCGCCAGCCGGGAGGAGGGGTTTACTCTGGGCCATATTGCAGCCATGCTTCACGATGGGGAGGCGAAAGAAGCTGTGCAGAAAAAGCAGGAGGCGCCCGTGCCCATGGAGCATGAGCAGGAGAATAGGAATATCCCTGTTGTAATGGAGAGAATAGAGGAAGAAAAAGAGATCTGCCGATATCCGGTGGCAACTTATCTGCTTACAGGAGTCTGTGCTGTTACCGGAATTGTTATTTTAGTTCTGGGGTTTACATCCGGACTTCTGTATAATTCTTACGGAAGAAGAATCGAATACGGAAAGCTGTTGGGCCTCGTCTTAATTCTTCTGTGCATAGAAGCCTATCTTATGAAAATCATATGGAACAGTAATCACAGGCTGGCTGAAATAATTTCTACGAGGGAATATATCGATCCCCGGCAGGAGGATGTAAAAGAGCTGCCGCCCGACCGGCTTACCAGCAGAGAGCGGAGTATATGGCAGACCACGCTTCGCGGGGAGGAACAGGAGCAGAGAGCTAAGGAGGAAGAGGAGGAATATAACCCCACTTGCATCTTAAATGAAGAAATCAATCCTCACATCTGTGAGATCTCCATCTGTCTGAAATCCTCGGATGAGACCCTTTACCCCTCGATTTCCCTCGAAGAATTCCCCTTCTTCATTGGTAAATTGCGCAGAAATGTGGATTACTGCCTTGAAAAGAGTGCAGTCAGTCGATATCATGCGAAAATTACGAAGGAGAAGGATAACTATTTCATTACGGATTTGAACTCCACCAATGGAACCTATGTGAACGGAGCCAAGCTGGCTTCTTATGAAAAGCGGGAGGTAAAGCACGGAGACAGGGTAGCGTTAGCTGATATTAATTTTGAGTTCAGCTGTATCAGCGCCTTATAGCTTATCCATTACCTCGGACAGGGCCTTGATTACTCTGAGGTACCGTTCATAGCTTTTCGCTTTATTTTGTTTGGCATGTTCTAACAGGCCGATAATAACCGAGTCATTGGAAGGGAGTACATCCAGAAGAACATAATCCGTGCTGAGCTCCAGTGCGGAGCAAAGAGATACCAGGGTGTCCACGGAAAGCTTTCTTGTTCCCCGTTCAATGTGACCCAGGTAGGAAGTGGAGATATCACATTTTTCTGAAAGCTGTTCCTGCGTCAGCTGATGTTTTATTCTGGCCTGTTTTATTTTGATGCCAATCTTAATATAATCCGTTTCTACCATGACCAATCAATCCTCTTAATTCATATAGTTGTGTTTCAAGTTCCTGCAATATATCTATTTTATACAAGTTAATCCATACGGATAACTGACTGAAAGAATTAAATGTTGACAAATAGGATTTTTTGGTATATAATTTTATTAAATCATCAACGAAACGATGTTCTACATTATTCCCTATTAAAATATTTAAGGTAAAATGGTCTCAGGCAGATAAAGCCTGAGGCCATTTTATGTGTGCACATTTAGTAAATATGCTATAAAACATAATAAAAAGGACGAACAATAAAAACACAAATAATACAATATATATTTTTAAAAAACGCAATTAAAGCATAGTTTTTCCAAGCGGGGCTTGGTAGAATTGTTATATCGTAGGAAGGGCGGGATTGGTATGTCTAAATACAGGAAGTTTTTATCAACAGGATATGATATTCTAAAAGGGATCGACCCGGATTTGGAGGGAAACCCTGCGGACCAGAGCTGGAATCTGGACAAATTCCAGAATATTCTTCAATGGCTTGAGGCCCTGTGTTATCATCAGAAACTTTATTATGCGCCCAGACAGAGAGCGGAGCTCACGGGCCTGGTTCAGGTGACGGTGAGGGATGAGACCGGCAGGGGGGTGCCGGCACAGGTAAAGTTCTTCCCTGAGGAAGCAGGAAGACTGGCAGGCGAAGCTCGGGATAAGGAGGACAAGGTTACTTTCTTCCGGGAAATAACGGATTGGCAGGGGAAGCTGGAGACAGAGCTTCCCGCCGGTAATTATTTTGTTGAAATCTCCAGGGGATCGGAATACGAAATATCCGCAGCCAGCCTGAAGGTAACTCCCGGCGGGACTTCCCGTATTGAGGAAGAACTGAAGCTGATATGGAACCTGAGAAAGGAAGGCTGGTATGCAGGTGATCTTCATCATCACAGCATCTATAGCAGCCCGGCATACGGCGGAACCGATCCGGTGGTTGAGACCCCGCAGCTGGTCAGCTGCTCTATGGCCGCAATGGGAGCCTCCTTTGGAGCGCTGAGCGACCATCATAATGTCCTGAATCATGAAGAATGGAAGGCATGTAAGAGGGAGGGATTCACTCCGATTCTGTCCAAGGAAATATCCACCTCCAACGGTCATGTAATGGCCCTGGGCGTAGAGCAGGATATCATATACCGCATTCCGGAACAGGAGAACCGTAGCGATGACTACCTGAGAAATGAATTTATACGGATTACCGGAGAGATTAAGAACCTGGGCGGGCTGCCGCAGATAAACCATCCCTGTGATTTGAGCAGGGCGATCTCCTGGAACCCCCGCTATAATGATATAATAGGGATATTTGAGACGATGGAGATCTGGAATGGCTCCAGTCCCATGATCAAGGGCTCCACCAATGAGAAGGCATTCCGCCTGTGGAAGGAGCTGCTGGAGCAGGGAAGATACATTCCGGCCACGGCGGGAAGCGATACCCATAATATTTATGCCAATGACTATCATGTCTATTTTGACCGGATGGATTGGCTGATGGAGCAGCTATGCAAGGGCAGTCTGTCCCTTCCGGAAGAGATGGAAGAGGAGATTTCCTACCTGTGCCGGTTATTGCAGGAGATGCTGCCCATTCTGAAGAAATGGGCCAATCATAATCTCACCAGCGCAGGAGTAAGAACCTACGCGTATGTTCCGGGAGAGGTTACCCAGGAGAAGCTGCTGACCGCGCTTAAAAAGGGTCACAGCTTCCTGACCAACGGCCCGGTGCTTATTCCTGAGATCGGCGGAAAGCATCCGGGAGAAACGGTCAGCACGGAGGAAGACCGGATCAGCATCCGGCTGAAGCTGGTGTCAAACCGTCCTTTAAAACAGGTAATGCTGCACAGGAACGGGAACCGGGTGATGAGAATTCCTCTGGAAGCCCAGGATGCGGTGCAGAGCAGCTATGATTACAGCCGGATACTATCGGAGATTGATATCAAAGAAACGGATTGGATCTTTTTTGTAGCCTCGGATGACTGTACGAATATGGCGGTTACAAATCCGATCTTTATGAAAAGAAACAGCCCAAAATCATAAGGAGGGAAAGCAGAATGGACAGATATATGGGAAAGCTGATTCAAGCCGCCGAAAAGAGGGTGGATGCCTTTAGGAGGAATCAGGTCAGAGATACCGGCAGGAGGGACTGCGGAGGAATGAAGATGCCCGTTGTAGATGTAAAGCCGACAGTATATGTGCTGACCACGGCGGTGGCCGTGTATCTGAACCGGAACAGCCGGTATTATCAAAGTCCGGAGCTTTATGAGGCCGTCAGCCGAGGGCTTGACTTTGTCGCCAGGCTGCAGCGGGAGGACGGAACCTTCGATTTTCCCACCTGCAACTTCAAATCAGCGCCGGACACCTCCTTCTGCTTCAAAAGACTGATAGCCGCATACCGCCTCCTGCAAAAATACGATACAGAGAACACAGAGGAATTAAAGAGCAAATATTATGCTCTTCTGTGCCGGGCTGCAGAGGGTATTTGTAACGGCGGGTTTCATACACCGAACCACCGCTGGGCGATTTGCGCGGCCCTGATGCAGGGAGCGGGCCTTCTGGAAGAAGCCTCCGGCTTACAGGCTCCCAATGCGGCGGCGGAACAGAACCCGGATAAAAAAGCAGCGGCACAGCGTTATCGGGCAAGAGCAGGGGAGTATCTGGCGGAAGGAATCGACGGGGATGAGGACGGCCAGTATGCGGAACGCTCTACCGGCGGCTATAATGCGGTCGTGAACAATGCCATGATTGCAATGTATGAGGAGAGCAGGGATGAGAAATATCTAGGCTATGTGGAGCGCAATCTCCATATGATGCTCACCTATGTGGACCCGGATGACACCATATTCACCCAGAACTCCACCCGGCAGGATCAAGGAAGAACAGAGTACATGGATCGTTATTTTTATCAATATCTGTATCTGACCAGCCTGAAGTTCAACCCGGAATTTGACGCGGCGGCCCATAAGATCATTAAGGACTGCGTGGAACGGGGGGACGATGCTCCGGATTGCCTGCATATTATTATGCTCCATGATGGGATGCAGCATTACAGCTTCTCCGGCTATGGCTTTATGGACAGCTACCGTTGCTTCTATCCCAATCCCGGCGTGCTCCGTGTAAAGACACCGAGGTTTGGCTACACCCTGTTAAAGGACAGCCGTGCATTTTTGTTTTTTAAGGCAGGGGATACCATGATCTATCTTAAGATCGGAGAAAGCTTTTGCGCAGTGCGCAGCTTTATACCAAAGACCCTGGAGGCGGGAGAAGAGGGAGAATATATCCTGACGGCCAATGATAAGAGCTGGTATTACCTTCCCTTTAAGGACTATGAAGGTACCAGTGACTGGTGGAAGATGGATCATGCTCAGCGGGAGATATTGAATAATGGTGAGTTGGGGATCCGGGTGAAGGTAACGGAACTGGAGGACGGACTGCAATTGAATTTGAAGACGGACGGACTGGACCAGCTGCCCCTCCGGCTTTGTATCTGTGTGCCCTCCGGCAGTATTCTGGAAAATGAACATTTTTATCTGCAGGGAGAAAAGGGCCAGAGCATGATTCTGCGGGATGGGTGTCTTACGCTGACCCATAACGGGAATCGGATACAGATTGGACCGGGCTTTGGCACACACGAATTCCAGGGGCATTATTCCGGAGAGGAAAAGAATGCCTCGGGATATACGATTTATCTGAATGACTACACGCCCTGTAACAGAACCATCACCCTGCGGGCAGAGAGCTAGCGCTATTCCGTATTTACAAAGGAGAAGGAAGCCATGGAGCCCTTGCTGGCGCGGTATTTGGAAGGTGACATGCCGCAATATTTATTAAAGGTGCGGTTAAATTGAGAAAAGCTGGAGAAACCGCACTCCTCCGCTATGGCGGTGATATTCCGGTCCGTTGTAAGGAGAAGCTGCTGGGTGTTTCGAATCTTTGTCATCTGAATATAATTATTCAGGGTAAAGCCGGTGATGTTCTTAAACTGATGGGACAGATAGTATCGGCTGATATAGAATTTCTTCGCCAGGAATTCCAGTGTCAGATCATCCATGTAATGCTCATGGATGTAAGAGGTAATGGAATAAACCTTATGGGTCAGATTATCCACCGAGGAATGGACCACATAGGTATTCTGATCCCGGAATAAATAAAGCTTTGTTAAGAATTCCAGGAACTTCATATGAATTAACAGGGTATGGATACTGCTGTGATTTGATTTCGGGTAGCTTGCAGCAGGCTGGGGCTCAGCCAGGCGCTCCGCTGTCGGCCGCTGTTCGGTATAGGATGCGTGTTCCGTTGCCTGCCGTTGCTTGGTTAAACGGAAGATTTCATTCAGAATCTGAAAGATCTGGTCCCGATACATCCCCGTAAACCGGTAGATGGGAACGGAACCGTCAAAAATAGTGAGCAGATTCTTGAGATCCCCGCTCAGATAATCCGTATCCACCGGAAAGAGGAAATTAATGATCAGCCGTTTTTTCGGGGCGCCGTGGGGGTATTGGGTTTTATGCAATATCGAGGGCTTGATGGCAACAATATCTCCAAATTGCAGGTCGTAGATATCACCCTCAATCAGATGGTTGGCAGATTGATCTAAAAAAATACAGAATTCATAAAACCGGTGAAAATGCTGAAACTCCATATTAATGGTATAGGAGCGTTCGTCATAGTCAAAGAAATAAAAGAACTTATCCTCAGGAGAATTGATCTCCACCAGATGATGTTTTTCATAAAGAACCGTATTCTCCAGCAGCATGGCAAGTCCTCCTTTAATAAATTATTATAGATGAAAAAAGCAAATAATGCAATACAAATCCGCCTAAAGGCAAAAAGAGAGTAGATTTTGTTCTCAAAAAGGCATACATTGTTCATATAAAATTAAGAAAAAGCTGAAAGGAAATAGATTTCATGCCAATGGAAAGGGAAGATATAATAAATGATAAGCTGGCAAGGCTGATCATGAGTTTTCAAAAAGTATTGTACGAGAAGGACGGCACCTTCCTGTCAAATATGAAGGCCAATAATCTGGCAGGAGATGATATAAGCAGATACCAGTATTGGGAGTGGACCCAGGGAGTCGGGCTGTTCGGCTTATGGAAGCTGCTGGAGAGGACAAGGGAGCAGCAGTACCTGGATTTATTGACGAAATACTACAATGACCGTATTGAGACTGGTCTTCCCTCCAAGAATATCAATACCTGCGCCCCCATGCTGGCATTATCCTATCTGGCTGAATATACCAACAACCCTGCCTATCTTTCCCTGTGTAAGGAATGGGCACAGTGGGTATTTGAAGAGCTTCCAAGGACGAAGGAGGGAGGCTTTCAGCATATTACCTCGGATACGGTGAATGAGCAGGAGCTCTGGGATGACACCCTGGTGATGACAGTGCTTTTCCTGGCGAATTACGGACGGATGGTTAAGAAGCAGGAGTACATAGAGGAGGCGAAATACCAGTTTTTACTTCATGCCAAATATCTGGCGGACCGGAAGACCGGACTGTGGTTCCATGGATGGACCTTCAACGGAAATCATAATTTTTCAGAAGCCCTGTGGGGACGGGGGAACTGCTGGGTAACCATTGCCATACCCGAATTTCTTAATATGATTCCCTGTGAGGAGAGCCTGCGCAGATATCTGACGGAGCTTCTGCAATTACAGGTGGCTTCTCTTAAAAAGTATCAAGACGCGTCGGGAATGTGGCATACGCTCATCGATGATCCGGATTCTTATCTTGAGGCCAGCGCAACCTGCGGCTTCTCCTATGGCATCCTCAGAGCGGCGCATCTGGGCTATATTGAGAATTCCTACAAGGAGTGTTCCTACCGATCCCTAAAGGCAATTATAAACAATATCACAGAGGACGGCATTGTAAATCAGGTGTCCTATGGAACGGCGATGGGGAGAGTGTCAAAGCAATTCTACAAAGAAATCGAGATAAGGCCCATGCCCTATGGACAGGCGCTGGCAATCCTCTTCCTGCTGGAGCTGAAGGAAGACGGCTGTTGGAAAGAGGCTGCTGCAAAATAACAGGACTACAGAAAGCTGCAAGACAAAGGAAGATCGTGAATGGCTCCCCTATTCGCGATCTTCCTTCATCGTATACAAAAGTCTTGTAAATGCTGGAACAAAAGGGTACAATAAGTAAAAACGGCAAGCAGCAAGCCGCTTGTTTTATGCATGATTTTATGTTCAGAAGAAAAGTATATTCCGGCAGGATAGGAGATGTTTGCATGAAGAAACGATATGATATTGTTCAGGCGGCCCTGTTAGTAATCATTCTGGTGGCCGCAGGCGTTATAGGCAACGGCATAGTCAAGGGGGTACTGCTTTTTCTGTTTGCCTCCGCTTTGATTGCCAATACCGCTTTGGGACTTTGGGCGAAAAGGACGGGCAGGATTAGGGAGCAGGTCGTCTACTGGGTTTTGCTGCCCCTGGAAATTATTCTTGCGGTTGCTGCAATATCGGTAATACTGGCGTAAAAGGATTAATCGTATAGGGCGGAGGTTAATGGAATGAAGCAATATGTAATGGCTCTGGATCAGGGGACAACAAGCTCAAGATGTATTATTTTTGATAAGCAGGGGAAAATGAAAAGCGTTGCGCAGAAGGAATTTACGCAGATCTATCCGAAGCCCGGCTGGGTGGAGCATGATCCGATGGAAATCTGGTCCTCCCAGATTTCTGTTGCAACGGAAGCCATGGCAAAGCTGGGAATTGAAGCAGAGGAGATTGCCTCCATCGGCATTACCAACCAGAGGGAAACCGCTATTGTATGGAATAAGGAGACGGGGCAGCCGATCTATAATGCCATTGTCTGGCAGTGCCGGAGAACCTCGGATATGGTGGAGGAGCTGAAAGCCAGAGGGCTTGAGCCATATATTAAGGAGAAGACAGGCTTGATTCCCGACGCGTACTTTTCCGGCACCAAGATTAAATGGATTTTGGATCATGTGGAGGGGGCAAGGGAACAGGCAGAGGCCGGAGCGCTTTTGTTCGGGACGGTTGACACCTGGATTATCTGGAACCTGACCAAAGGAAAGACTTATGTAACGGACTATACCAATGCCTCCCGGACCATGCTTTTTGATATTAAGAAGCTCACCTGGGACCAGAAGATTCTGGAGGAGCTGGACATTCCAATTCAGATGCTGCCGGAGGTGAAGCCCTCCAGCTGCGTCTACGGATATTCCGACCGCGCCCTGTTCGGGGAGGCCATTGCCATCGCGGGAGCCGCGGGAGACCAGCAGGCCGCGCTCTTCGGCCAGTGTTGCTTTGGGAAGGGAGAGGTGAAGAACACCTACGGGACCGGCTGTTTTCTCCTGATGAATACGGGAAAGGAAGCGATTGCTTCCAAGCACGGACTGATTACCACCATTGCAGCCTCTGTGGATGCCGAGGTGAACTATGCCCTGGAAGGCAGCGTCTTTGTGGCAGGAGCGGCGATACAATGGCTGCGGGACGAGCTTCAGCTGATTCGCACCGCTGCGGAGAGTGAAAAATATGCCCTGCAGGTGCCGGATACCAACGGAGTGTATGTGGTTCCCTCCTTTACCGGACTGGGAGCGCCCTATTGGGATCAGTATGCCAGGGGAGCTATTGTAGGCATTACCCGGGGGTGCGGCAAGGATCATATTATCCGTGCCACCCTGGAGGCTATCGCCTATCAGACCCAGGATGTCCTGCGGGCCATGGAAGGGGATTCTAACGTAAGGCTGTGTTCTCTGAAGGTGGACGGGGGAGCCTGCGCGAACCGTTTTCTGATGCAGTTCCAGGCGGATCTCCTGGGCACGGTGGTTCATAAGCCGGAGTGCATCGAGACGACGGCACTGGGAGCCGCTTATCTGGCGGGCCTTGCAGTCGGCTTCTGGAAGGATCAGGAGGAGATCAAGGCAAATTGGACTCTGGCGGAGACCTTTTATCCGGAGATGGCCCAGGAGAGAAGGGAAGCGCTCACCGCCGGATGGAAGAAGGCGGTAACCCGTTCCTTTGCCTGGGAAGACGGAATTTAAGAGGAGCGGTGTTCCTTCGCAATAGACAGGGATACAAAAAAGACAGGAAGGAGGAAATTCATGATAGAGGAACGATTGGAAACGGCCTTAGTGAATATGGGGTATCGGAGAGTGAATTCCAATGCTCCCGGAATTTATCTGTATTATCATGCAGGGGAGAAGGAGCTTACGGTAATATCCGTAATCCGGGCAGTTACCGGGAATGAGCTGGGAAAGGAACAGTATGAGCATATCCTGGAGCAGATTAAAAATAATTTCAGAAGCTCCGGTCGTCCCGATATAAGACTGCTAAGTCTGATTCTTACCGCTTTCCCATCGAGAGTAAGGCCTTTGTGCGTGAAGTCCGGGGAGGATGATCACTGGATCATTGATCTTGAGACAGACCGGCTGATTCTCTATGAGACGCAATCCCATGAATTTTCCGCTCTGCAGAGAAAATTGGATGAGCTTCTGGCGGAGGAAGCCGCAGGCCGGCAGCAGAAAGCCGGGGCAGGAGAAGGGATGCCCGGAGGGAGAGAAGCCGGCAGGCCGGGGTTCGGCCGACGGTACTTTGCTCTGGTCAACTCAGGGGTCATCCTTATCAATGTCCTGATCTTTGTGATCTCCCAATATACCTCCATTCTGGGAGGAAGAAACCGTGTATTTGCCGGGGGAGCTTTGTCCTGGTACCAGGTTATCTATGAAAAGGAGTATTACCGGATTGTCACCTCCATGTTTCTGCATTCGGATCCCAGCCATCTCTTTAATAATATGCTGGTGCTCTTTTTCGTCGGAGACAAGCTGGAGAAGGTGGTTGGCCGGGTCAGATATCTTTTCCTCTATTTTGCCGCGGGAATTCTTGCAGGGGCTGCATCCATAGGTTATAATATGTGGAAAGAGAACGGAATCCTTTCCGGCGAGGGAAGTGTATTCTCCGTCGGAGCCTCCGGTGCTATCTTCGGGATTGTGGGAGCGATGCTGTTTATTGCAGCCATTAACCGCGGAAGACTGGAGGATATCAGCACCAGGCAGATGGTGCTTTTTGCCGTGTTCAGCCTGTACGGGGGGCTTATGAACTCCCGGATTGATCAGGCTGCCCATGTCGGAGGTTTTCTTGCGGGACTGGTAATTGCGGCGGTAATCTACCGGCGCCCCAGGCGGATTGCGGCCTCCGGGCAATCATTAGAATAAAGAGAAAGGCATGGTTATTGGCATGAAGATTAATATTTATTATGGCGGACGGGGATTGATTGAGGATCCGACCCTCTATGTAATAAGCAAACTGACCATGGTGCTGGAGGAACTCCGGGTAAAGGTGATCAGATATAATCTGTATGAAGAGAAGAATGGAATTTCCATGCTTCCGAATACGCTGAAGGAAGCGGACGGTGTAATATTGGCGGCCACCGTGGAATGGTTCGGGATCGGCGGCCTGATGCAGCAGTTTTTGGATGCCTGCTGGCTCTATGCAGATAAGGATAAGCTGAGCCGTCTGTATATGCTTCCCGTAGCCATGGCCAGCACCTATGGCGAGAGGGATGCACAGCTTTATATGATTAAAGCCTGGGAGACGCTGGGAGGGTATCCTGTCAGCGGTCTTGGCGCCTATGTTGAGGATCATGTGGATTTTGAGACCAATAAGGATTATGCAGAGATTATAGAAAAAACGGCGGAAGCCTTCTACCGCACCATTCATCAGAAGAAGAAAAATCTTCCCACCAGCAATGCGGTCATTATGCAGAATGTTCTCCGAAGAAACTCCATTGCCCTTACGCCTCAGGAAAGTGAGCAGCTTTCCGTCTATGTCTCCGATGATGCTTATGTAAAGAAGCAGAAGGAGGACATTGAGGAACTGACCCAGCTGTTTAAGGATATGCTGGTCAATAACAGCGACGGCGAAGGCAATCAGGAATTCCTCAAGAATCTGAAGGATAATTTTCACCCTCTGGAGGATTTTACAGCCTCTTATTGGATTCAGATATCCGACACCAATAAGAATCTGGTGGTGGAGATTAACGGCAAGCGCATGAAATGCTATTACGGAGAGAAATCAGATGCGGATGTGATTGCCAAAACCACCCATGCGGTTATGAATAAGCTGGTGCTTGGCCGGGTTACCTTCCAGGGGGCCTTTATGTCCGGAGAGCTGACAGCAAAAGGGAACTTTAAGACCCTCCGGACCTTTGACCAGGTATTTCAGTTCAATATACTGTAGGCCGCCATGGTTCTACAGGGGAAGCAGGATGGTAAAGGCGGTCAGTGCTTCCTCTGAAGTGACTGATACAGAGCCGTAATGCAGATCGATTACCTTTTTCACCAGAGCCAGACCTACACCGGTACCTCCCTTTTTGTAGCTGACAAAGGGCTGGAATATGATTTCCAGGGCGTCGGCAGGGATGGGCTGTCCGTTGTTGCTGATGCAAATAGAGAGCTTTGCCGGCCTGTTCTCTTTCTGAAAAAGGCAGGCAAGGCGGATATGTACAAAGTCTCCGGAACGGGTAGCCTCAAAGGCATTTTTGATGATATTGACAAATACCTGCTTCAGCTTATTGCCGTCACAGTGGTAGCTGTTGAAATATGCTTCGCTGCCCGGCGCCACCTCCAGGGCCAGATCGATGTCCCGGCTGAGGGCCTGGGGCTTAAAGCTGTCAAGGATCTGGTTCATGAGGGCGATGAGATTGATGTTTTCCCTATTCAGCAGGGTGGTATTATTCATCAGGGAGGCATCCTGGATAAGGCGCTCCATATCGCCGATCAATTCCTGGATCTGGTCCCAGTACTTGAATTCGGATGTTTCCGGATGCTTTGTCTCGATATATTGAATGGTACCCTTCAGCAGGCTCAGCGGATTGCGAAGCTCGTGAACAAGCATGGAGTTGATCTTCTTGTTGGATTCTGCAATGGATTGGATGATAACCTCCAGTTCGGGATTCTCCTTAATCTTGTCGGCAAGGATGTCGTTATTCAGCTCAGGCAACATGTGTTTGTCCCCCTTATTCTTAAGATAAATCGACCAAAAACGGTGTGTTCTCTATTATGATATCAAATATTGGAAAATATAGCAATAATAAGCTGAAATATTATTGAAAATGGATTGTTATTATTGGCGGAAGAATGGAGGTTTTTTAGATGGAAAATAATAATTGTATTTTCTGTAGGATTATTGCGGGGGAGATACCTTCGGCAACAGTGTATGAGGATGATGATTTTAAGGCGATTATGGATATTTCTCCTGCCAACAAAGGACATGTGATTCTTTTGCCTAAGAAGCACTGTGCAACCCTTTTTGAGATAGAGGATTCTATGGCTGCCAAGGTATTGCCTGCAGCGAAGAAAATAGCACATGCCCTTCAGGCTGAATTAAATTGTGAGGGTATGAATTTGCTTCAGAATAATGGAGAAGCGGCAGGACAGACGGTGTTTCATTTTCATTTACATCTGATTCCCAGATATCAAGGGGATCCGGTTAATATGACATGGGAGCATGGGAAATATGAAGACGGCGAAGCCGTAGCTCTTGCAGCATCCATAGCCAGCAGATTGTAGACCAGATTGCAGAAGAGGATTTGTGCAGGATAAACTGCCGTGAAAAACCCCGCAGGGGAATAGCCTTGGATAATTCAGGCTATTTCATTCTGCGGGGTTTTATTTCGTTCCGACTATGTTTTGCTCCAGTAATGTTTTGTTCCAATTATTTGGAGGTTTCTTTGATTAGCTTTATTATGGTATCAATAGAATTATTCAGCTTGCTCTGATTCATAGCATTCATATAATTCGGTTTTTTCTCCATTACTTCTTTTATTGCGTCCAGGAGACGGGAGGGGCTCAGATCCTCCTCCTTCAGCAGAAAGGAATAGCCCTGGCGTTCAAAGGATTCCGCGTTGAGAATCTGGTCGCCCCGGCTGGCCTTTGCCGAGAGCGGAATCAGGATATTTGGCTTGCGGAGGGCCAGAAGCTCGCAGATGGCATTGGCTCCGGCTCTGGATATCACCAGATCTGCGGCGGCCAGCAGATCACTCAGCTCTTCATTAATGTATTCAAATTGTGCATACTTTCCGCTATATCCCGCCGCGGCCTCAAAGCGCTTATCCAGATTGTCCTTACCGCAAAGGTGGATTACCTGAAAATCCCGGACCAGCGTAGGGAGCATATCCCGGATTGCCTCATTGATCACTTTGGAGCCGGTACTGCCTCCCATCACCATTAACACGGGCTTATTGGCGGTGAAGCCGCAGAAATCCAGACCGCGCAGCTTGTTGCCGGAGAAAAGCTCCCTGCGGATGGGGGTGCCGGTCAATACAGCCTTATCCTTGGGTAGATGATCCAGGGTCTCTGGAAAATTCACGCATACCCGGGAAGCCGAGGGAAGAGCCAGCTTATTGGCCAGGCCCGGAGTCATATCGGATTCATGGATAATGACAGGAATCCCATAGTGTTTTGCAGCCATAACCACGGGAACCGTTACGAACCCGCCCTTGGAAAATACAATATCCGGCTTGAGGCTCTTAAGTAATTTGCGTGCCTCCAGATAACCCTTAACCACCTTAAAGGGATCGGAAAAATTCTTGGGATCAAAGTATCTTCTTAATTTACCGGAGGAAATGCCATGATACGGAATGTGATATTCCTCTATCAGCTTACGTTCAATTCCCTGGTAGGAGCCGATATACTGAATGTCATAGCCCTCCTGCTTCAGCTGCGGAAGCAGGGCAATACAGGGCGTGACATGGCCCGCTGTTCCGCCGCCGGTCAATACAATCCGTTTCATTCACAGGACCTCCATTCCTTTAAGGCTCTTGCCAGCTGGTCCGGGCAGGAGGTGGATTTTCTCTCACAGGTTACCCCTTCCAGTCTATGTATCACATCGTCCACCCTCATGCCAACCACAAGCTTTGAAATCCCGCTGGCATTCCCGTTGCAGCCGCCTGTGAAATGCAGCGCCGTAACGGTGTTGGTCTCCTTATCTATTTCAAAGCTGATTTCCTGGCTGCATACTCCTGAAGTCTTGTATACCATTGCTATTTTTACCTGACCTTTCCTAAGTATCCGCATTGCGCATACTTTAAATATATGTAATCCGTCCGTATCTGCTACAGTCGCTGTAAAGACAGCAGATAACCGAATACATTGTATCTCAGTATACCACTTTTTGCAAATATAATTTACACCTTTAACAGTGTAAAAATAAATCGAATGATTTTATTGGTATTATCGTTCGATTTGTATATAATAATATTACAGGAACAAAATACGTGTTCCTGTAATCGAGAATGGACTGCATTGTTACCAGAAATATAAAAGATGATTCTAAATCATTCATTCCGGTATATTCACCCTCTGAATTTTTAGCGCGATTGCTTCCGGAAGAAGAGAATGGTCAAGAGAACTGGAATTAATAGTAACCGCGTAGGTGACTGATACCTATCATGATCTATGCCCGTCCTTTTGTGGCTTCGTTCCAACCCGAAAGGACGGGCATAAAATTTTTTTCTTGCTCATTACATTACGTAATGAAATAGAATAAAAGGGAGAGGAGGAAGGATTATGAGTAAAAAGAGATATACAAGCGGCGAAATTGCGTCTTCTGCGGGTCTGACAATCAGAGCGGTCCAGCATTATGATAACATCGGCCTGCTGCCGTCTTCAGGGAGGACGGAGGAGGGCGTCGCTATTATACAGAGGACGATTGCCATTTGCATTGATTTTGAGCGTTTTAGCGAGCCTTTTGCTTACCTTCACAACAGAAATAACCCAGCACAAGACGTTATCGGAGCTGAAACCCATGTCCGTTATTGAGATAAATATGCTTGGCGTGGATGTGGCAGCCATTTTGCTCATTCTGTTTTCCGCCGTTCAGGTCGGCAGGGAGTTTCAAGGGAAAATGATACAGACCTATCTGATGGCGGTGCCGGACCGGACCCGTTATTTTGGTGCGAAGCTAATGATGTTTTTCCTGCTGCTGCAAAGCTTCTCCCGCAGACCGTTCAGGGGACCGTCATCCGGCTTCTGCCTGCATCCGCAATACATACCCTTTCGGGAGCAGCACAAGCGGGAAGTATAGAATACACTGGGGAGTTAACGGCCTTTATGGTACTGGTTATCTGGAGCGCGCTGGCTGCGGGTATGGCTATATGGCATTTCCGGCAGAAAGATATTTGATACTGCTTACTGCCGAAAGGGGTAACCATAACAAATTTATTTGCACTTTATAATTGTTACAGGTATAATAGAAGGGGAATCCAATATTTGCAGCTTTTTCAAAAGTTATACATTGTCCTGCACGGTCTTATACTAACGGGAGGGGTATTATGAAAAGGTTATTTTCAAGGATATTTACAGTCCTACTGCTATCTGTTTTTGTTTTATCAAATCTTAGCTTCACCTCTTTCGCATCAGAGGAAACAGAGGAAGAATATCTGGCTCCGTATATAGCCCTGCTGGAACAGTACGCCGGGGAAGCCGGAGCGGATGCCCGGGTCGGCAATATTGATTCGTTTTATGAAACCTGTAAAAGGGTATCCTTATCTGAATGGGAAAATAATTTGGAGGAGATATTCAAAGGATTTCAGTCGGTATTGGAATATGAGGAACCCATAGTGCTTGAACGTGACAACGACACACAGCTTACACCTTATCCCGGCGAGTTTGACGGCGGCGTTCCGGGAGTGTCCGCGGCTGTTTCCTCTGCGGTTTCTTATAATAGCAGTAATAAAGGAGTTCCGGGGGTTTCCTCCAACGATAAGAGTTCGGAATATCGATACCTGGAAGCCTCTTCTTCGTCCGGAAGAAAAGATGATAACACAAAATCATTTTCATCAGGAGATAGTTTTTCCGATACGTTTACCGGCTATATCGGTTCAGGATATAAATGTAAAACCACGGTTGACGGCACCCTTCTTTCCGGAGGTACGCCGGACGTTTTTAACAATGTAAATTGGCAGGCATGGGATTTTCCCGGGGAAAGCTATTTTCATATAAGGCTTTTCAAGGATACAATCATCCATGGGGATACGGCAAGTACAGAAGCCGCAGGGGATCTCGTTACGGCAGAGGGTCTGATCTTAACCGTGCAGGTGACGGTTTCCTATAAAATTAATGCGAGTACCTATCATGATTGATACAAATGTAAAAATATGCATCCCTTTACTATTTAGATAAGAGTTTTATGGTGCTTTTCATAAAAACCCCTTGGAAGAAGGAATAAGATGAGGCTGTTTTTAATAATATGGCTGGCGGTGATGATCATGGATAATCTCTTACCGTTTCTGCTTGCAAAATATTATAAGGGTTATGACCATAAAAAAATGGCTCTGAGTGTGTTAGGATGCAAGCAGACTTTGGCCTGTTGCTATTTGCCCCTTTTGTTCTTTGCAATAAGCGAATTTCTTCATCCCTTTTAGCATCTATCATTTCGCTGACTTTTCCTATTCCATTATGTATGCATTGGTTAATACCATGATTGATCCCACACTTTCTTTAGAGTCTCTTGTAACGCCTGCTCAACGCGCTCATCCTTTTCATTGCGAAGGCTTGCTGCCAGGGATAGCACATCCATTCGAGCATTCCCGCTGATCTGGCGAGGGTCGTATTTCCATAGCTCCAGAGCATATTGAGTATCTGTGTCAATCAGACGGGACCCCGCACTGGCAAAGTGCCCTGGGGACTCTGTGGTTCCCCAGGTTTCCGGTGTGGGGGAGTTCAGCATACTAATATCTGCAAGAGCACTTAGCCCCGCAGGAAACATCCTGGAACTAAGTTCTGTCTTGTCAATATACACGACTTTTCTCACTGGGTTGAGCAGATATGGCGCCGCTTTTCGGTAAAGAGCCTCCGGCTCTAAATCGGATGTGAGTACCTTCTGCACACCGTCATTGCTTTTCGATACAAGGTTCAGCTGGACGAGCTGATTGGCGGCCCGGGAAATGGTCATGGCTGAAAAGTCAAACTGTTTTGTCATTTCGCTTAGATACATCGCTCTGTTTCTTTGGAGGATAAATGCAAAGAGCAGCATTTGGGCAGACGGCTGGAGCCTTTCCAATACGGGGGCAATGGCGGCTTCGCTGTCGCAGCGGTCTTGAAGCTGAATTCCCAGAAAGGGAAGATAGAGATGCTTTCCCGGCACGACAAAAGCAATTCGGGCGTTGATAAACGATGCCCGTCTCTGTCTTGTAATGGTTTGCAATTCAAATACCATTGGCCAATTGCAGATTTCCCGCAGCCTTTTCAGATGCTTTTTCAGCACATTAATCGTACCGAGCTCATCGACGGGTTTCAAAAACAGACACGGAACACCCTCGAGCAGGACACATTCATAGCGGTATTCATCTATCAAGAAATATGGAAGCTTACCTGCCTGCGTCCACTCCGTACGTGTTACTTCAATGCCCAGTATTTCCTTGATGTAGTCCATAGAATCACCTCAAATTTAACTATTTATTAATATTATAACTAAAATAAAGTTAAATATCAATAATAGAGTTAAATTGTATTTTCAGTTTTGTATATGCTTTCTTATAGTTTTAAGTTCATCTGATTTTCATAATAAATAAAACGGGTGAAGGATGGGGTATCAGAACGGAAAGAAAGTGACAGAAAAATCCGAATGAGATATAATGAGGCTTAATAACTGTTACAGTATGTTAAAAACCTCAGATTTTAATATACGAACAAAAGGAACAGGAGTGTAGAATATGACGGACAATCTGTTTTTAGTCAGACCTTCCAAGGCATTAGAAAGGGAAATTTGGGAGTACAGACAGGAGTATTTTGACTTTGGAGAGACACAGGTCAACGGAAGCTGCGGCCTGGCATATTATGATAATTTTGATGAATGGCTTAACCTCGTCCTTTCCATTGAAAAAGAGGAGCTAAGAAAGGATGTCCATACAAGTACGTTTTTCTCTGTACGGAAAGAAGACAATAAAATCATAGGCAGCGTAAAGCTTCACCATTCCTTAACCCCTTATTTAGAAAAGCATGGTGGGCATATTGCTTATGGAATACGCCCATCAGAAAGAAAAAAAGGCTACGGCAAACAGCAGCTTTTACTGGTTTTAGATGCTGCACGAAAGATGAAAATCCCGAAAGTAATGATTGTATGTGATAAAGATAATATTGCTTCAGCGAAAACAGCATTAAGCTGGGGAGCTTAACAGCAGATACTCTTCTCGCACGGTGTCACAAGGTCAGATACCGTTCAAATTTCATAATGCTGTCCTTGGTACCCACAACAGCAATTAAATCATTTGTGTTTAATTGAAGGTCAGGGGTAATCTCAACAATGGTAGCATTCCCTCTGACAATGGCAATAATGTTGAGGCCGAACTTTTTGCGAAAGTTCAGCTCGATAATTCCTTTTCCATGCAGTTTATCCGTCAGCTTTATTTCTGAAATCGCATATTGATTCGAAAGGTCAATATAATCCACGGCCCTCGGCGTTGCCAGCGACTTTGCAAGGCGGATGGCCCGGTCTTTTTCCGGATACACCACCTCTGCCCCGATTTTTTGCAATACCCGTCCATGCTCCGCGCTGATTGCCTTTGCAATGACACGCGGAACACCCAGTTCAATCGCGTTGAGGGTTGTCAGTATACTGGCTTCAATGTGCTCGCCGATACATACGATAACAGTACCGCAATTCTGTATTCCGGCCTCCTCCAACGTTGGTTTATCCAGTTGGTCAATCACAAAGGCTTGCTGCACTTTGTCCTGGATTTGTCTGACCTTGGTCTCGCTGTTATCAAGCACTAATACCTCTTTCCCGTTGTCGGAAAGCGTTTCCGCAAGGGCAAATCCAAAACGGCCTAACCCGATGACTCCAAAATCGATACTCGCTTTATACGGCATAATGATTCTCCTATCCTATGGTTACTCTTTCTTCCGCGTAAGAAAGGTTTGATGACGGCTGGTATACCCAGACACAGGCCATGGTGAGCGGGCCGAGCCGGCCGATAAACATGGTCAGACATAAAAGGATTTTGCTGACAGCTGTCAAATTCGGCGTAATGCCCGTTGACAGGCCTACCGTGCCAAATCCCGACACGACTTCAAAAAACACCTGCATGAAGGTGAAGTGCGGCTCAGTAATGCAGATGAAAAGGGTCATGAAGCATACAACGACTGCCGCCAGACTGGTAACGGTAAATGCCTTTATGATGCTCTCTTTTGGGATTTTTCGCCGGAAAGCGGTGCAATCCCGATTAGTAGAGAACGCAAGAAGGCTCTTCAGCATAGTAAATGCCGTTGTTGTTTTTATACCGCCTCCCGTTGAGCCTGGCGAGGCGCCGATGAACATCAGGATGATCAAAACAAACTGTCCCGCGGCGGTGAAATCTCCGAGGGCATAGGTACTGAAGCCCGCTGTTCTTGCGGAGGTGCTTTGAAAAAAAGCGCCCAGCCATGTCACATCGTCCGTAAGTTTCAATAGGACCGTACCGATAGCCAGCAAGGATACCGTCATCGTCAGAACGATTTTTGTATTCATGCTTAAGTTTCGCAGGGAACGCTTATGCAATATCTCCCGAATGACATAAAAGCCTAAACCGCCGAAGATGATTAGTCCGCAGGTTGTCAGGTTCAGCAGCACATTGTCGCGATAGGGAATCAGATTCTGATATCCGCCGAGGATGTCAAAGCCGGAGTTGTTAAAAGCCGCTACGGAGTGGAACGCGCTGATTCCTAACGCTGCCAGGGGAGGGTAGTCCTGAGAAAACACAATATAACTGAGGGCCATGCCAACAGCTTCAAAGCATAATGTCACAAGCATAACGGATTTTACCAACTGTACGACGCCTTTCAGGGTATCCAGGTTTAAGGCTTCCTTCACAAGGACACGCTCTCTGAGGCCAATCTTTTTCCTGGCCAATAAAATGAATGTGACGCCGATGGAAGTAATGCCCAGTCCTCCGATTTGGATTAACAACGCAACCACGGTTCGCCCGAACACACTGAAATGGTCTGCCGTGTCGATGGCGATGAGTCCCGTCACGCAAACAGCGCTTGTGGAAGTAAACAGCGCATCCACGGGGTGAATCGTAACGCCGGGATTTGCAGAAACAGGTAAAAGCAATAATATTGTTCCCAGCAGGATTACAGCAGCAAATCCCAAAGCCAAAAACCTGCCCGGACTAAGCCATCTTTTTGTCAACACCACCACACTCCTTCTTATCAGCCGCCTTATATATAAACTCAGATGTGTACTTCAATACTACTGCGACAATCACCGCCGCATTCATAGCTAACAGGAAAAACACTGCAGAAAGAAAAAAACCTGCGGTATTCATGTCTGCTTCCCTCCTTTTGCCATAAGCCTGACTTTACTATACCATTTATGGCATTAGCATAGGGTTAGGGTTCCTATGAGAGCATTAATACCGCATTAAGATGAAAGACGGACTATCAGCATAAAGCTAATAGTCCGCCTTTCCGTCATCACCCACCCGGAGCATCCGGTAACCAACGCCGATATGCGTTTGAATGTATTTGGGCTGTGAGGAGTTTTTTTCAATTTTTTTACGCAGGGTCGCCATAAAGACACGCAGGGCCGGAATATCGCTGGAGTAGCTTCCCCAAATCTCATGGAGAATGAAATTATGTGTCAGAACCTTTCCGACATTTCTGGCCAGAAGGCATAGGAGCTTGTATTCCATAGGCGTCAGGTGTATTTCCTCGTCATCCAGCCATGCGCAGCCCGCGGCATAATCGATTTTCAAATTCCCATTTATAAAGACGGTCGCATCCTTTTGCAGCTTGTCACTGTCATAACGTACCCGGCGCAGGCTGACCCGGAGCCGTGCCAGGAGCTCTTCCACGCTGAAGGGCTTGGTCAGATAATCGTCGGCACCGGCATCCAGCGCATTGATTTTGTCACGGTCCTCACTGCGAGCGCTGACCACAATGATGGGCATATTCGACCATGCCCGGACTTTCTTAATAATCTCCACACCGTCCATATCAGGAAGCCCCAGATCCAGTATCATAATATCCGGCTGTTTGGAAACAGCCTCAAGAATGGAGCCTTTGCCGGTGCTGGCCGCATGATATTGATACCCCTGGGTTTCCAGCGTTGTGGTGATCAGCTTTTGCACCGCCTTATCGTCTTCCACCACAAGAATTAACGGTTTATTCATGAACATCCACCTCCTCTGCCTGCAAGGTAAAGCCAATCACGGTCCCTTGCGGGATATTGTCATTAATATAGATTGTACCTCCGTGGGCATTCACGATTGCCTTGCATAAAGTAAGACCTAACCCTAGCCCGCGCCGGCCGTCTATACTGACGGTATTTGCCGTAAAAAACATATCGAACACTTTCGTCTTTACCGCATCCGAAACACCGGGGCCATTGTCGGCTATCTCAATGCGGACGAATGGGCCTTCCTTTTTTGCTGAAAGCTTAATATGAGAGCCCGCCGGAGTATATTTAATCGCATTGTCTACGGCGTTGATCAGAACCTGAATAATAAGGCGGGAATCCATTTTCGCCATAAGAAATTCGTCGTCGAGAACCGTTTCTATCTTATGCTCCGCACTTTTCCGGTTGATATGAAGCAGGGCTTCTGCGATCACCTCATCCAAAAGCTCAGGCTGTAAATTCAAATTCAGCGTACCGTTGTCGATTCGGGTGATGGAAAGCAGGTTCTCCACCAGCTTAATCAGCCACATGGAATCGTCGTAGATATCGGTATAGAGCCCATTTTTCTGCTCCTCGCTAAGGACGTTTGAATTCCCTATGAGAATACCTGCGTTGCCTGAAATACTGGTAAGCGGGGTGCGTAAATCATGGGAGATTCCTCGAAGCAGGTTGGCTCGGAGCTGCTCCTGCTGCGCTTGCAGGGTGATCTCTTTTTTCGATTCATTTAACCATTCCTTTTCCAGCGCCAGGCCGCATTCTCCGAGCATGGCGATCACTAAGCTCTTTTCAAATGCCTCCAGAGGCGCTTCGTTTTCCATGGCAATTCCCGCAACAGCAAAAACGCTGTCTTTTCCGCGCACCGCAAGGTATAGGCATTTTGCGGCGGATAAGGTGTCTGTAGTGGCTCCCGCCCGCTTATTATTCTTATAAACCCACTCCGCTATCATGCGTTCATCCGGTTCGAGATAATCCTGGGGATCGGCCTCCGAAGCTTCCTTCAAGAAAACCGTCGGGTCGGACAGCGCGTTTTCCCGTACGGAATAAAAAACAATGCTTCTATCCAGCAGCTTGACCATCTGCTGCGCTGTTTCACTTAAAATGGCCGCCTCATCCTTGGCTTGCTGCAGCTTGTGGCTTGTTTCCAAAAGCACCTCCGTACGGTAAGCTTTTTGTACGGCCTGCCGTGCCTGGGCTTTCACCCGCTTGGTCAGCGTGCTGGTAATGATGGCCGACGCGAGCATGACCAGAAAGGTGACCGGATATCCTCCGTCAAAGGAATGAAAATTAAAATATGGCTCGGTGAAGAAAAGATCAAAGATCAGCACACTAACGACGGAGGATATCACACTGTATATCTGCCCCCTTGTCGCAATGGAATTGATCAATACGCCCAAAATGTAAACCGTTATAATCGTTGCTTCGCTGAAGCCCAGCGAGTTAAACCACAGCCCGATTAACGTGCAGACAATTAAAACGCCTATGGTTTTAAAGGAATCCGCCAGTGAGAACCGAGTGGTTTTTGGATATCCGGGCAGCCGAAAACGGAAGGAAGGCTGAGAATCGGGGATGATATAAATATCTATATTGGGCGCAAGAATCGACAGCCTGTCCATAAAGGTAGGTTTTGTGAACCATCTGTTTATATGATTGGAGCGGCCCATGACGATTTTTGAAACACGGCTCACCTTAGCATATTCCGCAATCTGTCCGGGAACATCCTCCCCATACACGGTGGCGATTTGAGCGCCAAGCTGCTCGGCCAGCCTTAAGTGCTCCTTAAGCCATGTTTGACCATTATTCTTTCCATCCGATGTTTTCGGTGTTTCTACAAAGAGCGCGGTGAACATGCCATGGAATGCATCTGCCATTCTTGCGGCGGTGCGAATCACCTTGGCGTTGGAGGGCGACGGGGACAGGCAGACAAGGATATGTTCATTGGGATAAGGGCCGCTGCTTTGTGCCTGCTCACCGCTCTGTAATGAAATCCGGTTGACCTGGTCCGCTGTGCGCCGCAGCGCAATTTCACGGAGAGCAATCAGCTTTTCCCTGGAAAAAAAGTCGGAAAGCGTCTGCCGGGGCTCTTCATGATAGGCATTCCCTCTATTCAGGCGGTCGATCAGCTCATCCGGCTCAATATCCACAAGTTCAATTTGATCCGCACTGTCAAACACGCTGTCCGGGATACGTTCGGGCACGGGAATACCCGTGATGGACACCACAACATCGTTCAAGCTTTCGATATGCTGCACGTTAATGGTGGTATATACATCGATTCCGGCCCGCAGCAGTTCTTCCACATCCTGATACCTTTTTTTGTGACGGCAGCCTTCCGTGTTGATATGGGCCAGCTCATCGATCAGAATAATCTCAGGCTTTCTGCGCATCGCCCTGTCCAAATCAAACTCTTTGAACGTGACGCCTTTATAGGAGAGTTCCAAAGGGGGCAACGGTTCCAATCCTTCTATCAGGGCCGCCGTTTCCGGCCAGGCATGGGGTTCAATATAGCCGGCGACAACATCGGTACCGTCTTTTTTTACCTCATGAGCGTCGTGCAGCATGGCGCAGGTCTTGCCGACCCCGGCTGCATAGCCGAAGTATATTTTCAGCCTGCCGCGTTTTTTTTCGGCAGGGGCAGGAGAAGACTGCCCGGAAAGGCCTTCGGAATCGGTTTGATGAATTGGCATCTCAATTTGTCCCCCTTTCTTTCATAATGTATATTTTAAATTATAGTGTAACATAAAACAAATTACTATAGCATTATGGTTTCCCATATGACATTAAATTTACATAAAGATGACTTGAAAATAAATAAGGGACTTGATTGCACCATACTGATATAAATGATAGAAATAAGCGGTGTCATCTGATATAATGAAGTCCATGTAAGTACAATATGAAGTTTAACAGCTTCCGGTTTGGCAGACCGGCAAACAGGATTTGACCGGCATCCAGGTCAGTGCTTAGGAGGAGAAACAGGGTATGGAGTTTGTTTTTGTATTAAGTGAGTATAATGATGTAATCTTTAAGTCACAAGTGAGTAAGGCGTTAGAAAAGAGAAGTGAGCTGTTTTCAAGAAAAGCATACCCTAAAATATGGAGGTTTACAGATAAAATGAATGCGAAAAAAGCCGCCGGAAAAGCGTTGAAAACGGGGCGGATCATATATAAAATATATGGAATATTTTTTTTGCTTTTCGGGTTTTTTCTTTTTATTCCTTCACTTATGGACCCAAAGGAGATGCGAATGCCGTTAATAGTAGGAGCCCTTGCCATTGGTACAGGAATGATATATTTAATGAGCGGAAGGAAACAAAAGAAGGTAAAGTTAACTGCATTTGATAAAGCGGCAATGCAGCTGTTTGGCGGGTATGAAGCACTTCCTGCAGAGCATCAGGTTACATTTACGGACGAAAAAATCCGATTATTGGAAGATAATGCAATTGACTATAGTGAAATAGAAAGAATGTTTATCACGGACGATTTGTTTATATTGATTTGGAATAAGCGAATTACCGTTTTGCAAAAGAAAGATTTGACGCCAAATAATGTGACGGAGTTTATAAACTTCATTACATATAAATCGGACAATTTATTTGAGGTAGTGAATATCGCTTAGAAAATAATTTGTATTGCTATTGTGCGCACAAAAATGTATAATGAAGGTGAGAAGTAGGAATACTATGCTTTGGAAAGGAGTATAGACTATGGCAGCAAAATCAGCTAATTTATACGCAAGAATAGAACCGGATGTGAAAGAAGAAGCCGAGAGCATTTTATCAGCTCTTGGCATCCCTGCATCCAATGCAATCAATATGTTTTATAAACAGATTATTTTAAATAGAGGACTTCCTTTTGACGTAAAGCTTCCAAATGCAAGACCTGTAAATGCAGCGGAGCTTTCTGAAGCAGGTTTAAATGCAGAACTTGAGAAAGGATATACGGATATGGTTACAGGAAAAACAAAGCCTGCAAAACAGACATTTGCTGATATTCGCAGGGACTATGGTGTATGAATTATGAAGTAATTACCACCGACCAGGCGGATGCCGATTTGAGAGGAAAAGGGTGCGGCTATTGTAACTGTAATTCGTGTGATGTATTCGGGCAGAGATATTGATAACCAGCTTATGAAGCAGATAGAAAAATAAGTGAAGGGAAGGGCAGGCAATGAGTAACTATGTTGTATTGGCAAGATTTAACGAAGAAAAAGAGCTGCAATTAATGGATTTGAAAAAAGCATTGTCTGATGAGGGATATTCTGTGCCTGAATGGCCGCTCCATATTACCATTGCGGCCTATGAAAATTTAGATGAGGAGCTTCTTTGCAAATGGACCTCGGACTTTGCAGCGAAGCATAAGAGACAGAAAATTGCATTTCATTCCATCAGTGTCCTCCCGCCTGGCGGTGAGCATACGGAAACGGCGGTAATATGTCTTGATCCGGCACATTCAAAGTCCTTTGTTGATTTTTATTACGAATTCCATGAAAAATACGAGGAGTATTGCACTGGCATCGGGTGGTTTAATTCTATTACTCACGGCAACCCCGTTATTCATGCGACAATAGGGATTGTCAAGGTGGCCGAGATGCAAAGGATGATGGAGCTTATCTTTTCACAGAATATTTTTGGGGGAGCGGAAATTACCGCATTAGAGGTTTACACCTATCCCATGAGATTGATAAAACGGTTTGAGCTGACATAATAACGGATAAATTCCTTTAACACCTGTCATGTCCAATTGAATTCGCTGTTTATGGTAAAGACACAGAACGGAATACGAGATACATTTATCCTTAAAAGGAGGATACGACATGGATCAAATCAAAACAGGTAAATTCATAGCGACATTACGACACGGGGAAGGCATGACGCAGGAAGCATTGGCACAGAAAATCGGTGTGACCAATAAAACCATTTCCCGCTGGGAGACAGGAAATTATATGCCGGATATAGAAATGCTCCAATTACTAAGTGAAATCTTTCATGTCAGCATAAATGAACTGCTTTGCGGAGAACGGTTAACGGATAGTGAATTTAAAGAAAAAGCGGATTTAAACCTTATTTCCGTTTTCAAGGAGAGCAGCTTTTCTTTGAAAGAACGCACTGCCTTTTGGAAACAAAAATGGATAAAAGATCATATCTCATTCATTCTTGCCTGTGCTACGGCAGGCATCGGGCTGTTTGCCTGGGCGTGGTACGAGGATTTTACCTGGATTGCAGGAGCATGCCCTTTTCTCGGCATTATTGCATATATGATTTTTAGAAACCGCATGATGATTTATATCGAAGATCGGATCTATCCGCAAAGAAATAACGGACAAAAAGCTTGATATTGTTTACTCATGCATTGGATAAATTTGAACTGTTGCGTCTCATTTTCCCCATTGTATGATTTGGTATTGACACGAACGTTGCGTCAACGGTTACCATATAATCAGGCAGTAAAATTTACTGTACTTAAATTGAATAAGGGTGGTAGCAATGACTGAATTAATCAAGGCAGGCGACCTTTCAAACCGCTATGGCGTGACAACGCGGACGCTCCGCTATTATGAGGAAATCGGACTAATTCAGAGCCGGCGAACAAAGGATTATGCTTATAGAATGTATGACGATGCCAATATAAAAAGGCTGGAGCAGATTTTGATCCTGCGTAAGCTCAATATTGGCATCAAGGACATCCGGCGTATTTTCAGCACAGCCGGATCGGAAGCCGTTTTGGAAGTATTGGGGCAGAAGGTAAATGACATTGACGAAGAGGTCGCGCTTTTGCATGAGTTGAAGGCGATTGTACTAACCTTTATCCGGCAGATTGAACAGGCTGATTTTAGCAAAGCTTCCGACATAAAGCAGCTGTATGACAGGGCAAAGGAAATCGAAACGCAGTTCATCAACGCAGAGTATACCGGTAACCCCTCCCCCGTACACCGGTTGTTTGAAGTGACGGAAAAACTTGAGGAAAGAGCCGTATCAAGATTGTCAATTCCCGATAATGTTCTGAGGAGAATGCTGCAGAATGTTTATTTTATATGGGGGAGTAACGAAGGAATCTCTGTGGCGGAGGAGCTTGGACGCAGATACGGTCTTTTCGTATATCACACATGTGAGAATCGGGCTAAGCATTCCCAAAATGCCGACCCCAAATTTCAGCCGGGATTATGCCGCAGCATACCGGATTTTTGGGCGCAGGATCCGGAGGATGCCATGCAGTGGGAACATGAAGTCGTACGTGATTTTACGCCAATGGTTATAATGGATTTGATTCAGCTTACTGCAAAATATGATAAAGTAATCTGTGAAAACGATATTGACATTGAAAGTATACTCCCGTATGTAACCAATGCAGTGAGAATTTCCAACGATAGGGCCGCCGATGAATTTTGTAACCGGTATGCAGAAGAGATTCGCAGCCGTGATATTTCTGAAAAGGATAAGGAAAGACTGGTTGGTACGGTTAATGCAGCATTTGAAAAAGTCAAGGGTGAGATTCCCGGTGAAACAACACAATATGGGGTAAAGCATATTATCTGGGATGATAATTCGACAGTGGAACAAGCTGTGGATATGATTGCGGAGTATTTTGGATTGTACTGTGGTTGATAAGAGCAGTACCAGAGAATAATTCAGCAGATTAACAAACAAAAAATTATATACTGGAAGAGAAGACAATGAGGATAGAAAAAGGAACGATAAGTGATATAAATGAATTGGAAGTTCTGTATGATGATTTAAACGATTACCTTGAAAGGCATACTAATTTTCCGGGCTGGAGGAAGGGAATCTATCCTGTTAGAGAAACAGCCATGGAAGGCATAAAAGAAGATAATCTATTTGTGATAAAGGAGGACGGCCGGATTATAGGCAGCGTTATTCTGAGACAGGAACCGGAGCCGGCTTATTCTCAGGCCAATTGGAAGATAAATTTAGAGTATAAAGAGATTTTTGTTATATATACCTTTGCGGTACATCCTCTTTATTTAAAACAGGGAGTAGGAAAGGCGCTGATGGAATTTATTATTCAATACAGCCGGGATCTGAAGCTAAAAGCAATCCGTTTAGACGTGTATGAGAAAAACACTCCCGCAATTTCCCTATACAAAAAATACGGTTTTCAGTACATTGATACAGTGGACTTGGGCTACAGTGAATATGGCCTGGATAAATTTCAGCTCTATCAAAAGGTTTTATAAATGCCAGACGGTATATATGAAAAGAAGCTGCTTTCAAGGGATGGGCCATTTTCAAAACTTTGGTTTGGAGGAGATACTATTTTGAAAAAATTATTTATAGCCATCAGACATAGTGATATAGATACCGTAAAAGAAATACTTACCGATAGACCGGAGCTAATTGCCTGTACAGCGAAGCAGCCGCCGAAAAACGACGATGGTCAATCTCCGTTGCAGGTCGCATTAAAAACAGGAAATTTTGATATTGTAGATTATCTTCTGGAGTTGGGCGCAGATGTAAATTTTATGGAAGCAGAACCTTGCTGCAATGAATGGAAAGCTCCCGTTCTTCATGATGCAATCAATGCGGCCATAATGAGCAGCAATTTTTAAATCAGATTGCTTCCCCCAACAGAAACAGTACAATCAGCAGAAGGGATATAAGAAAAAGAGATTGACAAATGTACTATATAGTACTATCCTATATAGTGTAAATTAAATGCGCATCTTTCAACCAGAGAAAAGTATCCCGGGAGAGGAGGAGAAGAATGAAGACAAGCGGAGGGTTTCTTCTGTCACAGATACATCAGCTGAACGGGCGTGCCTTTGAGAAATTGTTGAAGGAAAGCCAGGTAGATGCCTTTAACGGACCCCAGGGAAGGATTTTATACGTCCTCTGGGAGAAGGACAAGCTGCCCATCACGGAGATCGGCAGGCTCACTTCCCTGGCGAAGACGACTTTGACCAGTATGCTGGACCGGATGGAGGAAAGCGGTCTGGTGGAGCGAATCCCGGATAAGGAGAACCGGAGAAGGATTTTTATACGAATTACCGAGAAAGCGAAGGCATACCGGGAGCAGTATGACGCCGTATCCCAACAGATGAATCATTTATTTTACAAAGGCTTTGCCGAGGAAGAGATAGAGGCTTTCGAGGCTTTGCTGCGGCGGATTAAGGATAATCTGGAACAGCAGGGAAAGGATTTGTAATGGAAATCCGTGGATGGAAGACAGGAACGGATATCATCATGAACGGACATCATGAATGGATATCATGAACGGAAATCATCAATGAAAATAACAGGGGGATGAAACAATGAAACTGACGGAAAAGGTATTAGAGGATGTTATAAAGCAGGTGGACGATACCCGGGATGTTATCGTATGCTCGGTGGATGAAAATGGGATGCCCAATGCAAAGGCCATGTTTTTAAGGAGCCATGAGGGGCTGCATACCTTCTGGTTTTCCAGTAATGTATCTGCGTCCCGGACGAAGAGATGGCAGGAGAATCCCAAGGCATGTCTTTATTTTCTGAATTCGGAGGAATTCCGGGGTTTGATGGTGACAGGGGAGCTTCAGGTATGTATGGACGATGAGACAAAGAAGCGCTTCTTTGAGCCGGGTGACATTAATTATTATCCCCAGGGCCCCACAGACCCGGATTATTGTATGCTGCGCTTTACGGCGGACAAGGGCAACTACTGGTATCAGGGAAAATACGAATTTGAAGCGGCCGGATTATAAAAAGCATACGCGGGCAGCGTATAGAAGGGAGAAGGGATGGTATGCCTTATCAACAGGTAAATGATTGTAATATCTTTTATGAGGATATCGGGACAGGCGACCCGGTTCTCTTTCTGCACAGTGCCTACAGCCGGGGAATTATCGCTTTCTGCGGGCAGATCCAGCCCTTCTTCCATACCTGCCGCTGCTTGCTGCCGGATATGAGGGGGCATGGACGGACCGTCAGCGGGCGCAAGGACTGGAGCACCCCCATGATCTGTGATGATATGGCAGGCTTTTTAAAGGAATTGGGGATCGAACAGGCGCATCTGGTCGGTTACAGCCTGGGAGGGGGAGTAGCCCTGCATATAGCGGCAAAATATCCCGGGATGGTCCGCAGCGTTGTGACCATCGGCTGCGGTGGGGAGGCGGACCCTGCCGGGGCCGATGATTTTGAACCGGAGGCGCTTTTAAAGGGTCAGAACGAAGCCTTCATCGGGATGATCAAGGCGCTGCATGGGCCGGCCCACGGCGGGGATTGGCAGGAGCATTGCAGGCAGAGCGCCGGGGACTGGCGCAATTATCCCCGGCTTACGCAGGAGGACTGGCACCGTATCACCATGCCGATGCTGGCAATCGGAGGGGAGAAGGATATCTTTGCTTCCCGGGAGAAGCTGCTGGAGCTTCAGAGACGCTGTCCCCAGGCGGAGCTTCTTATCGTCCACGGAGGAAGCCACCGTCCCCATATGCCCATGGAGCAGTGTATTGAGGTCAACCAGCGAATTCTGGGATTTCTTAAAACCGCATAAGAGGAAGAATTTTAATAAAATAATAATACCGCGGACAGGATATGATATATTGAATTTCCTTATAAAATCATGTACAATATTTTTCAAATGGTATTCTTGAAAAGAAGCAGCAGAACGATCAGGGGACAGGGGCAGGAAAATGCCGTTGATCCGGAGCAGCTTCGCCAGGGAGGCCGGGATGGAGGTTGTCATGAAGAAAATAGGAATTATCGGAGCCATGGATGAAGAGGTTCATATCCTGAAAAGCCAGATGCAAGGGGCCGCGGTGAGAACGGCTGCCTCTATGGAATTCTGTGAAGGAAGCCTGCAGGGCCGTAATGTGGTGGTGGTGCGCTGCGGGATCGGGAAGGTGAATGCAGCGGTATGCGCCCAGCTTCTCATTGATCTCTTCCAGGTGGACGCAGTGATCAACACCGGAGTGGCCGGCTCCCTGAGAAATGAGATAGATATCGCGGATATCGTGCTGTCCTCGGATACACAGCAGCATGATATGGATGCCACGGGCTTTGGCTATCCTGCAGGGGTGATACCCAGGATGGAGCAGTCCGTCTTTCCGGCGGACCGGCGTCTGGTGGAGCTGGCGAAGCAGGTATGTTTGGAAACTCTGCCGGGGCTGGGCGTTCACGTGGGAAGGATCGTGAGCGGGGACCAGTTCATTTCAGATCAGGAGAAAAAGGTATGGCTGGCAGAGCAGTTCGGCGGCTACTGCACGGAAATGGAGGGTGCGGCAATCGCACAGACGGCATTTTTAAACCGGATTCCCTTCCTGATTATCCGGGCCATATCGGATAAGGCGGACCACAGTGCGGAGATGAGCTACCAGGAATTCGAAGAGCTGGCCATCAGAAATACGGTAAAGCTGTTAAACGGCTTGCTTGAAAAAATATGAATATCAGGATGCGGGGCCTTTTGCACAGCGAAAGGTTCTGGCATCCTTTTTGCATAAAGGGGATCAGTCAATAAGAGAGAAGGGGGATAGAATGGAGAACCAGAAGAAAATTGCGGAAATGCTACAGAACATGGAACGGATTCTCGTAGGAAAAAGAGAGGTGATCGAGCATACCCTGGTAACCCTCCTGGCGGGAGGGCATCTGCTTTTAGAGGACGTTCCGGGAGTGGGAAAGACCACGCTGGCAAAGATCATGGCTCAGACCATTGATTGCGGCTTTACCCGGATACAGTTTACACCGGATACCCTGCCCGGGGATGTGACGGGTCTGTCCATTTACAATATGCAGACCGGGAGCTTTGAGTATTCCCAGGGGGCCATTATGAATAATATCATACTGGCGGACGAGATCAACCGCACCTCTCCCAAGACCCAGGCCAGCCTTTTGGAGGCCATGGAGGAGAAGCAGGTGACGGTGGACGGAACCACTTATTTGCTGCCCCGTCCCTTCATGGTGATTGCCACCCAGAATCCTATCGACTATCTGGGAACCTATAACCTTCCCGAAGCCCAGCTGGACCGGTTTATGATGAAGATTTCCGTGGGATATCCCCAGGCGGGGGATGAGAAGCTGATGGCGGAACGCTTCTTAAAGCGTCAGCTGAACCAGAAGCTGGAGCCGGTGGCGGACGGAGAGACGGTGCTGAAGATGCAGAAAGAGGTGGAGGAGGTTAAGGTCAATCAGGACCTGATTACCTATATCACCAAGGTGGTCCAGGAGACCAGAAAGGACAGCAATATCGCCCTGGGGGCCAGTCCGAGGGCAACCCTGGCCCTGCTGCGGGCATCCCAGGCTCTGGCCTATCTGGAGGGAAGGAATTACTGCATCCCGGACGATATCCTGCGCCTGTTCCATCCGGTGCTGGCGCACCGTATCATCCTGGCGCCGGAGGCCAGACTGTCCCAGACGGGAGTGGAGCGGGTGTTGAAGAATTTGATTTCCAAAGTGCCTGTACCGGTACTGGTGTAAGATGTTTTATGCGGGAAGAAAATCAACAGGGTCTCGGTTGGAAACCATCCCGGTTTTCTTCCTGGCTGACATGCCGCAGGGCGGCAGAATGGGGATTTCTATGAGAATAAACCGGTTATTTATTACGGCGGCCATCCTTGGAAGCGGTCTCTTTGCCTCCTTTTACGGGGGGAATATTTCCTATGCCCTGTTTTATCTGACGGTGCTTCTTCCGGTGATCGCATTTTTATATACGGTATATGTGTATTTCCGTTTTAAGCTGTACCAGTCCATAGAGGCCCGTCTGGTGGTGAAGGGGGACTGGACCACCTATTCCTTTGTCGTTGCCAATGAGGACTATATCACCTTCCGCAATGTTAAGGTGAATTTTCTCAGCGACAAATCTACCATCGAAGCGAGGAAGGAGATCACGGAATACAGTCTGCTGCCCAGTGAAAGTGAGCGCATGGAGACAAAAATCCGCTGCAATTACCGGGGAGAGTATTATGTGGGTGTGGATTCCGTAGAAATAACGGATTTTCTATATTTATTCCGGATTACCTACCCCATGGCTTCCAAACTGAAGGTGATTGTTCTGCCCCGGGTGGTGCCCCTGGAGCGGCTGGGGATTGCCCCGCCTCAGGCGGATGTGAAGAATCCTCTGCGTTACAGCGATACAGCCGAGGAGGAGCTGGACACGGAGGTAAGGAAGTACTATCCGGGAGACAGCCGCAAGCGGATTCACTGGAAGGCATCTGCAAGAATGCGGGAGCTGGTCAGCAGAAGATATCAGCATATCCCCAAGGCGCGGATTCTGCTGTTCATGGATCTTGAGACAATAGAGGAAGAGGAGCTGAAGGTCGTGATTGCCGAGGACAAGATCATCGAGAGCGTCCTGGCGATTGCAAATTTCTATGCCCGGCGTAATACTCCTTCCCAGATCATATACGAAATGGGAGGAAAGAAGCAGGTTCAGATAGCCGCAAAGGAGGACTTTAACGCCTTTTACAGGGCCTGTGCCCAGATGCGGTTCGACAGCCGGATTCCCCTCAGTGATATGATCAGGGAGAGAATGCGTCCGGGAGAGGAAGGACTGTTCTGCGTGGCAGTCACCCACAACCTGACCAAAGAGCTCTATATGGCGGGCATGGCGGCGGCAGCTGCGGGGAACCACTTCTGCATCCTGTTCATCAGCGATGACGTATCCGAAGAGACAAAGCAGAGGATCGCCGGGATGAAGGTCTCCGGTGTTGCGGTGCATCAGATCATGTCGGAGGATGAAATCGCCAACATACTTTCGCAGGAGCTGGACTAACCTCAGCCGGACTTGATGGCGTTGTTGTCTGATGCGTAACATTAGTAATATTACGGAAGGGAGAGAGCTATGTTTCGAGAGAAAGAAAAACGCTATCAAATCTACCACACTCTGTTAAGCATGGCCTTAAGCTGGGCCCTGTCCCTGGCTGTGAACCAGTATTTTGAACTTCACATCCCGGTCTTTCTGACCCTGTGCTTTTCCTTTCTTCCTGCCATCGGCTTTTCCTTCATCCAGCTCAACCGGAAGAATGCGCTGACCTATCTTATCATCGCAGGCATTCTTCTCCTTCTGATACTGGTCTTCTGGGTGCGGCATTTTAATCCCGCGGCCTGGATGGAGGAGTATTCTGCATGGATTGCCCTGTATGACGGCTCTAAGGAGTTGTACCAGGCGGGCTTTTCCAATTTCACAGGGCTGATGACCGGCGTCCTCAGCGCCCTGCTCTTCTTTCTGCTGACAAAGAATCAGCTGGGGAAGATGCTCCTGGCGGCGGCTCTGGTCATCGGACTGGTGCTGCTGAGCATCGGGGAGATTCCTTTGCACAAGCTGGTGATTGCCATTGTTATCTTCTATATCCTGTCCGTCCTGGTGGAGAGCTTCGGAGTTCTCTATGCCCGCAAGGCGGGAAAGCAGGAGAAAAGAGAAAGCATTCTCTATCTGCTGCCGGTCTGTCTCCTTCTGGCTTTTCTATCCGTGGTGATGCCCTCCAGGGAGGAGCCGATCCGCTGGAAGACGGTGCGCTATGTTTATGAGAATATCAGGGAACAGATTGAAATCTGGAAAGTCGATCTGGATTACTACTTCACCCGGCAGCCGGAGGAGTTCTTTATCAGTATCACCGGGTACTCGGAGGATTCCAGTGAGCTGGGCAATGAAAATGACAGACTGGTGAAGAATGATAATGTAGCGATCCGTTTCTCCGGTTCCGGCAGGGACAGGGCGGTCTACCTGACCGGCGCGGTGAGCGATACCTATACGGGACACAGCTGGGAGAAGAGCGGGAAGGACTATCTGCCGGGAGAACAGGAGTACCAGCTGGATTATTTGGAGCTGATCTATGCCCTTTCCAGACAGGAGCCGATGGTTCTGGAGAACAACCGCTTCATCGAGAGGATGTCTCTGAAGCTGCAGTACAGTAATATTAAGACAAAAACCTTTTTCTACCCTTTGAAAATGAATTCCTATCGTATGTTGTCCGAGACAGCGGCGCCGGTATCGGAATCGGCCAATCTCGCCTTCGGAAAGATCCGGAAGAGAGGAACCCGCTATGAGAATTCCTTTTATGAGATGAATCTCCAGGGGGAAGCCTTTATCAACATGCTGAAGGCATCGGATCATTTTTCCTATCAGACGCCGCCGGCCATCCGGCAGGACTCTATGGAATGGCTCCAGGCCAACCCGCTGCGGAGGGGAAGCTCCGTTACGCTGGAGGACAGGGAGGATATCTATGGGCGGCTGGGGGAACGGGCGCAGCTGATCCGGCAGGCATACACGGCGCTTCCCCAAGGGCTGCCCTCCCGGGTCGGAGAGCTGGCGCAGGAGCTTACGGCGGACTGCGATACCAATTATGATAAGCTGAAGGCGATAGAAGCCTATCTCAGCGCCTATACCTACAGCCTGTCGTCCAAACAGCCGGAGGAGGGGCAGGATTTTATCGATTATTTTCTGTTTGAAGGAAAGGAAGGCTATTGCACCTCCTACGCCACCGCCATGGCAGTCCTGGGGCGGTGCGTCGGAATACCGACCCGGTATGTGGAAGGCTTTATTGCAAAATATGAGGAGAAGGACAAGGACGGCATGTATCTCATCCGAAACAGTCAGGCCCATGCCTGGGCAGAAGCCTATTTTGAAGGAGTGGGCTGGATTCCCTTTGAAGCCACCTCACCCTTCCAGGGAGCGCGTTATACCAGATGGGCGGAGCCCAAGAAGGAGAGTGCAGGGACAGAGAGCGGCGAGGGAGCTTACGTGGAAATACCGGAAGTACCCACCCCGCCTCTGATCTATAATAATGAGGAGAGGATGTCTTCAGAACAGGAAAGAGCAGGCAGAATCCATGAAGTGGCGGCAGGTATGCTGATATTCATGGGAGGGGTGCTCATTCTTCTGCTCATGGTCCTGCTGTATTATACTGTTCTGGCCGGGCATTACCGGAAGCTCTATGACAGGGAGGATGACAGCGGGAAGATGTATCTGAGCTTTCTGCGAATATTGGAGCTGCTAAGAAGGGAAGGCTTCATGCTGGAACCCCAGGAGACAATATTCATGCTGGCGGAGAGGGTAAAGGATCATTTCCGGCATGATCAAATTCTCTTTGAGGATGTGGCGAGGATATTCATGCGGTATCGCTATGGTGAGGAGGCCGTTACGGCGCAGGAGCAGGAAGCGGTGGCAGGCTTTCAGGATGAGCTGATGCGCAGACGCCGGGAGACGCAGCCAAGGCTGAAGCTATGGCTGGAGGAGTTTATCTTTTTAAGCCAATTACACATGGGCTGGAAGCAATCGCAATAATCCACTGAAGGAGGACGCCTTCCCAAATCCCATATGCTGCCGCAGGAACACGAAGCATAACAACCCCTTGCAAGAGCGGAAAACCGGCAGGGGGTCAGTGGGAGAGATCGGTGATAGATACACCCGAATAATAGTATTGCAGAATCTCGGTGTAGGAAGAACCGCCTTCTGCCATGGCATTGGCGCCGTACTGGCTCATGCCGATACCGTGGCCGGAGCCGTTGCAGATAATGCGGGCCTTGCCCTCATATTCCTCAATATAAAAATGATTGGAAGCTAACCCAAGAACCTTGGCAAATTCCTCACCGGAGACGGTCTGGCGGCCAAGGTTCATTTGCGTCACATATCCGGCGCTGTCCCGGGAGGCCACGGCTACCTGGCTGAAGAAATTGCTCTCCTGCAGGGAAAGCTCCGGGTAGTATTTTTCCAGCAGGTCAATGAGTTCGCTCAGCTGGAATTCATCGATGGAGAGATAATTCGTCGAAGTAACATCATATTTGCTGGCCACGCTGGTCAGATAGGGGACAGAAACACCCCAGGCCTCGGAGGCATTGCGGGTATAGCCGGAGCCCGTATCAAAGAAAACCGGAAGAATCAGATCCTTCCGATAGAGAAGAACCTCATTCTTCGTGCCATAGACGGCATTCTCCAATTTAGAGAAGTAGGAGTTATTATAATCGGAGCCCCAGAGCTGCTTCAGATCCTCCAGGCTGATATAGGAAAGTCCCAGCTCAGAGGTGGTGAAGGAGGTCTTTTCCGGATTCTGCTCCGTCAGAAGGGCAATATTATACAAGGCATAGGTTCTGGCAATAACAGCCTGTGCCTTGAGGGCTTCAACATGGTAACCGACGGACATATTTGCGGCCACTACTCCGGTGAGATATTCATTAAAGGTAAGCTTTTTCTGGATATCATTTA
The DNA here is from genome assembly GCF_050433395.1 of Anaerotaenia torta. Classification (NCBI taxonomy): domain Bacteria; kingdom Bacillati; phylum Bacillota; class Clostridia; order Lachnospirales; family Lachnospiraceae; genus Anaerotaenia; species Anaerotaenia torta. The sequence goes on from NZ_JBNPXH010000001.1 coordinate 123,441, forward strand.
CCTGATAGATTATGGCGAAGTCCAGGGCATCCAGGGAAGCCGCATGCTCCTTCCGGGCAAACAGCAGCGTCAGTAAAAAGGGAAGAACGAGGACAAGCAGGGTCACAAGGGCAGCTTTTATCAGTACTTTTTTCATAGAGCCTCCATTTTAACAGATATGCAGTACAGAGAGATTGCTATCATTACATTATATTGGAGGAGGCGGTGATTATGTATAAAAACTCCGGCTTTATTCGTTTTTGGGGATGCCGTTCCGGGAGCGCAGGGATACCTGCGCCTGGTAGGCGGAAGGGGTGCATCCGATGAGGGAGAGGAAGCAGCGGTTGTAATAGCTGATGTTATCAAAACCCGTCAGACCGGCAATCTCTGAGATTTTCCGGTTGCCGGAAGCTAGGAGTTCACAGCTTTTGAGAATGCGCTGCCGATTCAGGTAGGCCATGGGAGTCAGACCCATAGTCTCCTTGAAGGAGCGGCAGAATTGGCCCGGACTGAGGGGGATAAGGGAGGCCAGCTCCTCCAGCCGCAGTTCTTCGCTGTAATGGGAATTGATATAATCCAGGACGGGCTGAAGACGGTCGATTTTATATTCCTTTGCAGGGGCGGAGGAGGGGACACAACGGCGATAAAACAGATGCCACAGCTCCAGCAGCTTTCCGCGCACATAGAGATCGTATTCATATACATCCTTATGGAAGACGGCGGCAATCTCCTTCAGCAGAAGCAGAAGCTCCCGGTCCTTCTCCCGGCGAAGATGCTCCGGACAGGAAAGGGAACGGGTCAGGATCGGCTTTACGTACCGGAGGAAGGACATACTTCGGGTATCGCCGAACAGGAGGGAGGGGTGAAAGACTACGGCATAGAACTCACAGGGGCGGTCCTCCGCGGCCCTGGCGCTGTGCAGCTGGTTGCCGTTAATGAATATCGCTTCCTGCTCACGCAGATGAATGGTATCATCCTCCACGGTAAAAAAAGCTTCTCCGGATTCAATCATCAGAAATTCCAGCTCCGTATGCCAGTGAAGATAAAGCACCTGCTTCTCTCCCGCAGGAATTCTGATATGATGCAGGGAAAAGGGCATCTCAAAGGTTCCGTGTGCCAGGGCTTCCTTTAAGGCTTTCCGATTCGTCTCTGTAACAGGCATGGCAATTCTTCCTTTCTGTACCTGGGCTTTTATTGCTGCAATTTTTCGGCCAGGCACCGGTTGTCAGTGTTTTTTGTCTTTCCTTTTGTTCTTCTTTTAATTATAGATCAAGATATCAAAATAGTGTTAGAAATTAATTATAAATTTAAAGTATTAAGAAGATTATATTATACAATGTTAATTATAGACCGGATAACCCGGCTGATATATCCGCAAAGGAGAAAATGCCCGGCTGGTATACCTGCGGGACCGGTTCGTAAAAAATAGAAAAACGAGGTGAAGAATATGGGAATACTGTCAGTGCAAAGCAACCGGATTCAATTTCAGAAGCGGGATGAGACCGTAGTGATTGAACCATGGGGAAGGGATTGCCTTCGCTTCCGCTCCACGCCCAATGGGAAGCTGACCGAAGAGAACTGGAATCTGCTGCCCCAGGAGGGAACGGACTGCAATACGGCATTGGAGGAAAAGAAAGCGGTTATTGTCAATGGAAAGCTGTCCGCAGAGATTACCGACGCAGGCAAGGTGGTTTACTATAAGGAGGGAAAGGAAATTCTTACGGAGCGTTCCGAGATGGCCTTTTTTGCCAGATACCGGGAATACCGCGCCGTAGGGGCGGACAATCACCGGATGACGGTGATTTTTGAGGCGAAGGAGGGAGAGCATTTCTATGGCCTGGGCCAGGAGCAGAATGACTGCTTTGATTTGAAGGGCTCTACCAGCCATTTCCTGCATAAGAATACCAAATCCTCCATCCCCTTTGTATATTCCTCCAGGGGATATGGCTTCCTGTGGAATAATCCGTCCATAGGTCACTGTGAACTGACCAATAATCATTCCTTATGGCAGGCCAATTCTGCGAAGCAGGTGGACTATCTGGTGGTTGCGGGGGATACGCCCGCAGAGGTTATGGAAAAATACGCGGATCTGACGGGGCACGCGCCTGCTTTCCCGGCCTGGGCCTCCGGCTTCTGGCAGAGCAAGCTCCGCTACGAAGACCAGGAAGAGCTGCTGACCGTAGCCAGAGAGTATAAAAAGCGGGGAATTCCCATTTCCGCCATTATAATCGATTTCTTCCACTGGCCGGAGCAGGGGGATTGGAAGCTGGATCCGAAGTATTGGCCGGAGCCGGAGAAAATGGTGAAGGAGCTGGAGGAGATGGGAATCCGGACCATTGTGTCCATTTGGCCCACCATCAACCCCAACAGTGAGAATTATGCCCATATGGATGAAAGAAATATGCTGCTGCGGACGGAAAGCGGACAATACGGGCTGTTCCATTTTAACGGAATGCAGACCTATATCGATCCGACCAATCCCGAGACCAGGGAATATGTATGGTCCAGAGTACATGAGAACTATTACAGCAAGGGAATTAAGAACTTCTGGCTGGATGAGGCGGAGCCGGAGATCCATCCCACGCATTTTGATAACCTGCGGTTATCCATAGGCAATGGGGAAGAGGTGGCGCTGGTCTATCCCTATTATTATTCCAGGCTCTTTTATGAGGGCTTGAAGCAGGAGGGCGAGACGGAGATTATCTCCCTGGCCCGTGCCGCCTGGATCGGAAGCCAGAAATACGGCACCCTGGTATGGTCCGGAGATGTGCCCTCCACCTTCGACGCTCTTCGCATGAGTGTGAAAACAGGCCTTAATATGGCCATGTGCGGCATTCCCTGGTGGAACAGTGATATCGGCGGTTTCTGGGGAGGAGACCCGGAGAGCGAGACTTACCGGGAGCTGCTGGTGCGCTGGTTCCAGTTCGGCGTATTCTGCCCTGTGACACGGCTCCATGGAACAAGGCACCGGCCCAAGGATTTTGTCAGCCGGAATCCCGGGGTCCGGGAACCAAGCGGCGGAGATAACGAGATCTGGAGCTATGGTGAGAAGGTATATCCCATCCTGAAGGAATTGATTGAGCTGAGAGAGCGCCTGAGGCCGTACATCCACCGGTACATGGAGATTGCCGAAAAAACCGGTGCGCCGCTGATGAGGCCCATGTTTTATGAATATCCCCGGGATGAGATCTGCTATAGCTTGGGAGACCAGTATATGTTCGGAGAGGATATCCTTTTTGCGCCCGTTGTAACCCAGGGACAGACCAGGAGAAGGGTCTATCTTCCGGAAGGGGAATGGAACGAGGTATATGAAAAGAAGGAATATGCGGGCGGACAGTACGTAGAAATGGAGGCGGGGCTGGATCGGTTCATCGCATTTGTAAAAAGGGGCAGTGATATCCTGGAGATATTCTAAAGCCGGCTTATAAGCACAGAAAAGAACAGCAGACCGCGTAGAGTCTGCTGTTTTATGAATCATAGGACAAAGCTTTGCAAATCCTCGTAATATGTCAAAAAAAATATGGATTTATAAGAAAAATGTGGTATTATGGTTATAAAATAGTACAAAGGGCTCTATAAGGCCGGAAGCTATTAATTTATGACAGAAAAAGGCCGATATAATATTTTGGCTGGATGAATAGATAAGATAGGTTACCATGTGATCATACATTATTATAAAAATAGGGGGCATTAATCTTGTTAAGAGTATTAGGCATATCAACGTTGTTTGGACTGTTATTAAATTTAGGATTTATGTTGAGCGGAATAGTAACGTCCGGAAAACCGGAGTTATTCTGGAATCTTCCCTCCTTCTTTATTATTATCGGAGGAACTATGGGTTCCTTCATAACAGCCTTTCCGCCCTCCAGGCTTAAGACCTTCGGCGCGGTATTAAAGAAGGCTTTTACAAAGAACGATTATAATCTAAAAGAAGATATTAAAGCTTTGGTAAAGCTATCAGAGGTATCAAGAAGAGAAGGCTTACTGGCTCTTGAAGATCATGTGGACCAGTACATTGATGATGAATTTATCAAAAAAGGCATAAGGCTTATTGTGGATGGTGCAGACGAGGAACAGCTGCGGAACCAGCTGGAGGGTGCCACCCACTTCATGAAGCAAAGACATCAAAAAGGGGCGGCAATGTTAGAATTGTTGGCAATTACTGCACCGGCACTTGGACTCGTTGGTACCTATGTAGGCCTTATCCCCATGTTAACCAATCTGGATGATCCCAATAACCTGGGCCCCATGATGGCTCTGGAGCTGGTTTCCTCCTTCTACGGCGGATTTTTGGCTAATATCATATTCTCTCCTCTGGCTAAGAGACTGAAGAATATGAGCAAGGAAGAAGCAGAGCGGAGAGATATCTTGATCGAGGGTCTTGCCGCTATTCAGCAGGGAAAGAATCCGAAGCTGATGAAGGAAGAGCTGATGTCCTATGCAAATATAACCATAGAGGAAGAAGAAAAAGAAGCAGAAATGATCAGAGGAAGGGAGGTACCGAAGCAGGCATGAGGAGCAAATTTAGTGACATGGAAGACGATGATGACGGCGAAGAGGCGGACTGGAAAGATAGTTACAGTGACCTGATGACCGACTTGCTTGCTGTGTTCGTGCTGCTTCTGTCCTTTGCTATGATAAATCAAAGCGCCGCGAATCGCCGGACAACGGCGGCAACGGAAATCATGCAGATGATCGGCGGAGCCGATGTGGTAACGGAGTTCGCCAACGGTGAGAGTGTCATGGAAGGGCGGGATAATGTTCTTGCCGAGCCGGATGCCTCGGAGAGTTCGGATAGCAGTTTCTACGAATCGATTAGTGAATATATTGAGAAAAAGGGAATTAGCGACCAATTGACGGTGGTAAAGGAAGGGGATGACGTCCTCCTGAGAGTAGCCGCTTCCGTTCTCTTTGATCCCGGCAAGGCAAAGGTGACTCCCGGTGCGAAGACCCTGCTGCAGTGGATTGGCGAAGTACTTATGATGCACGAGAAATATATTGATGTCGTTCGAATTGAGGGACATACGGACAATGTGCCTACCAACAAGGATAACTTCGACAGTAACTGGGAGCTGTCCACCACCAGAGCCGTCAATGTCCTGAGGGTTATATTGGAGACCTCCGGTCTGGATGCCAACAAGCTGTCCGCTACCGGTTACTCGGAATATCACCCGATTGCCAGCAACAAAACGGAAAAGGGCAGAGCGCTGAACCGGCGTGTAGACTTCGTAATTGAGACGGTGAGTGAAGAGATTGCAGGCAAGCAGGAACAGAAAAGTGATGCAGATAAATAATAGAAGACCTGAACCGAAAGCATTGCGCTGCGTAGGGACAGGTCTTTTTATTGTCCGTATTCTATGGGATCAGATAGACTGGGAAACCGATTACAATATGATAATAATCTCCCTCGATATAGGTTCTCATCTCTCCCGAATGCAGCTTCATGATCTCCTGGCAGGTAATAATGCCCACACCATGGCTGTCAAGCTGGCTGTTCTGTACAATATAGTTGCTTCCGGTAAAATAGAGCATATTATTCACAAGAAAAGCCTTATAATGAATGGGTTTGCTTTTCTGGGCATATTTAATGAGATTACCTTCCAGATTATTGAACACTCTCTCAATCTGCATAACATCTACCTTAAGGAAGCATTCATCCTTTAAATCCACTTCTGTTTCCATCAAATAGCCCTTATCCCTTAAGCTTTCCTGCATACTGTTAAGAAGATAGCTGATGAATTCGCTGCCGATTACCGTTTCAAAATTATAGGTATAATCCTTATTTTGATTCAAAAAATGAGAAAATAAATTATCCGACAGATCATTGATCAGAATGGATTTCTCCTTGATCTTGGTCAGATACCGGTCTAATTCCTGGGGGCAGGAATACTTCCGGTCCATGATCAAATCAATATAGCTGTTCACCGTTGTCAGCGGGGTCCGGATATCATGGGAGATGGACGTAACTAAATCATAATTTCTCTGACGGAGCAGCTCCTCTTCCTTTCTCTGAAGATCCAATTCCCGGCTCATCCGGTTAATGGAGTTCACCAGATCAGTGATCTCATCCTTCCTCTTTGACGGAATCTCATAAGCCAGATTACCGCCCTCCAGAATCTGAATCCCTTTCTTGATCTCCAGGATGTCCCTTACCAGTACTCTGAATTCATGCAGGGTGGAGATAAAAAACATAAATACACAAAAAAAGCCCAAGAAGTAGTCCAGCCTCTGTTCCAGCTGCTGCTTGTACAGGATGGTGACATACAGATTGGTCTCACCGTCCCGGAAGCTGATCACCTGGGACGGGTCTCTGGAGGCCTCATAATAAATATAAGATACCTTCGGGGTAATCCGAATGGTATAATCCAGAGAGTCATAGATGGATTTCCCGTTCTCGATGAGCTTAATATGCATCAAATTCTGCTTCTTATCCCAGGCCCGGATGGCATTGATATCCTGGACCGACAGATTGTTTTCCGTGACATAGTTCTGGAAGTCCTGGCTGGCGCTGAGAATCTGCTCATGGTATATCTGGGAGTCCACCTTCATATGATCCACATAATAGACGGCAATATTAATGAAAATAATATAGATCAGAATGCAGACCAGACCGGAGGCGATAACCCGGATCATCAGCTTTAATTCCAGTTTGGAAGGCTTGATTTGTTTAATCCACATAATACCCTCTTCCCCACATGCTTTTCAAATGCTTCGGATTTTTTGGATCTTTCTCGATTTTTTTCCTCAGGTTGCTGATATGGACCACAATCGTGTTATTATCCAGATAGGTATAGTCCTGCTTCCATATGGATTCATACAGATTCTGTACGGAAAAGACCTTAGTGGGATACCGCATCATCAGACATAGAATGTCATATTCGATGGGAGTCAATACGGTGGGGATATCATCCACCGTCACATTCTTCGTGTTGTCATCCAGAAGAATATTGCCCACCCGGTAAATGTTCTTCTTCTCCCGGTGCAGGGATTGGTATTGGTAGCAGCGCCGAAGCAGGGCTTTGACCCGGAATATCAGCTCGGAGTTCGAGAAGGGTTTGACCAGATAATCATCGCCCCCGGCGCTGAAACCGATGGCTTTATCTGATTCCAGGGTCTTGGCGGTTAAGAACAGAACAGGAGCCACGGACATGGTGCGAATCTCCTTGCATACCTGGAAGCCGTTTTTCTCCGGCATGGCTACATCCAGGATAATCAGATCAATGCTTTCATCCACCGCTTCAATGGCCTCTTTCCCGTTGCTGGCCAGAATAACGTCAAAGCCCTCCGCCTTCAGAAGTATCTCAAGAATCTCGCGAATGTCGGCATCATCATCGGCAACCAATATTTTGATTTTATTTTCTTTCAAAGTTACCCCTCCATTCTGCTGTGATTGTCGGAAGCTACTCCTCTGAGGCATACCCTTTGGGACCTCTTATATGGGTAAAGAGATACATGGCAAAGCTGAGAAGCAACGGGAGATAAAAGCTGATGACCCGGTGAATCAGCATGGCATAGGTAAGCATATCAGAGGGAAAATATACGTCAAACACCTGCAGGAAGCCGCCCTGGGAGACTCCTTCCGCACCCGGCAGGGGAACGGCGGAGACGGAGACCGTCAGAAGGGACTGGCAGGTGAGGAGATCAGGAACACGCCCTGCATCATAACCCATACTACAGTATACCAGAGCAGGTATGGAATTAAAAGAGAGTATCTGCGCAATGCTTACAATTAATATCTTTATGAACAGCAGAGGATGCTTTTTTAAAACCAGAGCCTTTTCATGATAGGATGACAGACTTTGCTCTAATTTATGACGGCGCTCCTCCGTCCGCTTAATCAGCCGGAGCTTCGCGCCAAGGCCCAGACCCAGATTGAGAATCGAAGGAACCAGTTTTTTTGAAAACATGAGGGCGAAAAACAGGAATATAGCCCCGGTATTGACAATGATACCGTAGATTAATAAGTAAGGCAGCTTGCCGGCAAAGAGGGATGCTTCCGTAAACCGCAGCAGGGCGGCAGCGGCGGCCACCAGCATCATTGCAATCTGATAGACGTATACAATAAAGAATATGGTGATGGAAGACACCGCCATAGGAATCGTATCCCGTTTCATATAGTAAATCTGGGCCGGCTGCCCTCCGCTGGCAGAAGGGGTAATACCGCTGAAATAGTAGCCTATGGAAGAGTACTCATAGCACCGGAAGAAGGAGGTCCGGTAGCCCAAGGCCTTCAGTATAAGGCGGATGGCAATTGCTTCACACAGGATAAAGATCCCTATCATGCCAAGGCCGGCGGCAAGATACCGGATATCGGTTCCGGCCAGGGCCTGCTGCATTTCACGAAGGGTATAGCCCCTCATATAGATGAGAAAGGTGATAACAATCAATACGAGAAGCAGCAGGACGCCGGCAATTTGTTTTTTCAATTTAATACCCTGTTCATGCATAATGATAAAATTCCTCCACTGTCACAAATTGGTAGCCTTCTTCCTTCAGCCTGGGAAGAACCAGCTTCAGGGCGTCAATGGTATTAAAGGGCGCGCCCTTGGCTCCTCCGTATTTTTCGCAGCCGTCATGAAGACAGAGGATGGCTCCGTCAAAAACCTTCGCCTGTATCCGGTCCGCCAGCTCCTGGGGAGCGAAATCAGACTTCCAATCCCCCACCATAACATCCCATAGAACCAGCTTCAGCTGATGCCGTTTTAGAAACAGGGGGGTCAGGAGATTCCTTGCACCCCAGGGGGGACGGTAGAAGCGGATATCGCAGTTCATATTTCTTAAGATCTCCAGGCTTTTGGAAAAATCGTGTTTCATATACCGGTAACTGCAGAGCAGGGCATGCCGGTGGTGAAGGGAATGGAGGGCGATGGAATGCCCTTCCGCCCGCATGCGGCTGATTAAAGCAGGGTAAAGGGCGGCGTTGCCTGCCACGACAAAAAAGGTGGCCTTTATATCCTCATCCTTCAGAACGTCCAGCAGATTCCGGGTGTAAACCGGATCGGGACCGTCGTCAAATGTTAAAACTAACCGTTTCATCGATGTCATAATCCTCTCTTGAATGGTATTTATAACTGTCCTTGATCAGGGTATCTTCCAGAACCTCGGTCATTTTATAATGGATCAGGCTGTTCCTGAGCCGTTCCACATTGGTTCTATAGCTTAAGAGACGGCAATCCTCCAGATTCCTGGTGATTTCCCTCAGGCAGTGCCTGGCCTTGCCGGGCATCACAGTGCCTATTCCCATATCCTGAATATACTGGGCATTATAGCATTCCTGCTGCAGGGAAGGCTTCAGGGCAAGAATGGGAACTCCGGCGTAAATCGCTTCAAAGGTCGTGACCCCGCCGGGCTTGGTAATAATGAGGTCCGCCTGTCTCATATAGTCATGGACATTAGGAACATAGCCCAATACCCGGATATTCTCATACCGGTCCTGAAGCCGACGAAACAGAGCCTGGTTCTTACCCGTAATAATAGTGACGCGGATGCCTGGAATGCGATCCAGATCAGAATAAAAGCCCCGGGTTTTCGGGAGCATACCCAGGCCGCCCCCCATAATCAGGATATGCCTGGTGCCGCTGCCTTTTGCATCCGCATTCCCGGGGAGCTCCTCCAGGAAGCCGGGGCGCACCGGCAGGCCGGTAATAAATATTTCAGAGGGAGGAACACCTTTGGCGATGAATTTATCCGCAACACAGCGGGAGCCTACAAAATAATAATCCGTATTCCGGTTAATCCATTCGGAATGGCCGGTGATATCTGTAACACAGGTAATGAGGGGCAGGGAAGCTCCGGTCTTTTCCTTGTATAAGGACAGAATCTGAGAGCAGATGGGAAGGGTTGATATGATGAAATCCGGAGCTTTCTCCTTCATCAGCCGGGAACAGCATCGAAGGAAGAACCCGCGAAGCTCCGGCTTTTGATCCGTCTGTTTATTCTCCAGGTAACGATACCTTCTGTTGTACAGGGTGTGTCCCTTGCTTACCAGGAGCTGAAAAAAGGCGTAGTATTGGTCTGCCAACCTGGGAGAGGCATATTCAAGCCAGTCAACTACTTCCACTTCGGCTTCAAGGCGGCTGAGCTCAATCTGCTGCTTGACAGCCAGGGCCGCCATCATATGGCCCATTCCGAATCTACCTGTTAATACCACGATTTTCATTTATTATGCCACACTCCTTTGTCTATGCTTTAATACATAAGCGTAGTATAACATGTCAGTATTTAGGAAGGATAAAGCAATTATTAAGAATTATTAAGGAAAAAAGCTAAGGTTTTATAAAGAATCAACCGAAATAGTATTTACAGATAAGACAATAATACAATTACAGCCAAGGATGGCACAGATGGAACCGGGCGAGAGCCCATTACTGAGGAGAATTAAAGACTCCGACAATATCATGGAGGATGATACAATGAGTGTAAATCGTGTTTCCAATACGACACCGGCCTATGACAGCACAGCTGCCAAGGCGGCGCAGAATCAGGCCGCTCAGAAGGAGCAGGCAAAGGCGCCGGATAACGGTGCGGCTGCGGTATATGAGAAGGGTGATCAGGCAGCGGCTTCCGGCAAGCTTTATACCAGGGATACCGTTACCATTGACCGTCTGAAATCAGAGGCGGAGAGAAGAACACAGAGCATGCTGGATCTGGTTCAGAAGCTTATGACGAAGCAGGGGAAGACCGTGAACAGCGCTTCGGATATTTATGCGGCGCTTCGGACCGGTCAGGTTCAGGTGGATGATGCCACCAGACTGCAGGCACAGAAGGACATTGCAGAGGATGGTTACTGGGGAATAGAGAAGACCTCGGACCGTATACTGGAATTTGCCAAGGCGCTTTCCGGCGGAGACACCTCCAAAGCAGACGAGCTGATCGGCGCGGTAAAGAAGGGCTTTAATCAGGCAGCAAAGGCCTGGGGCGGCGACCTCCCGGATATCTCCCAGAAGACAATCGATGCGGCCATTAAGAAGATGGAAGCATGGCGGGATGGTACGGAAAGCAAATAGAAAGCAGATAAGAAAAGAAGTAGAGCAGGGTTATTGCAGAATACTTCCCCATGGGAAGACAATTTGCAATAACCCTGTTATTTTGCAGCAATCCGGTTATGTATCCGGCTGTTACGGCCAGTAGGGGGTGGTAAGATAGACCTGTTTGCCGTAATGACGGTGCTTTCGGAAGTAATTCAGCGCCTTTCTGGCAAAGTTCTGGTTTTGATAAATTCCGAATACCGTGGGGCCGCTGCCGCTCATCAGGGAGGTTAAGGCACCCAGCTCCTTCATCTTATCCTTAATGTCCGCAATAATGGGATATTCCTTTACTGTCACACTCTGAAGAATATTATCCATGGCCCTGGTCAGAGCGTAGAGATCGCTTCGGGAGAGGGCTATCTTCATCGCTTCGATATCCGGGTGGGCGCTGTCCTCTGTCAGATTCAGATTTTCATAAACATACCGGGTGGATACGCTGATATCCGGCTTAACCAACAGGATGGAGCAGGAGGGCATGGATGGAAGAGGGGTCAGTACCTCCCCGATTCCTTCGGAAAGCGCTGTCCCCAGCATGACGCAGTAGGGAACATCCGCACCCAGCCGAACCCCTAATTGTCTCAGCTCGCTCTTGGGCAGGCCGGCCTGATAGAGCCGGTTCAGGGCCAGAAGGGTGGCGGCCGCATTGGAGCTTCCGCCTGCCAGGCCCGCGGCAACGGGAATCTTTTTCTCCAGCTCGATGGAGAGACCGTCCCGGATGCCCAGGGTCTGCTGCAGGAGAGCGGCGGCCTTATAAACCAGATTATCCTGGTTGTCGGGAAGATAGGGAAGATTGGTCCGGATGCGGATTCCCTCCGCCGCCTCCCTTCGGATGGTGATGGTATCGCAGAGCTTTATGGACTGCATGATCATGCAAACATCATGATATCCGTCTTCTCTTTTTCTAAGAACATCCAAACCAAGATTTATTTTTGCATAGGCTTTCACCGTAATTGAATCCATGGGAACCTCCGTAACGTGTTTTCATTATTTGTATTTTAACACATAGAAATACCGGATACAAATAAAAAAGGAGGCGGAAAGCAACGGGACAGAATATAAATGGAGTTATTGGAACAGGCTCTTAATCTTATCCAGCAGTTTAAATCTTATTTTCACGGGAGTCTTGTTGCCGACCAGGGCATCGTATTCCTCCTCCGTTAATAACGAGAGAAGTTTTTTGTCGGAATTCTCGTCTACGACACTGTAGGTCTCATCCACAAAGCAGAGAGGGGGGAACATGACGCACCACCAATTCTTGCCCTCTGCGGCACCGATTCTCACCCGCAGAGCCTCATAGCTGCCCGGAGGAAAGGTGTAGCCGCCGTAGATCTTCAGAGGAAAATAGCATTGCTCCAGGGAGACGCTGACAGGATAGGAGGAGCCGTTTTGGCGAAGAATCTCCTCTGCAAGCTTCTCAATATCACCCAGTTGTTTCCGCACCGCGGTCCGTACAGCGTCTATGTCCGCAAGGTTTTCCAAACGGGGAGCCAGCTCCTGTACCAGGGCGGTCTTTACCTTCAGCTTTAATGCCTGATCCTCCTCGCTGTCACTGTTGGCAATGACATGGAACCGGAGAACCTTCCGGGCGATCCCTTCCTGAATGTCTGAATCAGCCCTTGCATTGGCCTTAATCAGCCATATGGAGGCAGCGGAGCAGAGAAGAAGGAAGAAGAGCAGAAAAGGCCGGAATCCGGACTGATTCTGCGTCCGGGTATGTATGGCAGGGGAGGATGCAGCGGGGCAATCATAAATGTGCATTTTATCGGTAAGTATTTTTATGATAGGAAAAAGCTTTTTTTTCATAACGACCTCCATGTAAAGTGCTTGTTGTTTTCTTAAGTGTTTCCAGTTAATGGAACGCTATACATAAAAATTGAGAAAGTAGCAGGCCTGAAGGAAAATTTAGAAGCAGTTGAACAAAACCGGGACAGGTAGTACAATAATGAGTGAAAAAATATTCAGGCCGTTGAGCAAGTCCCGTGCATGGGTTAGAAGGAGAAGAAAATGACAAAGGAAGTATTTGTTTTAATAGAGGGATGCCAATCAGACGCCCCGGAGGAGCCGGTGGTCACCAGAGCGCAGGGAACCTATCATCTGCATAAGGAAATGCACTATATTAGTTATGAGGAGCTTCCGGCAGAGGGAGAAGGGCTTATTAAGAGCAGAATTAAAATAGCCCCGAACCTGGTGGTGATAACCAGAACCGGTGCGGCAAGTGCCGATATGAGCTTTGAGTTGGGCCGCAATACGGAGGCGGTCTACCGGACCCCCTACGGGGAGCTGCGATTTGAAGTAAACACCTCCCGGATTGTAATCAAGGAGCTGCCGGAGCTTCTGGAGATCCATCTGGAATATGCCCTGTACTCGGACGGGGTATGTGCCTCGAGGAATCAAACCATGATCCGGATTGCACCCCGCATTTCTTAGGACCGGAAATAGCATAAGAATATAAAGACGCGCCTTGAAATGGCTTGCCGCAGCCAAATCAGAGCGCGTTTTCCTGCTTTTACAGGCAGTATCATAATTTGCGGTTAGAAAATCAAAATTAATGTAGTGAATTTGCAGAAAGTATCATGTAGACTGGGAAAAGACAAGAAGCTAAGACAAGGAATAAAGACAAGAAATAAAAACAAGAAACAAAGATAAGAGGCAAAGATAAGAAGCAAAAACAGGAAGTAAAAACAATGAGGAGAACAAATATGGAATGGATATGGACGGATCATGCCTGTAAGAATCAATATGTAGAATTTGCGGCAGACTTTACTGCTGTGTCAAAGGCCTGCAAACTGCACATTAGTGCGGATACAGAATATGTTGTTTGGATCAACGGAGTATTTGCCGCAAATGGTCAGTATGCGGATTATCCGCATTATAAGGTATATGATGAAGTGGATCTCTCATCCTTTGTTTCCTGCGGAAAAAACAGGCTGGCTATACTGGCCTGGCACATGGGAGAGGATGTTTCCACTCATTATAGCAAATGCGCAGCAATCTGTTTCAGCATCATAGATTCGGAGGGAAGGGTGCTGGAGGAATCCGGTGTCTCTACCCAGTGCCGTATCTCCAGGGGATATGGCGGCACTCATACATACGGGAACGGGGGCAGCGGCGGGGAATCCCGGCAGGCTGCGCCATACCTTGAGCAATTAGCTCCGGGGTATATGATTACACCGCAGTTAGGATATGCATGGTCATATGACTTCACCCGTGAGGACCAATGGAAGGTCAGACCGGCGGAGGGCTTCGTTCCGGCGGTGGTCGTACAGACGGAATATAGGCTGTATCCGCGTCCCATTCCAAAATGTGAGGTAAAGCATACCGTGCCTTCAAAAATTTGTGCACAGGGCGTTTACCGGGAGAAAGAAGAACGCGGGACACCGGCAGAACGGATGCAGTCTGCCTGGATGAGCGCGAGAACCTTCTGGGAAATGACAGGGCAGCCGAGGAAGGGAGCAGACGAGCTGGAAAAACCGGTATGCTTTCAGGCAAAGGGAGCAGATGGAATTTACCTGGTAATCGATTTAAAAGAAGAGAGAGCAGGCTATCCTATTATTGAAGTGGAGGTAGGCGAATCCTGCAGGATGTATTTGGGTTATGGAGAGCATTTGGCGGATTTGCGTGTCCGGACAGCCATGGGAGGACGCAATTTTGCATTCGGGATACAGCTGAAAGAGGGGAGAAATTATCTCGCGGAGTATACAAGGAGACTTGGCGGGAGGTATTTAATGCTGTTTGTTTCAGCACCCTCCTTTACTTTGCACAGGGCAACGCTGGTAAGCTGTGACTATCCGTTTTCTGTGGCGGGAAGGAGACTGAAGGACCGGTTTTTACAGCGTATCTACGATGCGGGAGTCCGGACACTAAGGCTCTGCGCGCACGAGCATTATGAAGACTGTCCATGGCGGGAACAGGCATTATACGCCATGGACTCAAGGAATCAAATGCTATTTGGATACAGCGTCTTTGGCGAATACCGGATGCCCAAAGCCAGCCTGAGACTGATGGCATACTCCCAGCAGGCAGACGGTCTTCTGGCGCTGTGTGCCCCTGCACGGACGGAAATTACGATACCCTCCTTCAGCTTGTATTGGATTATTGCACTATGTGAGAATGCCGAGGCGGATTTTCAGAAGGAATTTATAGAAGAGATGCTTCCTTATGCAGAAAGGATTATCTATACCTTTGAGGGGCAGCTCACGGAGGAAGGAGTAGAGAGCTTCGGCGGAAGCCGCTACTGGAACTTTTATGAATGGGCGGACGGGCTGGAGGGCGGTGCGGTTTTTACAGACGAGGAAGCATCGGAGCATGGTTCATTCAGTATATCCGGGACAGGCCGGACAAAGGATCTGATCTTGACCGCTTTATTTTATATCGCGGCGAAAGAGTTGTCCCGGTTAGAATGCCGCCTTAACAACAGGGAGCAGGGAAGAGCATATGAAAGCCTGGCACAGAGGGCATATTGGGCGGCAGAGGTATTCTACTGCGAGGATACCGGGCTGTATGCCTCCTATCTCAGCCAAAATGGAAAGCAGGGGCTTCATGGGTATACCCTGTCCCTGCTGATCTGTTCAAAAATAATTCCCGAATCACGTATTGCAGGCATAGCGGCGGCACTGCAAAATCCCCCGGAAGGCATGGTAACCCAGACCTTCGCAACACTGCAGTGGAAATATGACGCGATCATTGGAGCAACCGGGGATATCGACAGTGTTATTGATGAGATCTGTGAGGTATTTGGCCGTGTGCTTCTGGAAGGGATATCCACCTTTCCGGAAACCCAGGACGGCGAGCGTGATTTTGAAGATGCGGGCAGTCTCTGCCATGCCTGGGCAGCCGTTCCCTGCTATATCTTTCATAAATATCTGAAATAGGAATCAATCCTCCTCTGCGTTCTTTGGAAGAACCATAGGGGGTAAATCCGTCAGATGGCTGGTCTGCGGCGGAACAGGGAAGACAACATTGGCGTTATGGCAAACCTTATCGGATTTTGTTGCGGCAATATATTTTTGAGGCGTAATGCCAAAGACCTTTTTAAAGGCTATGGTATAATTTTTGGGATTTTCCCAGCCCAGGGACATTGCAATATCAATGATCTTCTCTTTCCCCAGCAGATTGGCGGATAATATAATCTTGCTTTTATTGAGGCAGTCCAGCAGGGTCATGCCGTAAGTACTTTTGAATTTCTGGCATACATAGCTGTGGGAATAACCGGTTGTGGCGATGATTTCGTCAATACTGTGATTAACATAATGAAAACTGGATAAATGTAAAAAAAGAGAGCTTAACCACTCCGGTACATTATGATTGGCAGGCAATGTTCTGTTTATGATAACGCCCAGCAATTGTATGATAATCGAGGTATGCAATTGATCCAGTTTTTCACCGGCCTCCGAATCAGGAAGATAAGAGATATCGAAGACAGATGATTTCTGATCCAGCAGGGTGTATTCATTAATATCCAAAACATAGTGCAGCTTCAATTCCGGAGAAAACAGCTCCTGAAAGAATGTCTCTGAAAATATGCTGCAGATATGCTTCATCTTTTCAACGGTAACATAGAAATCACGGTGTCTGTAGTTTTTTGTAATAGGGTTCAGCATGTGGACGTCACCGGGACGAAGAAAGATCATATCTCCTTTATGAAGAATACTTTTCTTGCCGCTGTTGATAATACTGTTGCAGCTTCCGTCTAAAATGATAGTGAACTCAAAAAACGTGTGGCTGTGCATAATGGCGGAATAGGAGAATACAGATAATTTGGAAAACGGTGTGGATTTTATCTCATTGATATCATAAATCAGCATAGGAAGGTCCTTTCTGAATGACCTGGAAAAATATTGGTGGTTATATAGCTAACTTATCAAAATACATGGAAAATGTCAAGTTTGCAATAATAAAAAACGGTGTATTTTTATAAATTAATGATGTGATGCATATGGCAGAAAGGATTATACTCTACCTATGAAAGATGCAAAATTTGAAAGGGGATACCATGAAAAAAGTGGTAATAAGAGGTCTGATTTTTATTATGGTGAATTTGTTTGTTGTAGGCTGCAGCGGATGCCAAAGGACGGATACAAGGGGGAATTCCGCAGAAAATAATAGTTATGATGTATTACATATGGGGGAAATTCCAATTGGAATGTGGGTTACGCCGCCGGAGAAGTTTCGCACATCAGAATATTATGCGCTGATGAAGGAGTGCGGTATTAATTTTGTCAATGGCTTTGCATCCTATGAGGCAAATACGGATGCAATTAAACAGAGCCTGTCCCTTGCCGAGGAACAGGGATTAAAATTTTTGGTTGCAGATCAGAAGGTGACCGCCTGTATCAGAGAATATCAGAAGTCTTCCGATGCGGGAATACTGGAAAAGGCAATGAAGCAGATAGAGGAATATTATCAGTATCCGGCCTATGCCGGACAGCTCCTGATGGATGAACCGGGAAGGGCTATGTTTGACAGCCTATATCCCTTTGTGGAAGCCTACGGCCGGAACTATCCCGGCAAGCAATGGCATGTCAATATGTTTCCCCATTATGCGGAAGGGGGCATTGGCGCTCCTTATGAACAATATGTAGATGATTGGATCGAACTGGCGCGCCCGAATTACTATTCTTACGATTCCTATCCGCTGCTGACCTATGATGAAAATAACCCATTGGCACGTCAGGAGATCAGCGATTATTACTACAATCTGGATTTGCTCCGTTCGAAAACCCGCCGGGAAGAGATCCCGTTTTGGTCCTTTATTCAAACCGTGGGCATCTCAGGTACGGAGGGAGTGCCCGATAAACGGACACCCTCCCGGGAGGATATCCGATGGCAGGTGTTTACCAATCTGGCCTTCGGAGTAAAAGGACTTCAGTATTTCTGTTATTTTACACCCGATAAGGGAAGTGAGTCCTTCACTCCCGCACTTATCACAACGGACGGGCAGAAAACGGAACGTTTTGATTACGTGAAGGAATTGAACCGGGAGATTGGGGCTTATGGGGACAAGCTTTTAAATTGCCATGCAGAAGGGGTCATCTTAAACACCGAGTCCCAGAAGGAGCGCTATCAATTATATGAAGAAAGCCTGGCATCCTTTGGAACCTTACTTGGTGCGGAGGGCGATACGGTATTAATCGGATGCTTTACCGACCGCAATACTGAAAAAAAGAGTGTTCTTATCACAGCAACCACCCCAAGAGAGGATGTTAATATTACCTTGAGCTTTGCACGGAGCGTAAAATTCGTCAAGGCATATGTAAATGGCGAGGCTGTGGAAATGGCGGTGACGGACGGAACGTTGAAGCTGACCATATTAAAAGGAGATGCAATCTATTTATTTATCTAGGAGGAAGGTTATGAAAAAACAATTATGTATATTCCTGTCCGTTGTGATAGCGTTGGGCTGGCTTACCGGATGCGGAAGAAGAGAGGCGGAAGTAGCCAATAAGGAAAAAACCCAGCTGACCATAGGGGTATTCGACGGCGGTCTGGGGTCGGAATGGGTTTACACTCTGAAAAAGCGGTTTGAAAAGAAATATGAAGAGACTTCTTTTGAAGAGGGAAAAAAGGGCGTTGAGATTCGGGTAACGGAATCTGCGGCTTTTACACAGACCGGAATGGAAAATAATATAGACAGCTTCAATGAAAACATAATCTTTGCAGAAGGTGCAAGCGCAACTTATTTTGCGAAGAAAGGGAATTTCCTGGATGTCACGGATGTTGCCACAAAACCGCTGTCCTATGACTTTGTAACAGGGGAGACGGATTCCCAGGCGGCGGAGACCAGTACCGTTGAGTCTAAATTAAGCGAGGCGCAGAAGGAGTACTACTCTGCAATTGAAGGAAAATACTATGCCCTGCCCACCACGGAGAAGTTTTTTGGAATTGCATATGATATCGAGTTATTTGAAGAAAACAATCTGTTTTTTGCACCCGATGGAAGCTTTGTTAAGGACAAAGATGCGGCGCGCTCCGGGGGACCGGATGGAAGAGAGGAAACCGTCTATGACAACGGACTTCCGGCAACCTATGACCAGTTCTTCGAGCTTTGTGACAGAATCCTCTCCCTTGATCCCAATTTGATACCGGTGATGTGGGGAGGCAATGTACAAGAATATGTGAACAGCCTGTTAATCGCACTGGCTGCGGATTATGAGGGTGTGGAGCAAATGGAGCTTAATTATAATTATGATGGTGTAATGAGTCATCATGTAAGCTCCGTTGACGAAAGCGGTGCTCCGGTAATCAGCAGCGATCCCATTGCTATTACCGCAGAAAACGGATATGAACTGTATAAGCTGCCAGGCCGTTATTATGCTCTTAAATTCATAGAAAGACTGGTAAGCAATCCGGGATATTATAATAATAAGACGGCAACCAGCACCTCCTTCACCCATAAGGATGCCCAGGGACAGTTCGTCATGGGAAAGTATTCGGAAAAAATACAGCGTGCGGCTATGCTCATCGACGGAAACTGGTGGCAAAGTGAGGCAAAGGGGGTCTTTAATGATCTCGCGGCACAGCACGGGGAAGAGGCCTCCGTTAAAAACCGCAGATTTGGGCTTATGCCATTGCCAAAGGTAAAGGAAGCAGGGGAGTATACCATCCTGCAGCTTACAGGGGATATTGCATTCATTAATGCAAAGACACCGGCTGAGAAGGTTAATTTAGCAAAAGCATTTCTCCAGTTTTGTTATACGGAGGAATCTCTCGTTGAGTACACAACGGTTACCAATGTATGCCGTGCGGTTGACTACGAGATGGGAGACAAAAAGGAGGAGCTCAGCGCATGGGGAAAGACCATGGTAGACATGCATGAGAATGCCCGGAAAGCAATTCAGGATTCGGCAAGCCCGATGATGCAAAATTACAGTACGGATCTTTGGTATTCCCCAAGACTGTGGCTGTCGACGGTGAACGGAGAGACCTTTACCTACCCGGCAACCGCCATGATCAATGAGAACATTAAGGCGGAAGATTATTTTGAGGGATTGTCGGCATACTGGACGGAAAGTGTGTGGAAGAACCACTTTAAAAGTGTTCAAAAGGGGCGTTGATTGTGAGAGAAAAGCTTAAGAAGTACCTTGAAAAGCGCCGTACCAGAGATGGTATCTTTTATACGGTATTAGTCTTCTTCCCCCTGCTGCAGTTTGTTATCTTTTATCTCGGCGTCAATATCAATTCCATTCTTCTTGCCTTTAAAAGCTATGGAGAGGATGGCGGATATCACTGGAGCGGATTGGATAATTTTAAAACCCTGTTCACTAATTTCCGCGATCTGACGGTATTTGGCGTCGGGCTCAGGAATTCTCTCACGGTGTTTCTGGTGGGAACAGCAACCGGGATGATCTGCGGTATTTTATTTTCTTACTATATCTATAAAAAAGCACCGCTGAAAAATTTCTTTAAAATAATGCTCTTTTTACCGAGTATTATTCCCAGCATAGCCCTGGTGGTCATGTTCAAGCAGATTGCAGATGGTGCGTTTCCGGCATTTTTTGATGTTCTGGGGCAGACGGTAAACGGATTATTGTCCAATGCGGGAACGACCTTTGGGACCATCCTGTTTTATAATATATGGGCGGGCTTCGGTGTATCCATCCTGCTTTATGTAGGCGCTATGAGCAATATTTCCGAATCCGTGGTAGAAGCGGCCAAATTGGATGGCGCAGGATATTTTAAAGAATTGAGGTATATCACGCTTCCTTTAATATGGGAGACAATGTCCACCTTTCTCATTGTTGCGGTAGGAGGTATCTTCGTAAATCAGGCCAATATTTATGCATTTTACTCCGATGCGGCGGAGGAGCGGATTGTTACCATCGGTTATTGGCTGTACAAGGAAACGGTGAAACCAAACGGTTATGCGGACTATCCGATGCTTTCTGCTTTTGGACTCCTGCTGTCTTTCATAACGATTCCGCTGGTGTATTTTATAAAACACCTGTTAGCCAGGAATGGGCCCGGTTATGAAAAGAAAGGAAGAAGGCGATGAAGGAAAGAGTAAATATAAGAACGGAGAAAAAAATCAATGTTCTGGCCATTCTTACCCTGGCCGTACTAATTCTCTATGTGATTTCTCTGTGCATTCCGTTGGTCTGGGCATTTGTGACGGCGTTTAAAAGCAACCTGGATTATCTTGAGAATCCCCTTTGGATGCCTCAGAAATGGTTTTTCAAAAATATACTGACAGCTGTTAATAATTTTACCGTAACGGTTAATAAAAACGGTTCCATGGCTCCGGTTTATATTGAAGAAATGCTTCTTAATTCCTTGCTGTATGCATTAGGAGGAGCATTTATTTCAACCTTTACCTGTACCGTGACGGCATATGCCACGGCGAGATTTGACTTTAAGCTGAGCAAGGTTATCTATGCCATCGTTATTATAACAATGACGCTGCCCATAGTAGGAAATTTACCGTCAGAGCTTCAGCTGTTAAAGAGTCTTGGCTTCTATGATCATATATGGGGCTTGTGGATTTGCAAAGCCAACTTTTTAGGGCTCTATTATCTGGTCTTTCATGCGTTGTTTAAGACTATGCCGAAGGACTTTACGGAAGCCGCTTATATGGACGGCGCCTCCAATTTCCGGGTACTGTTTTCCATAGCAATGCCTTTGGTTCGGGGGACCTTTATGACCGTTATGCTGATAAAGTTCATTGAGCTATGGAATGATTATACCGTGACGCTGACTTATATGCCGACCCATCCGACACTGGCTTATGGGCTGTATGCTTACAGCTTTTCCGCATCCCAGGAAATCAGCAACACCCCCATGCGTCTGGCTGGATGCATTGTTTTGATCATCCCGATTTTGCTTGTTTTTGTTGCCTTTCATAAACGGCTGCTGGGCAATATCTCTATGGGCGGTATTAAAGAATAAATGGATATTTTCAGCCTTTATAAAGGCTAAAATATAAAAAACGAGGAGGAAGAATATGAAGAAATGGATTAGAAAGACAATAGCAACTGCAGCAGTGATATGCAGCAGTATGGTGCTGGCAGCATGCGCAGGTAAATTAAAGCTCAGCCATGAAACGCTGGAAATGGAACAGTATGAAACCATGCAGCTTAGCGTGGAGGGAGGCAGCGAGGTGCAATGGGAATCATCCGACCCCAGAACGGTGCAGGTAGAGAATGGGCTGATCACTTCCTTAAAGCTGGGAAGCGCCACAATTACCGCGGCCAGCGGGGAAAAGAAGGCTTCCTGTGAGGTGACGGTAATTCCTTCAGCCAAAGGGCGTACCTTAATGGTTGACAAGGAAGAGTTTGTACTTCTGCCTGGAGAGACAGACACAGTAGCTGCCGTTCTGAAGGAGGACGGAAAGGATATAGCAGCAGAGTTAGAATGGAAATCAGATAATACAGAAGTTGCTTCCGTCGATAATGGAACCGTTACCGGTGTATCCAATGGTACTGCTGTTATATCTGTTTCAGGTGTTTATAAAGGACAGACCTTTGATAAGTCCGTTGCTGTACAGGTAGGAGCTGAGGAAGAAGGCAGTCAGCAGGGAATGGATACAAAAGGCCTGTATATCATAAGAGGGGAACAGGTCGAAGCCGGTGAGCTGGGGGAGAAGGCAGAATCAGGGGATTATGCACAGTGGTATCAGGTAAATTATATGCTGGATGCCTGGGGAGAGAGGCTGATAATCGGCCGGAAGGAAATCGACAGCGTATTTGCGGTAGGTCCCGTATATAGGGAATATGAATATTATGGATTTGATGTTGTATTTAATCAGGATGTACCCGGCCTGATTATATGGACGGGCGGATATCCTGTCTTTGTCAATGGCCCGGAGGTATCCGCAGGTGATGGTCAGACCTTCCAGGAGGGTGATCTTGAGATCCTGACAAAGGATGGAGAAAGCGCACTGGGAACGCAGCTTGTGAAAGATACGGCATACACCTTTAAAATCCGGATTCAAAAGGATAATTTGGAAAATGGCGCATTTGGGCTTGCGGTTCCGGGAGAAGAGGGGACATTCTATATCGGAAACCCGTATTTTGCGAAATAAGGCCGCCACAATTGCTTCGGCCGGGTTCAATATCCCGGGGCAGCAGGGCCGATATAAGAATATAAAAAATGCGCTTTGAGATGGCTTGTCACAGCCAGCTCAAGGCGCATTTTCCATGTGGTTCATATTAGAATTATTTACCCTCTTCTGTAACAAAGCCATTATCGTCGATGTCCACATCAAAGGAGAGCTTTTCCATAAAATCAAAATAGGAGCGGCGGTCCGCCTCTTCTGTCAGGAGGTAGGTCTTCATGTTCTTGTTCATGACAGGAAGGATCTGAACACGCAGGGTATCATCCGGATCAATATAGATCTTCAGCATTCCGGATTCCTTGTTGGAGCGGTTAAACCAGTAATTGCCGAGACTGTAGGCAATGGGCTTGCCCTGGTAGAATTCCAAGCCCTGCATGACATGGGGATGACAGCCGATTACGGCATCCGCACCGGCCTCAATATATTGCCTGGCCATGGTCTTCTGGTACTTTTCAGGATAGTGTTTATATTCCACACCCCAATGAACGTAGGCTACAACAAAATCAGCGCTGGCATCCGCCTCACGGATGGCTTCCAGAAACAGAGCCGGATCATAGGTTCCGATCATACCGGGGGAGGTATCGGTGGCATACCAGTCCATGGCAAATATTACACGGGAGGCAGCGACGAAGGCAATGGTCTTGTCTCCAGCCTTGAGATAGACCGGAGCCTTTGCACGGGCCATGGTATCCCCTGCCCCTACATAGGGAATTTCGGCATTGTCAAGGGTCGTGAAGGTATCCAGCAAAGCCTCCATCCCAAAATCCAGCGTATGATTATTGGCCAGGGATACGATATCCACACCCATTTCCTTAAGAATGTCCACCCGCTTGGGATCAGCCCGGAAGGTGTAGGATTTGTTCTGTTCCTCCACTCCTCTGGTACTGTAGGCAAATTCATTATTCAGCATCATAAGATCCGCCTGGTTCATCTCCGCAATCAGATCCTCGGAGAGAACACCGGGGAGACCCTTACCCACCTTGTCATACTCCTTGACGGGATAGGAATCCTCGTCAAAATTAACATCTCCCGCAAATCCAAGTATAATGGGTTCCGGAGGCTCTGTCGGAGCGGGCGAGGGGGTGGGGATAGGCGTTGCGGTCGTCTGGGGCAGCGGGCTGGGAGCAGGAGTGAGTGCCTCCGTGGGTGCCGGCTCCGGTGATGGTGTAATGCTTGCTGTCGGAGCGCTCTCCTGGGTGCGCTGCTGATAATAGACGTAAGCCAGCACGCCGGTAAGTACAAGGACTGACATAATACAGATGATAACTAAAAGAATCAGATTTCTTTTTCTCATAGGCCCTCCTTTGAATAAATCCTCCTACCAGACAGCATTGATACCATCAGAGTAAGAGGATTCTACAGTTTACACAATATTGTCTCTTTATTTTGCTTCCTTTTTGAATACGCCGGTCACCCGCTTCAGAAGGGATTTCTTCTCCTTCTTCTGCTCCAGAGGGCCTCGCATTCCTTTGACATCCATGATATAGATACCGCTGAGTACAGCCTTTACTTCCTTCTTCACCGGAATAAGGTCATATATCTTGGCATCACATACCAGATTCATTACCTTGGGACCGATTTTTGCCTTTACAATGGGTACCTTGGAGCCGCGAAGATACTTTGGCGTTTGATCAAGAACAAGTTTGGGAAGGTTGGCATCCTTCATCTTCAGTTTCTTTTTATCAATAACGAGGATGGAGACCGTCTGTGCAGCTGCCTGCATCTGGGATTCTGAATCCTCCTGTCTCTTTTGCAGCTTCTTTCCTACAAAATATAAAGCAATTAACACACCGGTAACTACGACCGCTACCACTATCAATACAATAACCCATGGCTGCATGAGATATGTACCTCTCTTTCCTCTGCAAATTCTATTCTGTGCCGGAGTCATGTAAGCGGAATCGCTGACAGGCTGGGCACCGTTTATTGTATCATCTTTTCCCAAAAAAATAAATAGGGAAATTCACTTTTAAAAAAATATACTAACTAAGCCAATGCTGGCATGAAGTTACGCTGGTGTCACTCCACCAAGTTACTTTTGCTTGCCTTACCTTCGTGCGTTCAGAACGCTCCGCTTCACAAGATGCACTCAGCCGGTCAGCGCAAAAGTAACTTGGTGGAGTGACACCAGCGTAACTTCATGCCAGCACAGGCCGGTAATATTATATCAGAGCCTCATTTTTAGTTAACATTTCACGGATAATGCCCTGCACGTGGGAGCCCAGGAATTTCAGCTCCTCCTTGCTCAGATCTTTGGGATAGATGGGTTTGCCGTATTCGATTACCACATGCGCGCTGCGAATCCAGGGGATATGATTTTCAAATGCCGCCTCGGTGTTAAGGATGGCAACGGGAACAATGGCACAGCCGGTCTTCTCGGCTATCTTGAAGCTTCCTTCCTTAAAGGGCAGCATTTCCTTACCCTGGCTGCGGGTGCCCTCCGGGGAGATGAATACGCTGTAGCCGTCCTTTACCAGTTCAATGCCCTTGAGGACGGTTTTCAGCCCCTGCTTGATGTCGCTGCGGTCCAGAAAAAGACACTGCAGGAACCGCATCCAATAGCTCAGAAAAGGAATTTTAGCGATCTCCTTCTTCGCCATGAATCCGGTCAGGGTGGGGATGCTGGAATAAGCAACCGGAACATCAAAATAACTCCGGTGGTTGGAAATATAAAGAACCGCTTCTTCCTTGGGAATATTATCCCGGCCCAGAACCGTCCGCTTTATTCCGCAGAGGAATAAAATGATATGAAAAGCGCCCACGACAATGGCCTGAGAGCTTGCTACCATGGCCCTGCGGTTAAAACGGCCTATGATATACTCGATTAGATATAGGGGAATGCTTATAATAAAGAATATAAGCAAAAAAATCAGTGTTAATAATAATCGCAGCATGGATGACAGACCTCCTGTTTTTGATTGTTACAGACCATCCTGCTCCGGCAGCGGAGAGGGAGTAGCCGTAGGGCCGGGCGCAGCCGTGGAGAAAGGAATGACGGTAGGCGTGGGAGCTGCCGGTTCTGTCACTTCCGGAACATCGGTTATCCCATCATCGTCAGTCTCATAGCCGGTCTCTTCTTCAGAAGGCTGTTCCGGCACCTGAGTGGTCTCGTTCTCTTTCGGGATTTCCTCGGTATCCTCCTCTTCCTCCGGGACCTCTTCCTCGGGATCGGAGGGCTGTTCCGGCACATCGCCCGGTACATTGTCCTCTCCTTCCTCTTCCGGATTCTCCAGAGAATCATCGGGGGTGCCTTCAATGACATTGCCATTCTCATCTACGATAATCTCATCCTCTTCGAGGGGCACTTCGGTAACCTTGGGGGGCGTATAATTTATAAAGTCTGCATAAACCGCTTCAAAATCAAAGTCCGGGCTGGGAGTATAGTGGTAATATTCTTCCAGGGTCAGCTGATTTGTATACAGGTAATCGGCAAGTGCTGTTCCGACATAGCGGATATGCCAGGGCTCATAAGCATAGCCTGTAATTTCTTCATCACCCTTAGGATAGCGGATAATATATCCGTAATGATGGGCGTTATCTGCCAGCCAGATACCCTCCGGGGAGGAGGAAAAGCCGGTGGATAATTTGAAGCCAAGGGACTTGGCGGATACATCAATGGCAAGTCCGGTCTGATGTTCGCTGGTGCCGGGAACCGCACTGTAACGCAGAGTATATTTCTTGCCTCTCTTTACAATATTACTCGTGAAGATGCTGGCCTGGCGCTGGTAGGAGCGAAAGCCGGAGATGCCATAGAGGATAATGCCGTCCTGCTTTGCGGCATCAAATAATTTCTCCAGAGCCTCGGCAGCCTCGGGACGCATCAGGGTCCGCTCATCATAGGAAATCAGGTTGAAGGCCACATTGGGCGTTACCAGCTCGTCAGGCCTGTAATCCTTGGGAAGAGCATATTCTTTATTGACAAAAACGGTAAGGCTGGAGGGATCCAGATCCATCTCGGTGGCGGGAACAAAGGTCTCTTCCGCATTGGCAGACGGATCAACGGAAACCGAATCATCCGGGGAGGCTTCGGCGCCGGCCGGGATCGGGGTAGTGTATGTATCCTCCCCGGCCATCTTTGTCTCATGGACACCGGGAAAGGTTCCTCCGGTCGGAATGATGCCGGTATTACCTCGGGCCTGGGATATGTTAACAAATACGACTCCGCTGAGTAATGTAAGAGAAGCGGCGAAGCTTGCAATAAGAATATGTTTTCTTTGTCTTTTTTTCAAAACCTTGGCTCCTTTCGTGAATATAACGAGGAGAATTAATCTGCTGTTGGTGGATAGTAAACGTATCGCCCGCAGATCAGGAACTCTTGGACTAATCTGCTCATCGTGGATAGTATAACATATTTAGGCGATAAATGCAGTAAATAATCTCATAAAATCAATGTAATATATGGGAACATTGCAGCACTGCCACGGAGTGGACTGCAGCAGCGCGGCTGATTCATTTGCTGTGCCCGGTCAGGCTGTCAAGAAGCCCGGTCTTCATACGGTATAGCTTGAGGGAAAGATCCACATATACCTCATGAGGGTTGATCAGACGCCTGGCCTCATCCCAGAGGGAATCCTGCTCCTTTAAGCAGTAGTCGCGGATTTCCATAACGGAGGGAGAGGTATAGACGCATTCTCCCGATAAGAAGACAGGAACCAGGAGCTCTCTCAGAGTATAGGTATCCGGCTTCAAATAAGTCTTTTTCCAGGTGGCAATCGGGTCAAAGAGCAGCAATCCTTCACTGGGGTGGAAGGTTTCCTCATTAAGGGCGATGAGGTCTGCCATTACTTTTCCGCTTTCCTTTTCATAGATGCGCACGACCTTCTTGTTTCCGGGATTTGTGATCTTCCACTGGTTCTCGGACAGCTTTATCTTGGGCTGGAACTCTCCGTTCTTCTCTATGGCAGCCAGCTTATAGACACCGCCGAAAGCAGGGCAGTCCTTAGAGGTAATCAATCGGGTGCCGACACCCCAGGTATCGATTTTAGCGCCCTGGGTCTTTAAGGAGTCAATAAGATACTCGTCCAGGTCGCTGGACGCAGTAATCCCGGCCTCCGTAAAACCGGCGGCATCCAGGAGCTTTCTGGCCTTCTTGGAGAGATAAGCCAGGTCGCCGCTGTCAAGGCGGATTCCGTACCGCTTCGGCATCTTTCCCGCGGCCCGCAGCTCTTCAAAAAGCTTAATTGCGTTAGGAACACCGCTGCGAAGGGTGTCATAGGTATCCACCAGCAGCGTTGTATTCTGAGGATAGAGTTCCGCGTATTTACGGAAAGCGGTCAGCTCGTCGTCAAAGCTCATAATCCAGCTATGGGCATGGGTTCCCAGGGCGGGAACATCATAGAGCTTTGCCGCCAGCACATTGCTGGTTCCGATACAGCCGCCGATGACGGCGGCTCTTGCACCCAGAGTTCCGGCGTCGGGCCCCTGGGCCCTGCGGAGTCCGAATTCCATCACCGGCTCGCCCTTTGCCGCATAAACCACACGGGAGGCCTTGGTAGCAATTAAGCTCTGGTGATTCAGAATATTGAGAAGAGCGGTCTCGATCATCTGTGCTTCCATAATAGGAGCAATTACTTTCACCAGCGGTTCCATGGGGAATACGACGGTTCCCTCCGGAATGGCGTAGATATCCCCGGTAAAGCGGAAGTCCCTTAAGTAAGCCAGAAAATCTTCCTGGAAAATCTTTAAGGTACGTAAATACCCAATATCCTCCTCGCTAAAGTTCAGTTCCTTTATATAGTCAATCACCTGGTCCAGGCCGGCGCAGATGGCATACCCGCTTCCGCTGGGATTCTCACGGTAAAATACATCGAAGATTACCATTTCATTGCTCTTATTATTATAATAACCCTGCATCATTGTCAGCTCATAAAAATCCGTTAATAAGGTTAAGTTTTGTTTACCCATCATTTCCTCCGTATTGCTGCCAGGCAGCCGTGACATAAGCATTTTATCATAGAAAAACATATACCAGATTCGTAAATAAGTCAAGGGCATATCTTTTCTGACTCCTTTCTGCCCAGTAAAATTCTGAAAGAGGGGATATAACTGCAGATCATTATGATATAAGCGGCTAATAAAACAGGTGGCTGACACCGTTCCCCGCGGTATCAGCCACCTGTTTATTTTCATTTGGGTGTCAGGCACCCAATCTCAGGAAAGCAAGCAGGATCAGCAGGCCGCCGCTGAGCCAGGATAAGCGGAAGGAAAACTTGTCACTCAGCTTATTTCCCAAAAGCTCTCCCGATTTTACAGCCAGCATGCTGAGCAGGAGAGAGGCGGTCAGTACCGCGGGAATACTTATGCTCGAAAGAGCGGCCCCCATGCCTGCGGCCATATTATCTATGGATAGGGCGGCGGCAAGGGAGATGGCCTCCTTCGGCGAGAGTATTTTGGAGTCATCCACATCTGCTTCCTTCGGATTTGCATAAATGCTTAGAATAAAATTGAGATTTAAGAAATGGAACCGGATTTGTTTTTTAATAATGGTATGTTTATCAATCATTGACTTGATTGCATTATCCAGCAGTTTGATAATGCCTAAGACAAATAAAATACCGAAGGAAATAAAGTGCAGGAAGCCGCCGGGAATATATTGCCTGGTGAATGTCCCCAGCAGAAGAGAAATTCCGAGGATGATAGTACACAGAAAAGAGATTACCAGGAGAGAAATCAGGGGAATCCGGATTCGATTGCTTCCATAGGCTATGCTTGCGATCAAGGCATCCGTAGAAAGTGCAGCTACAAATATAATTGCTTCCAAGACTTTGAATAATAGATCACTCATTTTGTATGCCCTTTGCTGTATTGTCGAGATTATCTTATGTCTGATGCCTGTACGGGGTTACCGCCTTGCCGGTGCCTGACACCGTTATTGCGGTGTCAGGCACCTACCTATTGACAATAAAAATAATTTATACTATGATAGACGATAGATTAAATTGAAACTGATAAATGCATTGACGGAGACAGTAAGCGCAGAGGAACATCCCAGCGAGCCGGGGACAGTGTAAGCCCGGTATCAGTAGCCTGCGGCTGAACATCACTCCCTAGCAGCAAGCTCCAAAGGCCGTGCGGGCCCAGTAGGCTGTGCCGGTATCCACCGTTATATGGATAATGTATGGAAGCCTTGACGGCGGAGTACGTGAAACAGGTGGTATAATGATAGTGAACAGCTCTCATCCTATTTCGGATGGGAGCTGTTTTAATTGTTAAGCAATTTTGTAATCATTAATCTAAGATAAGGAGGAAGCATTACTATGTACGATAAAGTGTCTACGGACCTGAATTTTGTCGGCCGGGAGAAAAAGGTTTTAAAGTTCTGGCAGGATAACAAGACTTTTGAGGCTACCATTGAAAAGGGGAAGGGAGGAATGCCCTATACCTTCTACGACGGCCCTCCGACAGCCAATGGCAAACCACACATCGGCCATGTGCTGACCAGGGTAATTAAGGATATGATTCCGAGATACCGGACCATGAAGGGGTATGATGTGCTCCGTAAGGCGGGCTGGGACACCCACGGGCTTCCGGTGGAGCTGGAGGTTGAGAAGAAGCTGGGAATTGACGGAAAGGAGCAGATCGAGGAGTATGGTCTGGGACCGTTCATCCAGGAATGTAAGGAAAGCGTGTGGAAGTATAAGGGCATGTGGGAGGATTTCTCCGGAACCGTAGGCTTCTGGGCGGATATGAAGGACCCTTATGTAACCTACCATAATGATTATATCGAATCGGAGTGGTGGTCCTTAAAGCAAATCTGGGATAAGGGGCTGCTATACAAAGGCTTTAAGATCGTTCCCTACTGTCCCCGTTGCGGAACTCCTCTTTCCAGTCACGAGGTCGCCCAAGGGTATAAGGATGTGAAGGAAAAGTCCGTGATTGCCAAGTTCCGTGTGAAGGGAGCTGCGGATGAATATATTCTGGCATGGACAACTACCCCTTGGACTCTGCCCTCCAATGTGGCTTTGTGTGTAAACCCGGAGGAAACCTATGTTAAGGTCAAGGTGAGTGTGGATGCCAGGGGCAATGTGCTGAAGAAGGAGGGCGGCTGCTCCTGCGGGCATGACCACGGACAGGATGGCGTCCAGAAGCAGAAGCATGGACAGGATGGCGCTCAGGATCACAAGCATGGGCAGGAACATGACCATGGAAATGAAGCCGCTGTCTCCACAGAACATTATATCCTTGCGGAGGCATTGCTTTCTGTGCTGGAAGGTGACTACGAGATAGAAGAGACTTATGTGGGCAAGGATCTGGAATATAAGGAGTATGAGCCCCTGTTTGATTATGCGCAGCTGGATAAGAAGGGGCATTATGTTACCTGTGACAATTATGTAACTTTGTCCGACGGTACCGGGGTAGTTCATATTGCTCCGGCCTTCGGTGAGGATGACTCCCGTGTAGGAAGAAGCTATGACCTTCCTTTTGTTCAGCTAATTGACGGCAAGGGTGAATTCAAGCCGGAAGCAGGAGAACTGGCAGGCCTGTTCTGCAAGAAAGCAGATGAGCCGATTATGAAGCTTTTGGCGGAGAAGGGCTTGCTCTTCCGGATACTGAAATTCGAGCACAGCTATCCCTTCTGCTGGCGTTGTGATACGCCTTTGATTTACTATGCAAGGGAATCCTGGTTTATTAAGATGACGGCAGTAAGAGAAGAACTGATTGCCAATAATAACAAGATCAACTGGATGCCGGAAAGCATCGGGCAGGGACGCTTCGGTGACTGGCTGAAGAATGTACAGGATTGGGGGCTGTCCCGTGACCGTTACTGGGGAACACCGCTTCCCATCTGGGAATGTGAGGACGGACACCGCCACTGCATTGGAAGCATTGAAGAATTAAGGTCCATGTCGGATAACTGTCCGGATGAAATCGAGCTTCATCGTCCATTTATTGATGAGGTCACCATCCGCTGCCCGGAATGCGGCAAGCAGATGACCCGTGTGAAGCCGGTGATTGACTGCTGGTATGACTCCGGCTCCATGCCCTTTGCCCAGTGGCATTATCCCTTTGAGAATCAAGAGATCTTTGAGAAGAATTTCCCAGCGGACTTCATCAGTGAAGCGGTGGATCAGACCAGGGGCTGGTTCTATTCCCTCCTGGCGATCTCCACTCTCATTTTCAATAAGCCCTCCTTTAAAAATGTCATCGTAATGGGACATGTGCAGGATGAGAATGGACAGAAGATGTCCAAATCCAAGGGCAACGCGGTAGACCCCTTTGAGGCTCTGGAGCAGCACGGTGCCGATGCCATCCGCTGGTATTTCTATACCAATTCCGCATTATGGCTGCCAAACCGTTTTCATCATGCCGCGGTTACAGAGGGACAGAGAAAGTTCATGGGTACTCTGTGGAATACCTATGCATTCTTTGTGCTCTATGCGAATATTGACGGGTTTGACGCCTCCCAATATGAGCTGGATTATGACGGGCTGACGGTAATGGACAAATGGCTGCTGTCCAGGCTGAATACCCTGGTAAAATCCGTGGATGAGCATCTGGAGAACTATCGGATCACGGAAGGGGCAAGGCTTCTGGCGGAATTTGTAGATGAGCTGTCCAACTGGTATGTGAGAAGAAGCAGGGAACGTTTCTGGGCCAAGGGAATGCCCCAGGATAAGATCAATGCATACATGACCTTATATACAGCATTGGTAACGGTATCGAAGCTGGCAGCACCCTTCATTCCCTTCATGACGGAGGATATCTATCAGAATCTGGTGGTCAATATCGATAAAATGGCACCGAAGAGTATCCATCTGTGTGATTATCCCGTATGTCAGGAAAGCTGGATTGATGCAGAGCTGGAAGCGAATATGGAAGAGGTACTGGAGGTTGTGGTTCTTGGCCGTGCCTGCCGTAACGCGGCAAATATAAAGAACCGCCAGCCTATCGGCAGGATGTATGTAAAGGCGGAGGCAAAGGCGAAGCTGTCCGATTTCTATACCGCGATTATTGCGGAGGAGCTGAATGTCAAGGAAGTGGTTTTCACCGGGGATGTCCGCAGCTTTACCTCCTATAGCTTTAAGCCCCAGCTTAAGACCCTGGGTCCCAAATTCGGCAAGCAGATCGGCGCCATCCGCACGCTGCTGTCGGAGCTGGATGGGAATCAGTCCATGGATGAAATCAATGCCACCGGACAGCTTAAGATCATGCTGGAAGGAACAGAGGCGGTGCTGGATAAGGAGGATCTGTTGATTGAGGCCGCCCAGACCGAGGGCTTTGTCTCCGATTCCGACCATGGAATTACAGTTGTTCTGGATACGAACTTGACGGATGCTTTGGTTGAAGAAGGCTTTGTCAATGAGATTATCAGCAAGATACAGACAATGCGTAAGGAGGCGGGATTCGAGGTAATGGATCATATCCGGGTATTCCAAAGCGGTAATGACAGGATTAAAGAAATCCTTTTGCGGAATGCGGAGGAGATTAAGATCCAGGTGCTTGCAGAAGAAATAGTTTTTGGCCAGAATCAGGGGTACCACCGGAATTGGAATTTGAATAGCGAGGATGTTGTGCTTGGTGTGGAGAAGCTGTAGGCACCCATACCGCAGGCATATATGAAACTTAAGAAGGCCGGGATTATAGGAATTGCAGGAGATTCTTATAATTGCAGGCCTTCTTTTGATCCGGTGTCAGGCACCGAGAAAGAATCTAAATTGTGAACAGAAGCTCAGAATCTTCATAAATAATTCACTATTCGGTAATAGAATGAACACATTTCTATTTTATAATATGGTTATAGCATCAATAAAAGAAGTCACGACTGCAGAGCGGTTACTGGCTTCGACTAACAATTAGCCTATTTACATAGATTGAGTTTTTTTCATAAATTTCCCTCCCTTTTTAAGAGCCAGCCTAATCCGCTGGCTTCTCCTCTTTTTAAAAGCGGTAAGCGAAGAGAGGGAAGGCAGAGGAAAATGGAGCCGCAAGGCGGAATTGCAAGACGGTATTGTCACTTTACTTTCCAAAGCGGGTATATTATAATAAAGGTATAAAAAGGTATAAGGAAGAACGGTAAGCTTGTCTGCAGATAACAGAATTTTTATACATTAAGACATTTGTTAAGACAGAAGTATAGAAAGGAAGGGAGTCTTATGAAATTAATTTATGTAATTGTTCGTAATGTTGATAGCAGCTATGTAACGGAGGCATTGAACAAAGCCGGATATTATGTGACCAAGCTGGCGTCGACGGGAGGATTCCTTCGGGAAGGCAATACCACTCTGATGATCGGAACGGAAGAAGAGAAGGTGGAGAAGGTGATCGAAATTGTGAGGAAGGAATGCGGTCCGAGACAGCAGATCATCTCCAATCCGGTAGGCACAGTAGAATATGCATCAATGAATGTTGTCGTCAATGTAGGGGGAGCCACCATATTCGTAATGGATGTAGACCGATATGAAAAAATATAGTTAAGAAAAGATATCCTTCATAATGTAAGATGAAGGATATCTTTTTTTGGTTTGACCTATTCAATATACCACTGCTCCTGTGACCGGTATAGGCGGGTATATTCCCCCTCCAATGCCATCAATTCCGCATGTGTGCCTTGCTCAACCAGATTGCCGCCCTTCATTACTAAAATCCGGTCCGCCAATTTAACCGAGCCTAACCGATGGGTGATAATAAGGGCAGTTTTATCCCGGGAAATTTCGGCGAAGCGGTTATATATTTTTGTTTCCTCAATGGGGTCAATGGCCGCCGTAGGTTCGTCGAGGACAATAAAGCGGTGGGGCCGGAAAAAACTTCGGGCAATCGCCACGCGCTGCCACTGGCCTCCGGACAGATCAACACCGTCAAATTCCCGTGACAGCATGGTATCGCAGCCATTGGATAAGGAACGGTCACTCTGATCAATGCCGGCCTGGATGCAGACCTTACCCAGTTCGGTTTCACTGACGGGCTTATTTACAGAACTGATACCGATGTTTTCACCCAGGGTCATCTGATACCGCTGGTATTTCTGAAACACGGCTGAAGTCTGTCTGAATAAGGAAGCTGCCGACATATTCCTTGTATTAAAGATACGAGGGGAGTCCGGCCTTCCGCCGTTGAACACCGGGGCGGTCTGCAAAGCAGGAACCGTTACCGGCTCATACAGCACATCTCCGGCATCGGGCAGATACAGCCCGGTAATCAGGCGGACCAGGGTGGATTTGCCGGAACCATTTTCACCCACCAAAGCGACGGTTTCCCCGGAGCGGATGGTCAGGGTGACATTGTCCACCGCCTTTTTCTCTGCCCCCGGATAGGAAAAGGATACTCCCTGCAATGAGATGTCCGCATGTTCCGGCATCTCAGCGTCTGCACCTTCCCTCTCCGGCATCTGCAGGAAGCGGAGATAATTCTGGACTCTGCCGAAATCACGGGCAACGGCCCCGAGATTGGAACAAATCAACTCCTTCATCAAGGAAAACATCTGATCAACCGAACCGAATATGGCGGCAAAAGCGCCGGCGCTGATCTCTCCCTTCAAGAGGGAATCAAGCAGCAGAAGCAAAATACCCGCGTATCCGCTAAGTGACAGCAATTGCATTCCCAATTCAGCCAGATCGGATTTTACAGAAGCCCGAAACCTTAACCGGTTCAAAAGGGACAAGGAATCCGCATACAACGTTCTAAAGAAGGAGAAGGCGCCCAGAATCCGGGTTTCCTTGAAATATTCCCGCCCGGTTAAACAGCTTTCATAATAATCGAATTCCCGGCGGACCGGAGCCGCCCGATCCTCCGCCCTTGTGAAAACCTTTGTCCGGAAAATCTGGGTCAGTAAAGTCGGCGTGAAGATGAGTGCCAGTGAAACTGCTAAAAGCGGTTTGATGGCAAAAAGATAAAAAGCCATGACCGCAAAATAAGGAATATAAAAATTGCACATTAATAAAATGGTTCCTGTAAACCAGACAGCTTCGTTCTTTCCTTGAAGGGCCTTATTCATATCGTCCAGTATCCCGGTGTCCTCAAAGCATACGGGCGCAATCCGGCTCATCTTCTCGTGAACCCCGAGGGAGAGGGCCCCTTCGGCCTTACGATAATACATCATCAGCATAAAGTTGGAGACACCGTTAAGCACCTGCTTTATAGCATGC
Organism: Anaerotaenia torta; assembly: GCF_050433395.1. NCBI lineage: Bacteria > Bacillati > Bacillota > Clostridia > Lachnospirales > Lachnospiraceae > Anaerotaenia > Anaerotaenia torta. The sequence continues at coordinate 159,578 of NZ_JBNPXH010000001.1, forward strand.
GCAAGCCCCAGAAAAATCAATCCCAGGATCACGGTTAATAATTCGGTCTTATGGGCCGCGTAGCCGGCGGCCTGGTCAAAAAATATCTGGGTAACAGGAGCCATCATGCCATAGGCAAGTCCGTGGGCTATGGATATTACCTGCCACAGAACAAAAACCCAGGGGGAAACCCGGATGATTTTAGGAAGCAGGGTACAAAATGCCTCAAAAACATTGATACGGGAATGATCCTTCGTCTTTTTGCGTGTTTCTGTCTTCATGCGTACCACCCCCTCTGGGCCTCATACATTTCTGCATAGACGCCGCCCTTCTCCATCAGCTCTCCATGGGTGCCCTGCTCGGCTGCGCATCCGTCTGCAATTACGAAAATTTCGTCGGCAAGCCGCGCCGCACCAAGCCGGTGCGTGATGAATATGGTGGATTTACCCTCCGTGACTTTGCCAAACAGCCGGTACACCTCGCTTTCGGCCACAGGATCAAGAGCGGCGGTGGGTTCGTCCAGAATATGTACCGGAGCGCGGCTGATAAGGGAGCGGGCAATGGCTATTTTCTGCCACTCGCCGCCGGACAGGTCGACTCCGTTGCTTTTTATCCTGCCCAGGGGTGTATGCAGGCCTTCCGGCAGTTTTGAAACCATTTCATCCAGTCCCAGGGTCTGAAGTGCTTCTTTGATCTCCGGCTCCGCCGCTCCATGGATATTCCCAAGCCCAATACTGGAAGCCATGGGAAGCTGGTATTTGGCGAAGTCTTGATATACCACGGAAAACAGGGCTTTCCGTTCTGACTGGGTGAAATCGCGAAGGTTTCTTCCGTCAATCAAAATATCTCCTGTGTAATTATCATACAGGCCGGTCAGTAATTTGGTAATGGTGGTCTTCCCCGCACCGTTGACACCAACAAAGGCATAATGCTTTTTGGCCAGCAATTTCAGGTTTAAATTCTGGAGAATCACCCTTCCGGTATCGGGGTAGGCGAAGGATACCCCGCAAAACTCCATGCATTGCGGTTCGATCACATGAGGAGAGGGCAGATCCGCGGCGCCCGTTGTTTCAGAGAGTCTGCCAAAGGCGGTCAGATCCCGCAGATATTCCCGGCTGCCCGCGAGTTCGCTCGTGATGTGGGTGAGCTCCCAGGACATCATTTGAGCCAGACCAAAGGCGGATGTGACAAAACCCATGAACATTCCCAGGGTAATCGCGCCGGTACCCAGCGGGGGAATCAGCACTCCTGCAATTAAAACAGAAATCAGCACGGTGATCAGACTGGCGCTCTTCATCTTCACGAAGCGGCGGCGTTGTGCCCGCATGGTAATCTGATAGGCTGCCGTATATTTTTCATAATACCGTCTATTCAGCTCCCCGGAATATTCAAACAGCGCCCGTTCTTCCACATTGTCCCGCTGAGTCAGCACACCCTGCAGATAGCCGGCCCGGCGCGTATGCTTTGCGGCCTCCTTAGAGGCTTCATAATTGTCCCTGCCGCTTTTGACAGCCAGCCGGAACAGCGGAATGGAGAAGGCTAGAATAACAAGCGCCGCCCACCATACCTGGGCTGCCAGCACAAGCAATATGGAACCGACGCGGAGGACCATGTCGGCCATCCGCAGCATAATGTCGAATCCGTTTCCAAACCGCCCGGCAGGATCTTTCCCCACACGTTCAATCAAATCCCAGGTTTCATTATTCTCTATATGACGGTATTCCAACATGGCACATTTGTCCGTAACAGCAGTGCGGAAGGCCTCCGTCAGATTTAAATCCAGCTTTGTCTTAACAAGGCCCATAAGGGCATAGGTAATATATTGATGGGAGATTAGCAGCAGGATTCCCGTCAGGGGCATAATAATCCGGCTTTTCTCCCCCTGCCCGTTGAAAATATCAATGGCAGTATCAATAAAATCTGCCGTTACCAATACCTGTAAGGAAGGAATCAGAGCGTAGATAATTTTATCAACTACCCGCAAGAGCGCCATTCCCGGCGAGACGGCCCAGGGAAGTCTGAAAAAATCCCCCAGCGTATATTCCCGGCTTTCTATTTTTATCATGTCCCCGTCCTCCCCCGATAGAAACCTTTGGCATCATAGCTGTTATGGACTAATCTGCTCATCGTGGACATTATAACAGATTACGGCAATCGCAACAATTAAAAAAATAACTGCTTCAGAATAGATGAAATATTTGTGAAATCTTGTTTTTGACTTTCTTTTTTATGAAAAATATGATATAACGTAGTATAGCACTGCAAAAATATGTTTCGGATGAGGAGAGCAGCCTGCCGATGTGCAAAGAGGAAAGGATTAATAGAATGAAAAAGAAATTATTATTTTTAGTTTTAAGCCTAAGCGTCATGACGCTGGCATGGGGATGCGGAAAGAAGAATATAGGGGACGGATTACAGCCTGATAATACGAATACGGAAGTAACTCCGGGGGCGGACAGCGATAATTCCGAAGGAGACAGCACTGTACCGGAAGCTCCGGTAAAGGAAGCCTATGAAGTGGATGACTACATCACACTGGGTGACTATAAGGGGCTTACTGTAACCTATACGAAGCGTGAAGTAACGGATACGGATGTAGAGGATGCAATTCAGGATGAACTGAATGCAAATGCGGAGGAAAAAGAAGTAACAGACCGCGCGGTTCAGACCGGTGATACGGTTAATCTTGACTATGAAGGCTTAAAGGATGGCGTTGCCTTTGAAGGCGGTACGGCCCAGGGCTTTGACCTGGAGATCGGTTCCAACCAGTTTATTGACGGCTTCGAGGAAGGACTGATCGGTGCCAAGGTGGGAGACGAGCTGGCGCTGGATCTTACATTTCCCAGCCCGTATGAGAGAAATCCCGATCTGGCGGGACAACCTGTAGTTTTTAATGTAAAGGTTAATGCCATTAAGGTTTCCATAGTTCCTGAATTAACCGAGGACTATGTAAAGGACAATACGGATTATGATAGTATAGCTGCATATAAGGAAGCGATCCGTGCGGACCTGGTGGAAGAGAATGAGGATGCGATGAGGAATGAGAAGGCCACGAATCTGCTGACCGCCATCATTGAGAACTCTACGATTTCATCCTACCCACAGTCACTGCTTGACTATTATTCGTACGAGCTGGAAAGCTCTTATACACAGTATGCGGCCATGTTTGGGTATAGCCTGGAGGACTTTGTTTCTCTTAACGGTATCACAATGGAGGATTTTGAGGCAGATATGAAGTCCCTTGCAGAAAGCAGAGCCGCGCAGGAACTGGTGCTTGTTGCAATTATTAAGGCTGAGAAGCTGGATATTACAGAGGATGAATACAAGAAGGGCATCGCGGATTTTGTGGATCAATATGGCTATGAGTCCGAGGAACAGTTCTTACAGTATGCCACAGAAGAGCAGATCAGGGAAAGCCTGACCTGGGAAAAGGCGGTTGATTTTATTATCGGACAGTCTGTAGAGGCTTAAGATAGAAAGTTAACCGGCCGAAGCAGGGTATCTAATGAAAAGGTAGAATGGAATGATTAGAGATTATTTACCCATCAGCATGGAGGATATGAAACGGAGGGAATGGGAGCAGTGCGACTTTGTCTATGTGACAGGGGATGCTTATGTGGACCATCCTTCCTTTGGTCCGGCTATTATCAGCAGAGTATTGGAAAGCCACGGATACCGGGTTGGTATCATTCCTCAGCCGGACTGGAAGGACAGCGAGAGCATCACGGTTCTTGGAGAGCCAAGACTGGGATTTCTGGTAAGCGGCGGAAACATGGATTCCATGGTCAACCATTATTCTGTTGCTAAGAGAAGGCGGCAGACCGACGCGTATTCTCCCGGCGGGGAGATGGGAAGAAGGCCGGATCATGCGACAGTTGTTTATGGCAATTTGATCCGGAAGAAATATAAACAGGTACCGATTATTATCGGCGGAATAGAAGCGAGCTTAAGAAGGCTTGCCCATTACGATTATTGGAGTGATAAGGTGAAGCGGTCAATCCTGTTGGATTCCCAGGCGGATATCATCTCTTACGGAATGGGCGAGCTTTCCGTCGTGGAGATAGCGGAGGCCTTGGACAGCGGGATAGCGATCAGGGATATCACCTTTATTAACGGCACTGTCTTCAAGGCCAAAAGCCTGGATTCGGTCTATGATGCAGTGATGCTGCCCAGCTATGAGGATATTGCCGCGAGCAAGAGAGAATTTGCCCGGAGCTTCCAAATCCAATACTCCAATACGGATCCCTTTTCCGGGAAACGTCTGGTGGAATCCTATGGAGAAAAGGAATATGTGGTGCAGAATCCCCCGGCCAGACCCTTGACTCAGGCGGAGATGGACCGGGTATATTCCCTTCCTTATATGAGAAGTTATCATCCCTCCTATGAGGAGGCAGGGGGAATCCCTGCAATTGAAGAGATTAAGTTCAGTCTGGCCAGCAGCCGGGGATGCTTCGGAGGCTGCAATTATTGTGCACTGACCTTCCATCAGGGAAGAATTCTTCAGACAAGAAGCCATGAGTCCATTCTGTCCGAGGCGAATCAGCTGATCTGGGAACCGGATTTTAAAGGATACATCCATGATGTGGGAGGACCGACCGCGAATTTCCGCCATGCTGCCTGTGAGAAGCAGGGGACGAAAGGGGCCTGTATCAATAAGCAATGCTTGTTTCCTGAGCCCTGCAAGAGTCTGAAGGTAGATCACAGCGATTATCTGAATCTGCTGCGCAAGCTCAGAAGTCTGCCCCGGGTTAAGAAGGTATTTATCCGTTCCGGTATCCGGTTCGACTATCTCATGGCGGATAAGGACGATCAGTTCCTGGCAGAGCTTTGTGAGCATCATGTCAGCGGTCAGCTGAAGGTAGCACCGGAGCATATCAGTGACAGTGTTCTGACGCTGATGGGGAAGCCGGACAATGCCGTATATGAGAAGTTCCAGGAGAGATATAAGAAGATGAATCAGAGGCTGGGGAAGAACCAGTTTATTGTGCCCTATCTGATTTCCTCCCACCCCGGTTCCACGCTGAAGGAGGCAATTGAGCTGGCAGAGTATCTCAGGGATCTGGGATATATGCCGGAACAGGTTCAGGATTTCTATCCTACCCCCTCCACCATCTCCACCTGTATGTACTATACCGGACTGGATCCCAGGACCCTGCGGGAGGTATATGTGCCCAAATCCCCCCATGAGAAGGCGATGCAGCGTGCACTGATCCAATACCGCAATCCGAAGAATTATGAGCTGGTAGCAGAAGCCCTAAGAAAGGCCGGGCGTATGGATCTGATCGGCTTTGATAAGAAATGTCTGATCCGTCCCAGACAGCTTTCCAGAGAAAAGCAAGGGGCAGAGGCCGTAAAGCAGGGAGCCGAGAAGGGAAAACGGCGGACAGAAGGAACGAAGCAGAGAAGCGGACAAAGGACAGAAAGAGAGCAGCAGGGAAGCGGACAAAGGATAGAAGGGTCGAAGCAGAGGAGCGGACAAAGGATAGAAAGAGAAAAGCAGAGAAGCAGACAAAGGACAGAAAGAGAGCAGCAGGGACAGAAAGTAGCAGCTGCGGGGAGAGACCGGCAGGGGAGAATGGACAGAAGCAGTAAAGCGAAAGGACCGGTCCAGGAAAGATCTAAGAATCTGGGAAGGCCAGGAGGATCCCGTTCATCCGGCAAATCGCAGAAACAAAAAAGCAGGCACTAAAATACCCTGCTCCTAAGGAAAGTTCTTGACATCGGATGGTTCCAATGATATACTACGCAAGGAATCTGTTTCATAATGAATTGATTTAAAGTTAATTTAAGGATGAATCAGCTCTTGGTCTAAGGGACTAAGAGCTGTTTTTACGGTGTGCTGTGTGTCTCTGGAATGGATACATTCCTGCGGGTAATAATAACAGTGATAGAACAACGGGCGGCACGCTTTTCGAACCACTCTTATATCAAATCAGAGGATTGGGCAGCAGACTATTTATAGAAAGAAAGAGGAAGATATTGAATGGAAACAACAAAATTTGAAATGTTAGATTTGAATCCTGCTATTCTCCGTGCAGTTGAGGAGATGGGATTTGAAGAGATGTCGCCTATACAGGCGAAGGCAATTCCGGTAATTCTGGAGGGTAAGGATGTAGTGGGGCAAGCACAGACAGGAACGGGCAAGACTGCTGCGTTTGGAATACCCTTGCTGCAGAAGGTGAATCCGAAGGAACGGCAGCTTCAGGCCGTTGTGCTATGCCCTACCAGGGAGCTGGCAATTCAGGTAGCGGAAGAGATCCGGAAGCTGGCGGCTTTTATGCATGGGATTAAGATCCTTCCTGTTTACGGCGGACAGGAGATTGCAAAACAGATACGTTCCTTGAAGTCGGGTGTACAGATTATCATCGGTACGCCGGGACGGGTAATGGATCATATGAGAAGAAAGACGGTCAAATTTGACTTTGTGAATACGGTAATCCTGGACGAGGCGGATGAGATGCTGAACATGGGATTCCGGGAAGATATTGAAACCATCTTAAGCCAGGTTCCGGAGGAAAGGCAGACTGTATTATTTTCTGCTACCATGCCCGGACCGATTCTGGAGATTGCCCGGACCTATCAAAAGAATGCCCAGACGATCCGCGTGGTTAAGAAGGAGCTGACGGTTCCCAAGATTGAGCAATATTATTATGAGGTTACCCATAGAAATAAGGAGGATGTATTGTCCCGCCTTCTGGATATGTATAATCCGAAGCTTTCCCTGATCTTTTGCAATACCAAGAAGCAGGTGGATGAGCTTACGGCGGCGCTTCAGGGAAGAGGATATTTTGCCGAGGGGCTTCACGGTGATCTGAAGCAGCAGCAGAGGGATAGGGTAATGCATAGCTTTCGCAACGGAAGAACAGAGATTCTTGTAGCAACGGATGTGGCGGCCAGGGGAATCGACGTGGATGATGTGGAGGCGGTATTCAACTATGATGTTCCCCAGGATGATGAATACTATGTCCATCGTATCGGACGTACCGGCCGGGCCGGGCGGGAAGGAAGAGCCTTTACGCTGGTGGTAGGCAGGGAAATCTATAAGCTGAAGGATATTATGAGATACTGCAACACCAAGGTGAAGGTTCAGCCAATTCCTTCCCTGAATGATGTGACAGCGGTCAAGGCAGATAAGATTCTGGACCGGGTAAAGGAGCTCATCCTCAATGAGGATTTATCCAAATATATCGATCGGATCGAAGAGAGATTAAACGAAGAGGACTTCACCTCCCTGGATCTTGCGGCTGCTTTCCTTAAGATGAGCATGGGAGAGGACCTGAGCAGGCCGGAAGAGGAAAAAGGCCGGGAGGACTTCGGCGATACCGGTGCGGAGGCTGGAATGGTAAGGCTCTTCGTCAATCTCGGTAAGAAGCAGAATGTAAGGCCGGGAGACATCCTCGGAGCGATTGCCGGCGAGACCGGCATGCCCGGAAAGCTCATCGGCTCCATCGATATGTACGACAAGTACACCTTCGTGGAGGTGCCCAGAGAGTACGCCTCCGATGTCATCCAGGTCATGAAATCAGCAAAAATCAAAGGAAAGACCATCAATATCGAACCGGCAAACCGTAAGTAGGAACTGAACTGGTAGAATTCTTATCTTGACGAGGCACTCTAAAGAGTTTATAATAATAATTACTATTATTGATAGGAGTGTATTTATTATGGCAGTCAATAAGTACAGCAGACAGCGGGAGGCCATTAAAGAATATTTAATGCAAACGAAGGAGCATCCGACCGCTGACACCGTTTATATGAATATAAGGGCAACACATCCGAACATCAGCCTTGGAACCGTCTACCGCAATTTGAATTTGCTGGCGGAGCAGGGGGAAATACTAAAGATAAATTGTCAGGATGGCAGTGACCGTTTTGACGCCAACCCGGATCCACATTATCATTTTATTTGTAAAGAATGCGGTAAGGTAATGGATCTTGAAATGGAGTCCATTGATCATATTATTAATGCTGCAGGAAAGGGCTTTGGGGGCAAGGTCGAAGGACATGTCACCTATTTCCATGGTTTATGCCCTGATTGTAATATGTGACAGTGTAAAAGGATGCTACCAAAAGGCTTGGAGTGATATGAATTTTCATAATACTCCGGGCCTTTTTGAGTTTAGTGGAACCGCTGAGTCTGTGGCAGGGAGGAGGGCATGGTGCTCCCTCACACACGGAATGGAAGACATATGACTGGATTTGTATGTCACCATCGTACAAAAATGTTCGTTTGTGCTATACAAATCCAATCACATCTCTTACATACAGTGCATTATGGGAGCACCATGCCCTCCTCCCTGCCACAGGCTCAACGGTTATTGTTTAATGAAGATATTAGAAAAAAAGTTTAAAAAGGGTGTTGACAAACAGTTAATCAAGTAGTATCATATAAATACAGTAATGATAACTATTACTGATATTAAAAATACATAAATTGTGACAGTAAAGGGAGATTTTCATCATGAAGAAGTTTGTTTGCCAGGTATGCGGTTATGTTCACGAAGGAGACAGTGCACCGGATGCATGTCCTATCTGTAGGGCAGCGAAAGAGAAGTTTACCGAGAAGTCGGATGATATGTTTTGGGCTGATGAGCATGTGGTAGGAGTTGCCCAGGGTGTCAGCGAGGATATCATTAAGGATTTAAGAGACAACTATATGGGTGAATGCACGGAAGTCGGAATGTATCTCGCAATGGCAAGAGTGGCCCACAGAGAAGGTTACCCGGAGATTGGAATGTATTATGAGAAAGCGGCCTGGGAAGAGGCAGAGCACGCGGCGAAGTTTGCAGAGCTCCTTGGTGAGGTTGTAACAAACAGCACGAAGAAAAATCTTCAGATGAGAGTGGACGCAGAGAACGGTGCATGTATGGGTAAGAAGGATCTGGCGGTGCGTGCCAAGGCGGCTAATCTGGATGCAATTCATGACACGGTTCATGAGATGGCGAAGGATGAAGCCAGACACGGTAAGGCGTTCCAGGGTCTGCTTCAGAGATATTTCAATAAATAGAGAAGGGATCTCCCAGAGAGAGCTTCCCAATGAATTTGCTTACATCTAAAGTATATATAACCCCTCATTATATATACTCCCCTTATATATTGTTCCCAGAGTAAAGATAGCCCCTGTGAAAACAGGGGCTATCTTTTTGGGTACTATGATCCGATCTTATTCACGGATCTCTTTACATAGGTGGTATGGAGGATATCATGGGCCTTATGGCTTCCCGGCTTCCCGAGATAATCATTGTAAAGGGCCTTGATCGCCTCATTTTCATGAGATTTTCTAACCTCCATCCGGGCATCCTGGTCATACAGGGCCTTTGCACGCAGTGCTCTGATGTCGGTGAAGTTTCTTACCACGCCGGGCTGCTGGGGCTGTCCGCCGCCGTTTACACAGCCGCCGGGGCATCCCATGATCTCGATGAAGTGGTAATCGGCTCTGCCGGCCTTCACATCCTCCAGAAGCTTTCTGGCATTGGCAAGACCGGAAGCTACCGCTACATTAACCTTCAGGCCGGCAGCCTGGTAGGTTGCTTCCTTAATGCCCATGGTTCCGCGAACTTCCTTGAAGTCAGGGCTGGAAAGCTCCTCACCGGTAATGGTCTCCACTGCCGTTCTGAGGGCTGCCTCCATAACACCGCCGGTAGCGCCGAAGATTACACTCGCTCCGGTGGATCTGCCCAGGGGATCGTCGAAGCTCTCATCCGGCAGGGACAGGAAGTTGATGCCCACACGTTCGATCATTCTGGCAAGCTCACGGGTGGTGATGGAGATGTCCACATCGGGAACGCCCGCAGCGTTCTGATCCTCTCTGCCGATCTCGAACTTCTTCGCCGTACAGGGCATAACGCTGACCATAACAATCTTCTTAGGATCAATATTGTTCTTCTCAGCATAATAGGTCTTGGTGATGGCACCGAACATCTGCTGAGGAGATTTACAGCTGGATACATTATCAAGCATCTCAGGGAAATAATGCTCGCAGAACTTAACCCAGCCGGGGGAACAGGAGGTAATCAGAGGCAGCTTGCCGCCGTTCTGAATTCTGTCGATCAGCTCATTGGCTTCCTCCATAATGGTTAAGTCAGCGGCAAAATCGGTATCGAATACCTTGTCAAAGCCCAAGCGGCGAAGGGCTGCCACCATCTTGCCCTCTACATTGGTGCCGATGGGGAGACCGAAGGACTCACCGAGAGCGGCACGTACAGAAGGTGCGGACTGGACAATTACATATTTGTCGGGATCTGCAAGGGCTGCAAATACCTCATCGGTATAATCCTTCTCCAGCAGTGCGCCGGTGGGACATACGGCGATACACTGACCGCAGGATACACAGCTGGTCTCGCCCAGACCCATGTTAAAGGCACAGGAAATATTGGTATCAAAGCCGCGCTCATTGGCGCCGATGACACCGATGCCCTGAATGGTATCACAGACTGCGGAACAGCGTCTGCAAAGAATACATTTGTTATCGTCACGAACCATATGGGAAGAGCTGTTGTCCAGTGTATAGTGGGTGCGCTCTCCGTCATACAGGTACTCATCCTGTACATTCAGGTCATTGCAGAGCTTCTGGAGCTCGCAGTTGCCGCTGCGCACACAGGAGAGACATTTTCTGTCATGGTCGGACAGGATCAGTTCCAGGGTTTTCTTACGGGATGAAAGAACCTTGGGTGAATTGGTGATAATTTCAATACCCTCCGAAATCGGGTACATACAGGCTGCAACAAGGCTCCGGGCACCCTTGACTTCTACGACGCAGATACGGCAGGCGCCGATCTCATTGATATCCTTCAGAAAGCAGAGGGTGGGAATATCGATGCAGGCAAGCTTTGCTGCTTCTAATATGGTAGCGCCTTTAGGGGCTTGCATTGGCATGCCGTTTATTTTAATATTAACCGTTTCCATTTAAATCCTCCTATAATAATCGATATGGCCAGCATCCGTTATTTCTTGAAAATAGCGCCGAACTTACATTTTTCCATACAAGCGCCGCACTTGATGCATTTGCTCTGGTCAATGATATGGATCTCCTTCACCTTACCTTCGATGGCATTGCTGGGGCAGACTCTTGCACAGAGGGTACAGCCCTTACATTTATCAGCGTCGATGATGTAGGAAAGAAGGGCCTTACATACACCGGAGGGACATTTTTTATCCACTACATGGGTAACATACTCATCCCTGAAATAGCGCAGGGTTGACAATACCGGATTAGGAGCAGTCTGGCCCAGGCCGCAGAGTGCATTCTCCTTGATATAGTAGCAAAGATCCTCTAGCTTATCCAGATCCGCCATGGTACCCTGTCCCTTTGTGATCTTATCCAGAATTTCATAGAGACGCTTGGTTCCGATACGGCAGGGAGTACACTTTCCGCAGGACTCATCCACGGTGAATTCCAGGAAGAACTTGGCGATATCAACCATGCAATTGTCCTCATCCATTACAATCAGACCGCCGGAGCCCATCATGGAGCCGATGCTGATGAGATTGTCATAGTCAATGGGAATATCAAAATGCTCTGCGGGGATACATCCGCCAGAGGGGCCGCCGGTCTGGGCTGCCTTGAACTTCTTGCCGTTAGGGATGCCGCCGCCGATCTCCTCGATTACTTCACGAAGGGGGGTTCCCATAGGAATCTCCACAAGGCCGGTGTTGTTGATCTTACCGCCCAGGGCAAATACCTTGGTTCCCTTGGACTTCTCGGTACCCATGGAAGAGAACCATTCGGGACCGTTGAGAATAATCTGAGGAATATTCGCGTAGGTTTCTACATTATTTAAAATAGTAGGCTTCTGGAACAGGCCCTTTTGAGCGGGGAACGGAGGACGGGGACGGGGTTCGCCGCGGTTGCCCTCGATGGAGGTCATAAGCGCTGTTTCCTCACCGCACACAAAGGCGCCGGCTCCAAGTCTCAGCTCAATATCAAAATCGAAATCGCTGCCGAAGATACCCTTGCCTAACAATCCGTATTCTCTTGCCTGATTGATGGCAATCTCCAGACGATCAACCGCGATGGGATATTCCGCACGAATATAGATATAGCCCTGGGAAGCCCCGATGGCATAACCGGCAATGGCCATAGCCTCCAGTACTACATGGGGATCACCCTCCAGCACGGAACGGTCCATGAAAGCGCCCGGATCGCCTTCGTCGGCATTACAGCATACATATTTCTGGTCGGCATCATTTCCCTTCGCCAGCTTCCACTTTAAGCCGGTGGGGAAACCGCCGCCGCCCCGGCCTCTCAGACCGCTGTCCAGAAGCGTCTGGATAACCTGGTCGGGGGTATATTCGGTCAAAACACGGCCCAGTGCCTCATAGCCGCCGGTTCCGATATATTCATCAATATTCTCAGGATTGATTACACCGCAGTTGCGGAGAGCAATTCTGTGCTGCTTCTTATAGAAATCCGTGTCATTCAGGGAACGGAGTCCGTCCTCGGTTACCATCTCCCTGTAAAGCAGACGGGGTACAATACGGCCCTTCAGCAAATGCTCGGATACGATCTCGGGAATGTCATCCTCCTTAACCATGGCATAGAAGGTTGCTTCCGGATATATAATTACAATGGGTCCCAGGGCGCAGAGGCCGTGACAGCCGGTCTGTACTACGGAAACCTCGTCCTTCAGACCGTTTTTCTGAATTTCTGCCTGCAGGGATTCGATGATTTTGATGCTTCCAGAGGAAGTACATCCGGTACCACCGCAAACCAATACGTGTGAACGATACATTATGTGCCCTCCTTCTGATTAGCCGAGTACTTCGGCAATCGTATATTTAGTGACAACCTCACCGTGGATTAAATGAGAGTTTACGACATCAAGTGCTTTTTCGGGAGTCATTTTTACATAGGTGACTTTATCCTTGCCGGGCTCCAGTACTTCTACGATGGGCTCATACTGGCATAATCCGATGCATCCTGTCTGTGTGACAGCCACATTGGTAAGCCCCCTGGATTGAACTGCATCAGAAAGCGCGGTAAGAACCGGACGTGCGCCGCTGGCAATGCCGCAGGTAGCCATTCCTACAATAACACGGGTCTGGTCACTGGATTCACTGCGGATTCCGATCTGGCCCTGCATCTTTTCTCTGATTGCTTTCAGCTCTTCGAGAGATTTCATAGTTTATCCTCCTTCGATAATACATGATTATCGGAACATGCTTCTGTTCTGATAATATATAAGCGTAAGATTTTTTAAAATGGAGTTAAGAAAACCTACACGGGATAACCGCCGTCCGTTTCGTACTGGTTTTCTTTCAGGTATTCCTTGATATAATCAGAGACCTCCGGGGTATTGAAGGGCACGCCGCCGAGAATCTGGCGGAATTCCCTGGTGTCCAGGGTGAATTCCCTGTCGTGGAACTGATACCGGTAGAGAAAATCGATCTGAGTATTCAAGGTAATTAACGTATGTATTGTACTGTTCATATCACCAAGGGGCATACGGTCAATGTGGGATAATCCGAATTCTGCCACAACTCTGGTTCCCGTTCCGGGAACGGATTCTATCCGGAAGGAGCCTCCGCTGCACTGGGCAGCCATCTTGAAAAAGGGCACTCCCAGACCCACCTTTCTTGTGGTACGGGTTGTGAAGAAGGGATCTTCCACCTGCCGGATCTGGTCTTCGGTCATTCCGCAGCCGTTGTCGGCGATGGTGATGATGAGTTTATCCTGGTCTCTTTGTATCTGTATTATTATTTCAATCAGGTCCGCCCCGGCCCGGATTGAATTATTTGCGATATCCAATACATTCAGAGAGATTTCTGTCATCATAATACTATTCGTATTTTGCTAAAATACCTTGCAGATCATCAACGGTCAGCTTGCCGTATACATCCTCGTTGACCGTTAAGACCGGTGCAAGTCCGCAGGCGCCGATGCAGCGGCAGGATTCCAGGGAAAACTTACCGTCCTTTGTGCAGCCTCCGTCCTCTACGCCGAGAAGCTCCTGGAGCTTATTGAAAAGATCTCCGGCTCCCTTAACGTAACAGGCGGTCCCAAGGCATACGGAGATGTTGAACTTGCCCTTTGGATTCAGTGAAAATTGAGAATAGAATGTTACGATGCCGTAGACTTTCTCCAGGGGAACATTCAATTCGTTGGAAATGACGGTCTGTACTTCGATGGGAAGATAACCGTAGATATCCTGTGCCTTTTGCAGAATGGGCATCAGAGCGCCCTGCTGCTCCTTATGATCCGCGATGATCTTTAAGAGTTGGGCTTCCTGCTCTTTTGTTCCTGCAAATGGTACTGTGTTAATTTGCGATCCCATTTTTAAACCTCCTTAAGATAAATTGTGTCGCCACAAACAATTGACATTATATCATAAATGTGTTAAAAAATCTACAAAAATAATTAACAACCAAATGTATTATTGTGGGAATAAATATGTATAAGATGACTGACTTTCTCAGGGACAGGATCATGGAGGCATAACAGGCTGAACGGCAACTTTAAGAGGCTTGTATTCATAGATTGTAAACTTCAACAAATTGTATTATAATTATAGTTACCCCAATAGCGGGGAGAACTCTGGCAGATGTAAGAAAGGTGTACTAAATGGATGAATTAGATAAATTATGGATGAACGATTTGTTGATGTCGGCACCGGGGGGAATTGTTAAATTAGCAATGGATGATATGCTGACCATTCTATCTGCCTCTGACACCTTTTATTCCCTGGTGAGGAACATGGTGGAAAAGGGAGGGAAGGGGCCTCAGATGCTCCTTCGCATGGTATACTCCGGAGATGTGATTTTTGTGACCCAGCAGATTGCCTCCCAGAAGAATAGAAAAGACCGCATGATCAGCTTTCATTTTCGCAGTCTTCAGGAGGATGGCAGCTTTAAATGGATTCTGATTACGGGAAACCGAATACAGGAAACGTATTCGGTGGGGGCAAAGCCTGTCCCTGTATATGCCTGCATGACAGTTGATGTTACAAGCATCATGCTTCAGTATAAAGAACTGGAGCAGACGGTGGAGTATAACCGGGCAATTACCGAATTGTCCAAGGAATTATATTTTGAATATGAGATTGCTACGGATACCCTGAGCTTTTCGGAGATTTTCCGGGAGATATTCGGCAAGGATCCGGTGATATCCGGCTTTCGCAAGAGGCTGGAGAAAACAAAGATCATTCATCCGGATGAACTTCCGGCGGTAGTGGGAATATTCAACAGCGTAATGGGGGGAAGAAAACAGGTCCGGTTTGAAATGAGGCTGATTCCTAAGGATGGCAGGTCCTGCTGGTATATCTGCTATGCTTCCATTATTTTTGGAGAAAACCGCAACCCTCATAAGGTAGTAGGAAAGCTGGCACTGATTAATACAATGGAGAAGGCTTCGGAGGAGGAGCCGTATCAGCCGTCTATTGATACCTTGACCGGGGTTTGCACCAAGGAAGCCATGGAGGTTATGATTCAGGAGGCTCTTCATAAACAGGACTCGGATACCTTATCCGCGCTGATGCTGATCGATATCCGCAATTATAAGAATCTTAATGAAATCAAGAGGGCTATCCAGGGAGAGAATATTCTGACGACGGTGGGGACTCTATTAATAAGGCAGTTTCGTACTACAGATATTATCGGACGGGCGGGCCAGAGTGAGTTTGTGGTATTTATCAAAAACATTTCGGCGGATACCCTGATTTATAATAAAGCAGAACGGCTGTGCAAGGCATTGGAAGCGCTGCATCCCTATGCATATACCAAAAACGGTCTCACCGCCAGCATTGGAATTACCCTTCAGCGGGGCCGGCAGGAGTTTCAGACGGTTCTTGCCAATGCCAATACGGCACTTGTTATGGCTAAGAAGCTGCCGACCAGCTCCTTTGAAGTGTTCTGCGGGACAGCTGCAAACGTAAATCCTTAAAATGATGAAAGCGTTAAAAGGTGCTGCGTACGCTTTTTTATAAAATAAACGGAGGACTATATATGAACATTGAGGATATCAGATCGATACTGCAGGCGCAATATATTGTCGGAGAGGAATGGAAGGACAGGGAGGTTCACACTGCCTGCGGCTCTGACATGATGAGCGATGTCCTGGCATTTATGAAGGATCAGTCGGTATTGCTGACAGGGCTTTGCAATCTTCAGGTGATCCGTACCTGTGAGATGATGGACATTGTCTGCATTGTATTTGTCCGGGGCAAGATGCCGGATGAAGCAATGATTGAAATGGCAAGGGAAAAGGAGATTGTCATTTTATCCACGGAACACCGTATGTTTGCGGCTTGCGGTATGCTGTATGAAAAAGGCTTGCGAGGGGGTCCGGATTATAAATGAGTGACACAATACACATGTCCTACGTGGTTCCAGCGGGTGATTTCACACGGGCAGGGGAGGCTTCCAGCAGTCTGAAGAGCAGTCTGAAGAAGATGGGAGTGGCTCCGGAGATCGTGCGCAAGGTGGCGATTGCTATGTATGAAGGTGAAATCAATATGGTGATCCATGCTACCGGAGGCATTATCGATGTGATCGTATCCCCGGAGGAGATCGAGATGACCTTAAAGGATCAGGGACCGGGGATCACAGATATTGAGCTTGCCATGCAGGCGGGTTATTCCACGGCACCGGATAATATCCGTTCGCTGGGCTTTGGAGCCGGTATGGGATTGCCCAATATGAGAAAATACAGCGATGAGTTCAAGATTGAAAGTATCGTTGGAGTTGGAACTACGGTCGTGATGAAGATGAAGATGTAGTTTTCAATAAAGGGGCAAATTTCCTGCCCGCGGGAGTTTTAATGAAGGAAGGCATGTGCCTTCATGGAAATGGAGCGATATTCAGACCGACATGATATGTGATGAATGCCGGCATTTTGTCTGACGGAAGTATAAGGGGGGAAGAAACGATGGGTAAATTTTTTACTTCGGTCCGCTTGAAGGAAGACTTATGTATGGGATGCATTAATTGCATTAAACGCTGTCCCACGCAGGCCATCAGGGTAAGAAACGGGAAAGCGGTGATCACCAAGGAATTCTGTATTGATTGCGGGGAATGCATCCGCATTTGCCCTCATCATGCAAAGGAAGCTACCTATGACTCTCCCGATATCATGAAGAAATTTGAATATACGGTGGCACTGCCTGCACCGTCTCTTTACGGGCAGTTCAATTACCTGGAGGATGTTAATATCGTCCTCACTGCTCTGAAAAAAATGGGCTTTGATGATGTGTATGAGGTAAGCGGAGCGGCGGAGCTTGTCTCTGAGATGAGCAGAAAATATGTGGCGGAGCATAAGGAGAAATGGCCGGTAATCAGTACGGCCTGTCCCTCTGTTGTACGTTTAATACAAGTTCGTTTTCCCAATCTGATTGAACACCTGTTACCGATCAATGCACCGGTGGATCTGGCTGCTTCCATGGCAAAGGATAAAGCAATGGAAAAGACCGGACTTCCCAGGGAGAAGATCGGGATTATTTTTATCTCTCCCTGCCCGGCGAAGATGACGGCGGTAAAAGCGCCCATCGGCATTGACCACAGTGAAATAGACGGTGTTCTTGCCATTAAGGAGGTGTATCCGATTCTCCTGCCCTTAATGAAGCAGAGCATCGATGATGTGGAAGAGCTTAGCATATCGGGGCGGATCGGAATTGGATGGGGCAGCACCGGCGGGGAAGCCGCCAGCCTGCTTACGGATAATTATCTGGCCGCGGACGGGATCGAGAATGTCATCAAGATTCTGGAGGATCTGGAGGATCAGAAGTTTGACCGGCTGGAATTCATTGAGCTGAATGCCTGTGCGGGAGGCTGTGTGGGAGGCGTGCTGACCGTGGAGAATCCCTATCTGGCCAAGGTGAAGCTGAAACGGCTGCGGAAGTATCTCCCGGTGGCCTGTTCCCACTTGATCAGCGGTGCCCATGAGGATAAATTCTGGACCGGTGAAGTGGAGTATGAGCCGGTATTCAAGCTGGGGAAGGACATGAAGGAAAGCATTGCCAATATGACCAGGGTGGAAGAGCTGTGCGGGAGGTTCCCGGGTCTGGATTGCGGCTCCTGCGGAGCACCTACCTGTAAGGCTCTGGCAGAGGATATTGTCAGAGGGGTTGCGAAAGAAGAGGATTGCATCCATATCCTGAGGGATTATATCCATAAGCTTTCAGAAGAGATGCTGAAGCTGGACCGGATAAAGTAGTTCAGGGTTACAGAAGGAAGGATATAGTACATAAATTATCGCAGAAGAAATTGCTATAGAATAGATTACAGCAGAATAGATTACAGCAGAATACATTGCAGCAGAATACATTGCAGCAGAACAAAGGAAGCAGAACAAAGATTACAGAATAAAGACAGCAGAATAAAAGCAGCAGAAACAAAAAGCTGGGAAGGTAGAAGAATGAGGGTAAGAG
Source organism: Anaerotaenia torta (assembly GCF_050433395.1). Lineage (NCBI taxonomy): Bacteria > Bacillati > Bacillota > Clostridia > Lachnospirales > Lachnospiraceae > Anaerotaenia > Anaerotaenia torta. Next base: position 177,916 of record NZ_JBNPXH010000001.1, read on the forward strand.
AATTAATTCAGGATGGAAGCTTGAAACTGGTGAACGAGGGAGATAATACGGAACGGGAGATTTCCGTGCCCTATTGCTGTGACCTGCTGAGTGTTGCCATGAGCAGGATGCCTGCGGATTCGGCCTGGGTCACGGTAATGGGAAATGTCAATACGCTGGCGGTGGCTGCTCTGGCCGACGCGGCTTGTATTATCCTGGCAGAGGGAAGCCATCTGGACGAGGCGGCGCAGAGCAAGGCGAAGCAGCAGGGCATCACAGTCCTGGAGGCGGAGCTGCCCATTTTTGAAGTCGCCATGCTGGTCTACCAAAAGCTTCATGCATAAGCTGTTCTATGATCTTCATATCCATTCCTGCTTGTCTCCCTGCGGGGATGAGGATATGACACCCGGTAATATTGTGGGTATGTCGGCGTTAAAGGGCCTGGACATTATTGCGGTTACCGATCATAATTCCTGCCGGAACTGTCCGGCGGTCTTAAAGCTGGCGGAGGAATACGGCATTGCCGCCATACCTGGGATGGAGCTAACCACCATGGAGGAGGTTCATGCGCTGTGCTTGTTTGAAGCGCTTTCCGACGCACTCTGCTTTGATGAATATGTCTATTCCAAATTGATGAAAATACCCAATGAGGAGAGTATCTTCGGCAAGCAGGAGATCTGTGACGAGGAAGACCGGGTCACGGGCACGGAGCCTTTTCTTCTGATTAATGCCACGGACATCTCCTTTGATGATCTGGGTGCGCTGATGAAGGAGTACCGGGGCGTATATCTTCCCGCCCACATTGACAAAAGCTCCAACAGCCTGCTGTCCAATCTGGGTTTCATTGCGCCGGAGGCAGATTTTCAAGCGGCAGAGCTCGCCAATCCGGACAGGTATGAGGAGCTTAGCGGGAGGAATCCCTATCTGAAGCAATGCAGGATCATAACGAATTCGGATGCCCATGAGCTGGGGAGGATTCAGGAGGCGGTCAATTACCTGGAGTGTGAAAGCCGGTCCAGGCGGGATATACTGAAGGCAATTGCCGGAAACTATTGAAATCCTCCGATCATGTGCTATAATATTCAAGACGAGCCGCCAGGCCCGCCATATGAAACAGGAATAATGGAATTGATATAAAATGACTATAAACAAAGGAGTTTATGAGTATGGATTTAGTTGATGTAAGAGAATTGTTCCGGAACAAGGAGCAATATATTGGAAAGCAGGTATCCGTGGGAGGATGGATCCGAAGCGTCAGAGATTCCAAGACCTTCGGTTTTATTGTATTGAATGACGGTACCTATTTTGACACTTTGCAGGTGGTATATCATGATAAGCTGGAGAATTTTTCGGCGATCTCCAAGCTGAATGTGGGATCTGCAATTATTGTGAAGGGTCAGCTGGTAGCTACACCTGAGGCAAAGCAGCCTTTTGAAATCCAGGCGGAGGAGATTGTTCTGGAGGGCGCTTCCACAGCGGATTACCCGCTCCAGAAGAAGAGGCATACCTTGGAGTATCTGAGAACCCAGACCCATCTGCGTGCAAGAACCAACACCTTTCAGGCGGTGTTCCGTGTGCGTTCCTTAATCGCCTATGCGATTCACCAGTATTTTCAGGACAGGGATTTTGTCTATGTTCATACTCCGATTATCACCGGAAGCGACTGCGAGGGCGCCGGAGAGATGTTCCGGGTAACCACCCTTGATCTGGATAATCTGCCGAGAACTGCCGAGGGAGCAATTGACACGGAACAGGATTTCTTCGGAAAAGAAACCAATCTTACGGTAAGCGGGCAGCTAAACGGTGAGACCTATGCTATGGCGTTCAAAAATATCTACACCTTTGGACCCACCTTCCGTGCTGAGAATTCCAACACCACCCGTCATGCAGCCGAGTTCTGGATGATCGAGCCGGAGATTGCCTTCGCGGATCTGAAGGATGATATGGCTCTGGCAGAGGGAATGCTCAAATATGTAATAAGCTATGTGCTGGAGCATGCGCCCCTGGAGATGCAGTTCTTCAACCAATTCATCGATCAGGGCTTGTTAGAGCGGCTGCATCATGTGATAAATTCTGATTTCGGGCATGTTACCTATACGGAAGCGATCTCCATTCTGGAGAAGAACAATGATAATTTTGATTACAAGGTATATTGGGGCTGTGACCTCCAGACGGAGCATGAGCGCTATCTGACGGAACAGGTATACAAGAGGCCGGTATTTGTAACGGATTATCCGAAGGATATCAAGGCCTTCTATATGAAGCTCAACGAGGACAACAAGACCGTGGCGGCCATGGATCTGCTGGTTCCCGGCATCGGTGAGATCATCGGCGGAAGCCAGAGAGAGGATGATTACGACAAGCTGGTTCGCAGAATGGAAGAGATGAAGCTGAACAAAGAGGACTATGACTTCTATCTTGATCTGAGAAAATACGGTTCCGCCAGACATGCGGGCTTTGGGCTGGGCTTTGAGCGCTGCGTCATGTATCTGACAGGAATGGGGAATATCCGGGATGTAGTTCCCTTCCCCAGAACAGTGAATAACTGCGAGCTGTAGAGCAGGGGATTTTTTGAAGATTAAAAAAGAGATCGTTAAGCTATAAAATAAAAAGTCGATAGAATAAAAAAGGGCAGGCTGTTAGAATATGCAGCCTGCCCATCACTATAGCGATTACTCAGCAATACTGATTTCATAAACACAGGATAAGCCATCTCTTAAAAAAGAACGCTGTACCTTTGCGAATACTTCTCTCTCTAAAACCTTTGAAAACATTTTTCTGGCATAATGTGCCGAGCAATCGCAAAGTGCCGGAGATACTTTGCCCTGGAGCGCCGTTGTTATGGGGCATACGCAATAATCTTTATTCTCATCAACCAATAATCTTTTATTCTCACGATCAACACGAACAATCCATCCATATTCTCTATGCAGGAAATCAATGAAGCGATCCAAATCTCCAACGTATTTCTCAAGCAACTGATCCATATCATTTACCCTGTAATGTAAACCGGCACAACGCTCCAAACAAGCATGTTTTATTTCTGGAGAACAATTATCTTCTATTCCTTCTAACAGACAAGCCGCCCATTCAGCATGAAAATTCTCCATATCATTTCCTCCATTCGTTAGATGTTTTTCTGTAATAGATGACTTTTTTACTATACTACAATGGAATACTACTTTAAATGTATAGGTTGGAAGATAACATGTACATAATGCTATTCCGTCTAAAGCATAATCTTGCGCCATCGTACAAGCTTACGGTATAAAGCTTTCACAGATATTTATTTGCAGGTCCTGTTTTTATGCAGAAAAAAAGGACACGCTGCATCCTGACTGAAAATGTTAGTTTGCAACGCGCCCTTTTGTAACTGCTAAGACTTTATTTGTGGGGCTTAAGCTTTGGTACAATCGTATTCCGGTCAGGAAATATGATATGTTTTACCCTGTTCAGGGCGAACAGCAGCATCAGGCCAAGGAAGCCGGCGGCACACACCTCACCGAGTCCGACGGTAAGCATCATGTACGGGATAGAATCATTGGAAACAATGGTATACCGAAGAACCCAGGGGATGATCAATGCGTTGGCCACAATGGGAGGGATGGGTACCAGGTACTTATGACGCCTTAATTGATAGGATAGAATGGCTCCGATCAAAGTGGCCAGGGAACCGAATACCATATCCAGAACATGTGCACCGGACCATACAGCACTCAGAAAGCAGCCAAGGGTTACGCCGGGGATGGCAGCAGGAGTGAAGTAGGGAAGGATGGTCAGAGCCTCTGCGATTCTGAACTGGATGGGGCCGAAGGAACTGAACTGGAATACCAGCACCAGTACAGTATAGATGGCCGCAATAATAGCAGCCTCCGTGATGAATTGGATCTTTGTTTTGTTCATTCTTATTCTCCTTTAGTTTTGTTTTACGTGTGGAAGGTCTCGAACACACGGTTTTTATAGCCCAAAGACCTTGTTTTTAGGGCGTTTGCGACCTTTTTAGTATATCATGAAAATGGAGGTTGTCAAGCTTTGACTCAACTTTTGACTCAAGTTTGGGGAAAAGGAGATAAAAACAGATAAAAAAAGCATTTTTGGTTGATTAACATATGGCAGATATTTATAATATAAGAATAGGATGCATTATTACAAAAGAAAAACATAAGGAGGCTGCCAATGAAAGAAACAGAAAAGTGCTTAAACATAGTATTTTTAAAAGTACATACTTTTGAAAAAGAACTTAGCAAGGAGGATTTGCAGAGATTTGAGAAAAAGAAGGATGAAATAAATTCTTTTTATACATCAGAAATTGCAGGTATAGAGCAACAAAATGACTATAAAGAAATTGTAGAGAAACAGGAAAATGAAACAGCGGATAGTATTCTTGATACATTAGAAAAGGCACGTGAAGAAATATTTTCAAAGTATGCAAGACAGGCAGATAACAGAAGGAAAAAGAAGCTACAGGACTTAGAAAGTGGTGTGTATGGGAATCACAAAATAGATATTGTAGAGGAGATTGATGAAAAGTATTCGGAAGGCTTTGATATCCGATGCATACACTATGTGGAGGAAGAGGAACTGGGACAGGCATTGGAAAAGGTTACAAGACAATTTAAGACGATGAATACAAGCAAGATATCTTATCATAGGTACTTGCAATTAAAAGTAGTAAGGCTGAAGGATAGAGACACTTTTAAGGAAGAAATCAGAATTGAAATTTATAACATAAAGTTTGGCAAGGAAAAGTCTGATTATAATGGCTGTATATGCAGTAGCCTGTCTGATTTGGATAAAAAGCTGATAGAACTTATTGATTATGGTACAGAACTTGGAAGGCAGGAAATAGCAGATATTAGAAGGATAATAAGAAACAATTATTCTAACATACCTGTGGAACAAACAGACCTGGTAGATGAGATTAAGCTGTCATATATTTGTGATTATATTGCAGAAAAAGATATTAAGGTAACAATTATTAATAAAGATAAACAAGGTCAAAAGCAATTATATCTCATACCGAGTGCAGATTTTGACAAGGAGTTTGGTGGGTATAAGAACATGATTACATTTAGAAACTCACTCATACAGGAGGAGATTATGATTGCCAGCCGTGGCAGAGGGAAATATAAGCATACTGATCAAAAGTATTACATTGCGATAGATGCTGATTCCGACAGGGTAAAGGAGATAATCGACAGCATTAATAACAGCAGTGTTGATAATGACAAGAAAGAGCAGGCAGTAGAGGGGAAAAAGGAACATGCAAAATAAGGTCTTCTCTGTTATACCATATTATGGTGGCAAGGCAAAAATGAATAGCCTAATAGTGGATTTATTGGACTATCAGAATACCGATATTTATATTGAGCCGTTTGGTGGAGGTGCCAGAACTCTATTAAATAAGCCAAGGCATAGCTATGAAGTTATGAATGATTTAAGTACAGGGATACAGGCGTTATTTACAACCTTGACCGATAGAACAGCCACCAGACAGCTTATGAATTTCTTATATGAAACCGAGTACTCTAAGAAATGGTTTGAATGGGCGGTAGCGTATCGGAATGAAATAGAGGATAATGCAGTCGGCGAGATAAAAAGGCAGATGATTGATTATATTAGCCAGATTGAGGACAGGTACAACCTTGATTTATGGGGAGAATTCCATAAGTCTCCCCATGATATTCATGTGGAAAGGACATTGCGTAAATTAGGTATCTCACAGGAGGAAAGAAAAAAGGCAGTTACATTAGTTAATAAATATTTATCGATCAAAAGCCATGAAAACCTGAGTGATGTAACAGTGGCAGATGCTTTGAATAAACGGGGGTATGATAAGATACATCATGCAGCAGCTACTTTCATTGTTTACCAGATGTCAAGGGATTCCATGGGTAAATATTTTACTGCTTATCGGTTTAAGAGTGAGAATGCTTATTATAATACTGTTGATAGGTTACTGGAGGCAAATGACCGGTTAAGTGGGGTACAAATTTATGCAAAAGATGCGATGGAATTTTTCGATGATGGGGAGGATACAGTATTAAATGATAAAAGAGTCATGCTGTACTGTGACCCAACTTATTTATCAGAAGAGGATGTTGATACTTATATCAAGCTGAAAGAGGATTATAATCCGGGAGCAGTGTATAAAAACTATTGGACCTATACGGAGCATGAGGAATTTTTGAAAAAGATACAATATGCAGAATGCAAGATTTTGTTAAGCAATTATAGGGATAGGACACATCTGTATGACAATTATTTAAATAACAGTACCGGTTGGAGAAGTATAGAGTATGAAACTGTTACAACGGTTGGAGTAGGGGCAAAGAAAAGAACGGAGGTTCTGTGGCTTAATTATTAATAGACAAAGCAGACTATTTATGATAATATAAGGGCAGTAAAAAATATAAAATATAGAATTCTCAAATTCTCAACATTCTCATTTGGGGTAACCACAAAATGTTTTGGAGTTATAAAAGGATGTTGGTATGCGTATAAAGGTGTAATGTAGCGTAATGAGAATTGAATACATAGGGATTATAGGTATCTATACGTTGGTATAGGTACTTTTTTTATGGGTTAAAACATTTATAAGGACAGAATTGCATTTTGAAACAACCACACTCTTGTACCATTTTATAGTAGGACGGAAAAATCAGCATGATTTGTACTTATTATTGTCTAATGAAAAAACTATGATATACCAAAAAGGAGTAGGGGTACGGAATTGTTAAGGTACTAAAGTGACAGTAGGAGAAGATATACTGCTATATTAATAATTCTAAAGTGCATTTTAGATGTAGGAAGTATGCTGATATAAGTATGGAATAGTTACACGGAGTTATATATGGAAATGGCAGAGGTAATATTTAGATATGCTCTGATGATGAAGATTAGATAAATTAATGATAACCACTGTATACTTTAGTATAGGAAAAATGGCAGAGAGAAGATATAGATAGATTCAAGTAATAGAGATTATTGGCTTATATGTTAAGAAGGGTTTATTCAGCGAAAGAATTGCCTTGCATAAATAAGATAGTAGCGGTACAATAACCACCCAAATTTAGAAAAGGAGGAGGTTGGATTATGGCACTATCGGATGAATTACAGCATTTGGTAATTGAAGTAAATGACATTAGTAAGATAGCGGAATTGTTTTGGATAGCATTTCAACATACCACAACAGTAACTATGGATCATGTAATTACTTCATTGTATGTATTAAGAAAACAGATGGAGGAAGTGGAGCAACATTTACAGAAGGTATTAGAAACAGTAGAAAAGGAAGAGGTGGCAGAAGTCTTAATTGAGGATTCGTAAAAAATAAGCACCAATAAACAAGTGATAGTTTAAGGGTGCTTGAAGGTATCGATTAGGGCAAGAACTAAATCCACTTGTTTCTTACTTAATCCTGTAACTTCAACGGTCTTTTTAGTTTCTATGCCAAGTAAGTAATCGGTAGTAACTTTATACAGACTGGCGAGCTTTATGAGTGCTTCATAGCTTGGCTGTCTTTCAGAGGTTTCATAATAGCTGATAATAGACTTTGATACACCGATACGTTCGGCTACTTCAACTTGAGTTAAACCATGTTGGATACGAAGGGTTTTTAATTTGTCCCCGAGCATAAAAATAATCACCTACTTTCCACTAATAGTTTACATGGATAGCAATGACTATTGGTTAGAATAATCGGTAAAATATTGATATAAATATGACTATTAGTCAACTTTATCATTGAAACGATAACAATTATGTGGTAATATGGTACAAAGTGGAATATTTACTTGCAAAAGGTAAGGGGTAATGAAGCAGTAGAATAAGAGGTGGAGTTAACTATAAGTGAATATGACATTTTATAGTGAAAATAAAGATAGAGAGGGATTCTTATGAGAAGATTGTTAAGTGCATTTTTAATTTTAGTATTCATGTTTATTAGTATTCCAATAAGCAGTACCGTAAAGGCAGAGAATAAATTTGATGGATACATACCGATATCAACAGCGGATGAATTGGCAAATATAGCGAATGATACAACGGCTAAGTATTATCTGACAAAAGATATTGATATGGCATCGTATGGGTATTGGGAGACTATAAAAGAATTTACTGGAGTATTGGATGGAAATGGTCATGTAATTAGAAATTTAAGTATTACCAGAAACAGTGAAAACGGATATGGTGCGATATTTGGGGCGACAGGTGATGCTGTTGTTAGAAATTTAAGTTTGCAAAATATTTCATATAAAATTGTTGAGAATAAAGATTATATGTTAAATAATAGCATGGAATATGTTGTTGGAGGAATTGCAGGATTTGCCACTAATACAATAATTGAGAATTGTAATGTCAGCGGAACTATAGCAGTTGATAGAATTGAACAATATCAATATTATAATACTACAGACACATTTGTATTATCCGGTAATACCATTGGAGGAATTGTGGGATGGGCTGTAAATGGAACTAGTGTGAAACGCTGTTATACAAACATAAATATTACTAACAATAATGAACATACTCTTAATAGCCGAAACAGCAAAGGGCACTTGGAAATTACAAATAGCATAGGTGGCATAGTTGGAAAGACTGGTATGTGGCCAGAGGAAACCCCGGTCAATATTAGTGAATCGTTTGGTGTCGGTGAAGCTATTAGTAGTAATGTACATTTAAAGTTTGATCAAAACATGTACTACTATATGGAAGCAAATAATTATGTTGGTGGTGTTGTTGGCTATGTAGACGAGAAAGTAGAATTAGAAAACTGCTTTAGTACAAGTAAAATTGATGGAATAGCAACAACTAGAAATCTTTATAGGCGTACATATAAAAGCTCTGAAGGAGTTACTAATAATTATCTTGGTGGAATTGCAGGTTATTTAAATGGAAAATTATCTAACAGCTATTCTTCTGGCAAAATGGAAAAATCTGATAATTCAAAGATTGGAGGTGTAGTAGGCTTTGCAGATACAAATGCTTATATTTATAGGGCATATTATTTAAGAAATAACAGTCAGAAGATAAAGTTTAACAGTGAAATTGCAGGAGTCGGAGATAATACCATGGCGGCAAATGCGACAGCAACTAGTCTTGATGAAGCTAAGATGCAAAAGCAGACGAATTTTAAGGATTGGGATTTTAAGTCTACCTGGCAGATTGTTAAAGGGATTAACAAAGGATATCCAATATTTAAGACAAATACAAAAGCGTTCCAGTTGTCCAAAGTAACAGCGAATGTTAAGGCAGGTACATATAAAAAGAGTTTTTCTGTGAAATTAAGCAGTGCCACTCCTGATACAAAAATATATTATACGACGGATGGAACTAAGCCGACTACAAAATCTAAGGCTTATACGAAGGCATTATCTATTAAAAAATCAACAACATTAAAAGTGTTGGTTGTTAGAAATGGTTTTCAAAGTAGTCCTGTGGCAACGTATAAATATGTGATAAAGAAGTAGGATTTTCATAGAATGGGGGATACCAATGAATAAGTGTTGTGACAAAATAAAAAGACGATTATTGACATTAGCATTAGTTGTTTCTATGCTCTTGGGTCAAACAGTGCCAGCGATTGTAAGTGCTGAAGATACTTCTGCAAAGACTGTAAATCCAATATTATTAGAACGGGCACAGTCGAGACAAGAGAAAAGTAATAAGACAACAGGTACAAACGGTAGTAATAGTAGTAGCAATGCATTTAAAAATTGGGAGATTAGAAATGGCACTATAAAATATCAAGGTAAAACACTTAAGTACCTATATGAGGACATTAGTAATGAGCTATTAGAGATAGGCATAAGTAATACAAAATTTTACCAAGAAGTCAATGACATAACTTATCCAGTTACAATGACCCTTGTAAATCGTGGTGGACATAGTGCAGATGGGAGAGCATATTATAGCCATGTAGCATACTATCTTAATGATGAACCGGGCGATGGCAGAGTTGGCAAATGGTATCATACAGCAAAATATTGGTCAGAACAGAATCCAGCGTTAGGGCAAGCGTTAGACAGCTATTTGGGTAAAAAAAGCCTATTCGTGTTACCTAGTGTCAAAACTAATATACATGGAGTAAATTATATGCATCCTGGAAGGGAGTCTTTATGGCATACAATAACCTATAAGGATGATGTATATAAAGCTTTAACAAATAAAACGCAAAGAAATGAATTAGCAAAAATAGCAGTAGAGAATGGTTTAATACAAAAAGAGAGTGATAAAGGAGCTCCATATGTGGGACTGTTTACTTATTATGGGATATTAAATAGAGAGGACGGTTTACTAGATTATGATAGTTCTTCTACAACGTATTTGAGTAGAGAACAGGCAGGCACATTAATAAACAGATTTATGCATCCTGACTCCTATTTTGGTAGTGTAGAAGGTAAGTATACAGGATTACCTAATGTCAGCATGGCTTATGGATATAATATGTTTAATGATTTTAATGAAAAACCTTTAACTAAAAAAGAAATGCAAACTAATATGACTAGATTGGAATTTATAACCTGTATAATGGGAAGATATTTTGGTGCAGACATAGATGAGGCTAGACAAGATGGAAATAATATGGATGCAGCTAGAATATTTAAAGATATAGATAAGAGTGATTATGGAACATCAGATTTTTATAAAAGTAAAGGGGCATATGGGAAAGGACAGAATGAAGCGTCAAGGGCAGAACTAAAATATAAGAAGCTTGGAGATGATACAGATGCTCATGTGCAGGCAGCTTACAAGCTTGGAGTTTTAACGAAAGATAGTAAAGGAAATGCAAATTTATTTAAATATATAACTTATGATGAAGCCATGATAATGCTAATCAATTCCGCAATAGCACAAGCAGACGGAAAAGCATTATAACTAAGAGTTTATAAGACCTATACACTAGTTCGGTATATAGGTCTTATTTTTATGCTCTTTTGTATTGGAAAACAAATGGGGCTGTTACATATAGATATGTGCTTATTGAGAATAAGGAGAGGATAAAAGTAAGATAGGTTTATCTGACATAAAAAGATTTGCTGGTATTACCCTGTAAGAAGTTATATTAAACTTATCAAAAAGTATGGAAGAGATTTATGACTATGACTGGTAGGGAATTATTAATTGCAGAGGATGTCATTTTCAACAATAATTAAAATCCAATTCTTTCATATGTATTTATGAGGACAGGCTGATTAATAAAATTTGCTAAGGAATAGAGGGGTATTACTTAGAAGAATTTTAAGGTCTGACTAGTTATAAAAATTGGTATACATGATGTAAATAACTGGATATATTCTGGAGGATAGATTTTGATAGGAAAGGTATGAGGGTATGGGTTTAAAGGGTGTAAAATGGGTATATAAGGGATTATGTAGGGGATTATGATTTAATCTATGCCTGTTATCTAACGTACTCTAAATTAAATAATAAAGTGTATTTCAGAGGAAAGAAATAATAGATAAATGCACTTTAGATTGGAGGTACAGGGTTATGGAGAGTGTAATTATTGATTATGCTACAGCTGCAAAATATTTGAAAGAGATATACAGTTTATTGAATAAGGATTACTTTCATAACGAGCTTGAAGATGTCACAATAACCATACAGAAAAAGGCAGGTACTTTTGGACATTTTAGTTTGGATCGTGTTTGGTGTAAGGTTGAGGAAAGGCAACATGAGATTAACATTTCAGCAGAATATATGGCACGTCCTATTGAAAATATTGTTGCTACCCTTATGCATGAATCGGTTCATCTGCATAACTTTAGCAGAGGGATAAAGGACGTTAGTAGCAATGGAGTGTATCATAATAAAATCTTTAAGCAAGAAGCAGAGAAACGCGATTTAATCATTCAAAAACATCCTCAATACGGTTGGACGTTGACAACACCATCTATTATGTTGATAGATTGGGTAAAAAAGAATGGATTGGTGGATATTCCTATCTATCGGGAGGATTATGTAATACCAGTTGGAACTACTGGAGGTGCAGATGGTAATAAGCCTATCGGTACAGATGGAGTAGTAAAACCAGTGAAAAAGAAATGTAGTACTCGTAAATATGTATGTGGGGTTTGTGGTTTATCAGTAAGGGCAACGAAAGAGGTATACATAATCTGCGGAGACTGCATGGAAACATTAGAAATAGCAACGTAGGCAGTAGTTATTTTATAGAACAAAAGGTAAAAATGAAATACATAATAGAATGTAGCGATATGTACAGTAGAAGAAGTTGCTTAACTGGATAGGGTTTAAGTGATTTCTTTTTCTTATTATAATCCGGCTTGTAGAAAAATAGGTATATGCTTTTAGCGAAAGGTTATAAAAATAATTATTTGTGAAAGGTAACATTGGAAAATGGTACTATGCAAAAGCAAAAGGATTGTGAAATTTCTCTGTATGAAAGAAACTGCCAGAATAATAACAGTAAGATATATGGTTATATAAATAATTATTTGTGAACAAAAACGTTGGATTTTAATCCATACAGTGTGAAGGGGGCAGAGTGGCAATGAAATTAAGTAATGAGTTTATCGAGTACATGATGTCAGAGATTAAGAATGATGAGGGGGAGGACTGGGAAAAGAGATGTCAGCTGGAAAAGATATTTGAGGACTATGACGATTTGATGGACTGTACCTTGTTCTTTCAAAGAGAGAGTAAAAAGAAGGGGATAGCCGTTATTCGGTTATCCAATAAACTTAAGGAGTTAGGGGTGGATGTAGATAAAATTATGAATAATGTAGCAACATCACCTGATAATAGCACGTTGGAAGGATTGAGTAAGCTTATAGATTATCAAACAAAACTTAAGAATGGCTATAAAATTGCGTACAAACATCATGCATCTGTAGAAAAATGTGTTGAGTTATATACTAAATATCATAATATTCAGAAGGTAGCTGATGAATTAGGGGTAAACCATATGACGGTCAGAAGAAGGCTGAAAAGTGCTGGTTTATAAGTCCGGCACTTCGTACATTTCCATGATAAAACACCTTGCAGTATCACTACAGACAGCCGATAGCCACAGCGTTATAGTATTAGTATAAAATTTATTAATACGAAAAAGGAGAGCATGGACATGGCAAGAAAAAGAGTTAAAGTAGAGGAAACAGCAGTGGTAGTATTACCGGAGGAAGTTGTTTTAGCAGATGTGGTAAATGAGGAAGAGCCGGTAGAGATTGCAGGAGCAGTTGAGGAAAATGGTTTATTGGAAAATGATACTTTTATTGAAGAAGATATACAGAAAGAAGTTCCTGTAGATACAGTAGAAAATAACAGCGAAGAGCCAGTAGATGCAGAGGTAAACATGGAGGATACCAGTACTGGTGCAGAGGAAGAAATACAGGGTTTCAGTGAGGATTTATCAGATAACCATGAGGATAAGGAAGTTGTTACTCCTGTAACATTTAGAAGTGACAGTGAAGAAGCAAGGTATTATATTCTTGAGTTCTTAAAAGATGGGGAAAGTCATAAGAAGAGTGAGATTGTAGCTTATATTACAAATCGTTCTGGTAAGAGTTTTACAGAAGCTACAGTAATCAATGTTCTTCGTGGCATGATAAATAATGGAAGTATTCTTTCTTTGGAGAGAGGATCGTATCAGATTGGTTCTGGCAGTGGATTATTAAGTAAACTGGTGCAGTTTATTGAGGTTACGAGAAATAATCTGGAAAAGGTAGCTACTATCAGTGTATCGGATATTAAGGAAGAGGATTATAAAGCAATCAGTGAATTAAAGTCTCTGAAAGAAACCTTAAATTCCATGTATGAGAGATTGACGGATAATTAAATAGGGTACTGATAAATGAGGGTGTTATCTTTGTGATAATGCCCTCCAACTTTTTATAAAGGAGAATATAAATTATGTTTGATAGATTAAGTCTGAAAGAGTTTGGAGAAGCAGTGGAAACAGTTGTAAGCGAGGAATTAGGCATCTTATATGACGTAAAGTTAATAAGGGTAATTAAAAATAATGGCAAGAATTTGTTGGGATTATGTATTCGGTGCGTTGGCAGTCAAGTAGCACCAACTATTTATCTGAATGATTACTATAGGGAATATGAGGAGGAAGAAGATTTTACAGGCATTGTAAAAGATATCTTACAGGTTTATAGGAACTCTAACAAAGGATTGCCAATGATTACAGATGATTTTACTTGGGATGGTATCAGAAGAAGTGTGGTGTTACGATTGGTTAATTATGATATGAACAGGGAATTGCTACAGGGAGTACCCCATAAAAGGGTATATGACGATCTGGCAGTTACGTTTTATGTATTAGTTGGAAGTACCAAAGAGGGTGTATGCTCCTATCAGATTGAAAATTCATTGTTTCATAGTTGGGGCATTACGATAGAAAGGCTGTACGAATGTGCTTTGCACAATTCTACAATATATTTTCCTGCTACTCTTAGAAACATGAATGAAATAATTACCAGCATGATAGCACCAGAGGAAATGGGTAGTGATGAATATGCAGAATTATTGGATAGTACTGTACCAGAAGAAGGCAGAGGTATCATGTATGTATTAAGCCATTCGATTGGTGTGAATGGTGCTATCGTTATGTTGTATCCTATTATAAAGGAGTTTGCTGATGCCATGGGTACAGACTTTTATATATTACCTTGCAGTGTACATGAACTTATTTTAGTCTTAGATTATGGATGCAGCTATCGTGGTTTTGAATTACAGAGGATGGTTATTGACGTGAATCGGACAGTATTGCAGAATGAGGACATACTTTCTGACAGTGTTTATAAGTATTACAGAGCAACCAATAAAATTGAAAAACTCTAGGAGCAATTAAGCTCAACATAATTCCCTTTTTATCAGGCGGTACTGTAACAGGTATCGCCTGTTTTTGCGTTTGGGGATTTTATGGGAGTTAATTTAGGGTATGGTCTATCCTTTCGTAAAAATAGGGTTGGAAATTGCGTAAATTTTAACTTGAATTTGAACTAATTTTACAGTTTGTAAATGATGTTAAGAGGTTATTTTTACAGGAGGATGGAGAAATGAATATAGCGTATGTAAGAGTTTCTACAATAGAACAGAATGAGAGCAGGCAGTTAGAAGCATTAAAGCAATATGGTATTGACAAATGGTTTACAGAGAAAATCAGTGCAAAAGATATGAACCGACCAGAACTAAAGAAGATGTTGGAATTTGCGAGGGAGGGCGACACGATTTATGTACAGGATTTTTCGAGGATTGCACGTGATACAGGAAACCTGCTTGATTTGGTGAAACTGCTAAACCGCAAGGGAATTCATTTGGTCAGTGACAAAGATAAAATTGACACAAGCAGTGTTACAGGAAAGCTGTTTCTTACAATAATAGCTGCTATTAATGAATTTGAAAGAAACATTATGCTGGAGAGGCAGCGTGAAGGAATTGCAAATGCTAAGAAAGCAGGGAAATACAAAGGCAGAAAGGCAATTTACGTCCCCAATTTTGAAGAGCATTATAATAGATATATACATAGGGAAGTTAATAAAGCTGCGTTATCAAAAGAGTTGAATATATCACGTCCTACCTTAGATAAACTGATTCGGGCAAGACAAAAAAACAACAGATACATTGTGGTGGAAAATGAATTGCCGGATGAGATGATTGACTTATAAAAGGTATTTGAGTATAGGATAAATTAAGAGTGCAGTATGTTTTACAGTTAGCCTTTCCAACTGCTTAATAATGAAGATGGGATATAAAATTGGAGAGGAGAAAATTGTATGGATGACAGGTATAGTGATTTTTTTATTGATGATTTTGGTACTTTGGATCTGGAAAATACTGATGAGGATCAGTTGGCAGACACAGAAAGTAGCTGTTTCTGCCAGAATGAAAGATTTGTAGTCAGCAAAAAGGAATTGGTTCAGCTTATCAGAATGACAGTACGTGAAACACTGGAACAGATGGATATATATTAACAGGAAGGAAGTGTGTTGTATGGTACGTGAAAGAAAATTTAAGTACGTTGAGGTTTTAGACGAGGGGAGATTGACCGGGGTAGTGGTATTAAGAAGTAATAGACAGGTACTTGCTAAGTTTCATGTTATTCCTGAAGCTGGTAACATTAGAAACAGTGAGTTAATCCAAAACCAAGCAAAGTTATTCGAGAATTATATTAAAGGTATCATGGAGCCTAGATTATAGAAAAAGTATTGAAACAATAGAGAGCAGAACTGGAATGGTGGTTCTGTTCTTTTTTTGTGCAGAAGAGGTGGAAATATATTTTTAAGCATGGAAAGGGCAATCAAAGAAAGGTCTTTTCTGATAGGCATAAAAAGTAAGAAAGGATGTTTCTGATATAGGCAGTTGTGATTATAAATCAAAATAGATTTTATAGAAGTAATTTAGGGCAGACTGTGAACTGGTGTAAACAGGATGTCGGCTTAAGATATTTATGAAAAACAGTATAAAAATAGTTGAAACATAAGGTACTATGAAATTGCTTAGGGATATCAGCAGTTTGTATAATTATGCATAGATTTTAGGCAAAAGCAAAGCTAGTGAATCCAAGATTGCATCAGTGTTATGTTGGATGGAATGCTTCTATGAAAGAATGTTTATAGAGTTTAAAGGTAACAGCATAGGCTGATATGAGAAAGGGGTGCTGTTAGCTTTGTGAAGTAATGGATATGAGCGTGGAGTGGTGGAAAGTGAGACAAGTTGTAAGATACGTTGAGATGTAAAATACTAGGGGATTTTGACTGAAAGGAATGTTGATTTTAGTTATATAACAAAATAGAAAAATAAAAGTTTTGATAGGGATATAAAATGGTGTAAAGGGTTAAAAATAGGGGGTTCTCAGAAAAAATATATAGGTAGGGGTATGAGGAAATTTGGAAGGGAGTAAATAAGAGTGTGTGTTATTTAAAGCTTACAATTTATGGGAAGTGGTAAATGGTGTGACGTGGAAATATATAAATAGATTCCATGAAAGGCATAGATGGGATTCTAAATTATAACAATATATAATGCGTAATAAAAGTAAATAAACATCATAAAATGTACAATATGTAAGAAAATTTAATATAAAAATGGCTACTAGTTGTACAAAACAATTAGTATATAGAAGTGAAACGTTATATATATTGGTATTTATGCACATGGAATAGTGAACGATGTATAAAATATGCACAAAAAATGTTAAGGCCTTATATGCGTTGATTAAAAGGGGGTATATGCGTATAATTTCAACTCTTCCCTATTAGCTGGTATAAAACATGAAAGGAGTTTTGAGTATGCAAGCTAAAGAAAAAGTGCAAGGGGGGATTTTCATTGAGAAAGACAAAATATAGCAATGAAGAAGATGCCTTGACGATTAATACCGAGCAGCTTATGAAGATGCTGAACTGTGGTTATAAAACAGCTATGGTGGTAGCTGAAGAAGCAAGGGCAAGGGTATATGTAGGACGCAGGGTATGGTTCTATAAAACTAAAATTGAAAAATACATAGAAAAAATATCTATGTAAAAAATATCCACTTAAAACTATTGACAAGGGGGAAGTTCGATGGTAACCTCCCCCGAACAAACTGAAAGGATGTAATTATATGATAAAGAAAACAAAAATGCAAACAGAGAATTTACCTAAGGGAATTAGCTATCGTAACAATGAGGGCAGATATTTAGGAAGGGTTACATATAATGGGAAGTCATACATTAGGTATGATACCAATGTTGGAAGGTTGGATTGTATATTAAACCAGTTAAGAGAAGATTTGACGAAATAAAAGGAGCAGCACATTAACAATGGGGAGGTTCACTGTAGCCTCCCCGAATAAACTGAAAGGATGAAATTTTATGGCAAAGAAAACAAAATTACAAACAGAGAATTTACCTAAGGGGATTACCCCACGTATCAATGAAAACAGGTACCTTGGCAGAGTGACTTACAAAGGTAAGCCTTATTTTCGTTATGATACTAATGTTGGGCGACTAGAGAGGACATTAAACCAGTTAAGAAAAGATTTGAAGGAGGGTAAAGACGTAGAAGCAGGAGATAAGACTTTAAATGAATGGTTTGATTTGTACTTGAAAAAATACAAGTTAAAAACAGTTAAGATTGGAACCTATGAAAATTATCGGAGACATTATAATTATTATATACGTGAGGGAATTGGAAAGAAGAGTTTAAAAGATATTACTGTATCTGACATACAGGACTTATATAATTCCTTTGATGACAGGGGTTTTTCACAAGGGATGATAAAGCTTGTAAATGCAACATTAAATGGATGCTTTATTAAGGCAATAAAAAACAGAATAATTGACTTTAATCCTGTTATCTATGCAGAAATACCAAAGGGAAAACCCAAAAAGAAGATAATTGCTTTAGCAAAAGATATCCAACAGGTATTCTTAGAATATGCAAAAGAAAGTTATCTACATGGTTTTTTGAGAGTGGCACTTATGACAGGATTAAGGAGGGGCGAGCTGCAAGCGTTAAAGTGGCAAGACATTAACTTTGCTGAAAAGAAACTATATGTTTTCCATACACTGATATGGATTGAAAGACAGGGATATTATACAGATATGGCTAAGACAGAACACTCCGTGCGTACTATTCCCATGAATTCAGACTTGCTGGATTATATGTTGGAGTTAAAGGTAATAGCAGATGAAACAGGAATGGGAAAGGGAAGCAATTATGTATTCAGTTTACCAGATGGGAAGCTGATTTCAAGATATAGAGTAACACGTGAAATAAATAAAATACAAGAAAAAATGAAAAAGGCAGGTTATGAAGTTCCACACTTTGGTTGCCATACACTTCGGCATACATATGCAACAAGGGCAATAGAAAATAAGATAGAACCCCAAACCTTAAAAACTTTGCTTGGGCATGCAACCCTAGCTATAACGATGGATCTATATGCTCATGTAATGGAAGATGTAAGAATTGCAGAAATGGAGAAGCTAAATGGGACGTTTTAGGGAAAGAGGACTGGAAACAGTCCTTTTTAGGTGGGTTATAACGTATTATATTAGTCAATAGTTGAATACTATTATGTAAAATGTATTTTAAGATACATTCATACAATTATATAGGAAAAAAAACTATATACAGAAAAGTACTTGATATTTTTTCTAGATATGGTAATATGTAATTAGCTGATTACATTATCATATCTAGAAAGGAAAATATCATATGAAGTATAACACAAGGATCCCTATTAAACAAGAGGACATCAGGCTTATTATTCAATCATTTGAAGATGGATATTATGAGCATTTTGAATTGGAAAAAGAACATCCTACTACAACGCATAATGGACGTGGTGCATCTATATGGAATCGTATATTTACCCAGATAGAAAAGCATTTCAAAACTGAAGGTTATCAAGTAAATAAAATACTACGAGGCCTTTGGGAAGTTTTATATGTATATGATGAGTCATCTCATTTCTTATATACATATATGAGGTACAAGAATTTCGTTAATCTACAAAATAAGAAGCCGGAGAATAAATTATTTCATTATTGTAATGTATTGAGTAGACTAAATGGTAAATTGTTAGGTACTTATGAACCTGAATATGAGCAAATGAGTTTTGGTTTAGAGAAAACAATAATTGACGAAGAAGCTGAACAAAAATTAGCGGAGTTGCTGAATGAAATGGTTTATAGTATTAAAGGTGACATAGAAATGTATGCTCTGGTATTAGTTAATCAAGAAAAAGGTAAAGTAATAGATATTGAATGTAAGATACCGGTTGAAAACTTGAATTCAGTTTATACAGAATCATGGAAAGAGTTTATTGGTACAGATTACGATATGGATGAATATAAAAATGAATTTGATGACATTGAACTTCAAGATACTGAAATTCTATTAACAGCAAAACAAGACAATGTAATTCCAATAAGTAATGATGTTGCTCTTTCAGAAAAAGAGGATATAAGCAAAAAGGAAGAAAAGAATTAATGTGATAATATAGGAGGTTTTAGCTATGTATAGATTAGAATCTTCTTTTAATGGGGCAAGATTAAAATCTGCGAGGCAATATAATGAAATGACTATAGGTGAGGTGGCCGAAGGCATCGGATTAACTAATCAGGCTATATCACAATTTGAAAATAATAAAGCTGTTCCAAAGACGGAGAATATATTTAGTCTTTGTAATTTATTGGGCTTTCCAAGAGAGTATTTTTATGAAGAGGATATACTAAATAAATCAACTAATTATACTTATTTCAGATCATTATTGTCGACCTCAAAAAAGAGTCAAAATGCTCAAATTGAAAAAGTAAAGCTGCTTGCTAAAATATATGAAGCAATTGAACGATATATCAATTTTCCTGAATTCAAGTCAGAGTATAGTGGGTTAATAAACCCTGAAGAAATGGCTGAATTCGTAAGACAGGAGTGGAAACTTGGAAATGGTCCTATATATAATATAATCGATACAATGGAAAAGAATGGAGTCATTATTTCTTCCACTTTTGAAAAATCTAACAATATTGATGCTTACAGTCGTGTTGAAGTTATTAATAAACAGATGGTTCCAATCATTATTCTGGGACATGAGAGGACTGCGTTTAGGCAACAGTTTAATGCAGCACATGAATTAGGTCATGTTCTTACTGATGGATTCTTTGATATTGAAGAGTTTTCAAAATTAGAATATAAAAATATGGAGCAACTGATGAATGAATTTGCAGGTGCACTTTTAATTCCAAGAGAAATGTATTTAAAAGATTTATTGTCTAAAGGTAGGACAGACTTTATGTTTTATGTGGAATTAAAAAGGAAATATAGAGTATCTGCTGCTGCACTTGTTGTAAGAGCACACCAACTGGGGGCAATAACTGTGAATCAATATCAATATCTAATGAAGCAGAGAGGTCAGAAAGGTTTTATTAAAGAGGAGCCATATGATAAAGATACTCCAGTAACTCGTCCAAGATATCTGAAACATGCAATGAAGTTAATCATAGAAAATAAAGGAATATCTGGAGATACATTTATGGAAACTTTGTCTTCACTAAATTTAACTCTACACAAAGAGATGGTTGAAAAGTTGCTAGGCTTAGAGGATGGGTATCTTGGTAGATACAATAAGGCTGCTGATATTATTCTATCATATAATAATACATGAGGATATATTAGTTATAAAAATGGAGTGAGACTTTTTGTTAAGAAGGACTGGAAACAGTCCTTTTTTCTGACTCAATTTTCTGACTCAACTCGGTATTTATCAGATGAAATCAGATAAAAATAGAGAAAGGTCATATTCTTAAAAAAGCCTTCATCCATGGGAAGGATAAAGGCTGATAAAACTAGATAAAAGAACACTTCTGAATGTTTTGTTTTACGTGTGGAAGGTCTCGAACACACGGTTTATGAAACATAAGAGAAAGAGTTTTTGCTTCTCTTGTGTTTTGCCCATAAGGACCTTGTTTTTAGGGCGTTTATGACTGTTTTAGTATATCATGAAAAATGGAGTTGTCAAGCTTTGAGTCAACTTTGACTCAAGTTTTAGAAAAGACGATTTCTTTTCTATGATAGGAAACCATATAGTAATTTTGAAATCAGCAGGACTTTCATCAAAGGGTTCCCATAATTCGATGGAAGCCAATCCGGGGTTAAAGTCATGATCAATGGACCACCCAAACCACATTTCCAATTAACTTGATAAAATTCATCGAGAAATAAGCAACATAAAGTGCTACAATCTATCTGGAGGTGAGAAGGCAAGATGCCAACGGATCAGAGCATGCTAAGAGTATTGGAATTTATTGAAGATAATATAGCGGGTGATATAAGCCTATATGATATCTCAGCTGCGGCAGGATTTTCAGTACCGCATTTTTATCGGCTGTTTAGGAGATTGACCGGAGATACCGTTGGCGCATATATTCTAAGAAGAAAATTATCTATCGCTGCAAGAGATATAATTAATACCAATAAGACAATAGCCTGTATTGCGTACGAATATGGGTTTGAATCTCATGATGTATTCACGCGCGCTTTCTCAAGGATATACGGAATGTCTCCCAAAAAATATAAAGAAAGTGGCGGAGCACCGCCGCTTAAAAGGCAGTCCCTATTAGCGAAAGAGCGAGGAGAGAATATTCGTCAGATGAATTTCTGTATTCTGCGCTCAAAGGATTTGAAGTGATAGGAATGGAATGTACCGCTGCAAAATGGGATGCTGACGGTACAATAGGCAGGTTGTGGAGCGATTTTCTCACACGTGCCGGATGCTTATGCAGGCACGATTGGTTATGCAAAAAGCCTGGGATATGAAATAGAGGATTATGATAATATTGAGGTTTATGAAGAAGTGTTTAAAGATCCGGCTTTTCATAGCTTTCAATTATTGATTCCGGTGAAAGCATAATGTAGTCTTAGATAAATAAAATGGAAGTTGAAAGAAATAGAATATAGAAAGGAAGGGGGACCGGATCCATGCCAGCATTTTCATGGCGGTTTGTGCGGTAAAGGCATGGACATAAAAATATGAACGAGGTATTAAAATATTATAGCTTGCCGGATAACATTACCTGTCTTGATAAATATAAGGGGTTTACTGAATGGTTGACGGCAGATCCAAGTGCAATTTACCAGGTGGTATGGAGGATTTATTGGATAAAGCGCTGGAGCTTGATCCTGGCAATCTCGCGATTCCGCGTCATCCGCGTAACCGTGTAATCGCCTGCTGCCGGGAATTTGCCACCTTAATGTGCGCATTGCTAAGAGCAAAAGGCATTCCGGCAAGAAGTAGGTGCGGGTTTGCAGTATATTTTGGATGGGATGGTCAATATGAAGATCATTGGGTATGTGAATATTGGAATGGAGAAAGATGGGTAATGGCAGATCCTCAACTTGATCCGTTTCAGCAAAGCTCAGTAATCAGCTGGGCTCTCAATCAGACACAGGTTAATAGTGGATTATTGCAGCGTATTCATGAATTTAATCCTCGCGACCTTAAGGAGAATGAATTTGTTACCGCAGGACAGGCGTGGATACTATGCAGGGGAGGCGCTGCTGACCCGAAGAGCTTTGGAATAGGCTGCCCGATCAGACCGGAGTGGGGAATTGATTCACTGCATGGCCTTTGGTTTGTGAGAGGTCAGTTACTCCGTGATTTCGCAGCGTTAAATAAGGTTGAAACTGTTCCGTATCTGGTGCGGATATGTAAAGGGTCAGATTGGAAAGGCTGGCGTTTGGTTGGGATAAAGGATCAGGAACTGACCGACGGGGATTTGCAATTACTGGATGAAATTGCCGGACTTACCCTTCAGGTTGATACGAATCATCATGAAATATGCAAGTTATATACAGAAATTATGGATTTAAAAGTACCTGCCGAGATTCTTGTGAGATAGAAATTGTTTACGGGCTATTTTTATCATAAGGCTTCGGTAGTGCATTGATATAAGAATATCATTGCAGCCTTATTTAATCCAAGTCAATAAAATTGACATTTTCCTGTTATCATGAGAATATTGTAGCATAAGTAAGAAAAAATGTTGATAATATATGGTAATTAACGGATTTCTTGACTTAAATCTTAGTTGGGAAAGGAAGGATTCAAATTATGGCTAAATATGAACAAAGATTAAAGGGGAACTTTAATGAGTTTTTGAATTGGATACACAGAGATATTACCCAGGGCAGTTCTTCCGTAAGCTATGAGGATGGCAGCGATATTGACTTGGCGAATTCACGCGTAGCTGTCCGGGTTTATGAACGGTATAGTATAGCTGGAGGAAATCGTGTAAGTATGAATATAACCATTACAGGAACCGGAGAGGATTTATTTATAAGTGCCATCACCTCAGGAGGCAGCCAGGCAGTATTTTTTAAGATGAATACCATCGGGGAAGAGACATTCCTGGGATTATGCACGAAGTCAGTAGGGAATTATATGCGAAATCGGTAGATATATTAATGATCATGCCCTTGCCGGAGCATCCGCTTCGACGAGGGCTTTTTAATAATATGCCGGAAAGCCGTTAATGCAAGACATGTCTGGTGTCAGGCACCACACCCAAAAGCAAAAATTAATTACAAAATGCTAATAAAAATACAAACAAACCCGTTAAAAAAATTGTAAGCTGACATTATCAATTAAATATAGACGGGAGATATTATCTATGAACATGAAACAATGGGTAGAAACAGTGATAAATGCAACAGAAAAAAAGGCAATACCGGTACTTTCATTTCCATGTATTTCATTAATGGAAATTACGGTCAATGATTTGATTAATGACAGTGATCTTCAAGCCAAAGGCATGAAGCTGGTAGCGGATAAGGTTCCCACCGGAGCGTCGGTAAGTATGATGGATTTGTCGGTGGAGGCGGAGGCATTTGGTTCAACAATCCGCTTTTCTGACGATGAGGTTCCAACGGTTATCGGCAAGATTGTGGATGATGAGGACGCGGCGGATGCCCTGGAGGTGCCTGAGGTTGGTGCCGGACGTACGGGAAAATATATTGAAGCAATCGAAAAGGTATGCCGCATGATTACGGACAGACCTGTATTGGCGGGAATTATCGGCCCGTTTTCCCTGGCCGGGAGGTTGATGGATGTGTCGGAAGCGATGATTAACTGCTACGAAGAACCGGATATGGTTCATACGGTTATGAAAAAGACAGCACAATTCCTTACGGAATATGCAAAAGCATATAAAGCGGTTGGTGCCAATGGCATTGTTATGGCAGAACCTCTTACGGGGTTGCTTTCTCCGGATTTAGCAAGGGAATTCTCCGCACCCTATGTAAAGGAAATTATTGATGCCGTGCAGGATGAAAACTTTGCCGTAATCTATCATAATTGCGGCAATAACGTAATTCGCATGGTAGATTCCATTATCGGGGTCGGTGCCTATGGATATCATTTTGGCAACTCCATTACAATGAGTGATATAATTGATAAAATACCTTCTGATGCTCTGGTAATGGGAAATGTCGATCCTGCCGGACAATTGAGAAACGGTACACCGGCTTCGATTAAAGCAGAGACCAAAAGGATAATGGAGGCCTGCTGCTCTAATCCGAATTTTGTGATTTCTTCAGGCTGTGATATCCCGCCGGCCAGCAGTTGGGAGAATATTGAGGCATTTTTTGAAGCCGTCGGAGAATTTTACCTGGAGAAGAAAAAGGCACAGTAAAGACCATCAACGTATGAAAAAGCGGTCACCCAGACTCCTATCCCCGGTACTGCTTGGGAGTGATGCCGGTATATTTTTTAAATACCTTAGAAAAATAGCTCTGGTCTTCAAAGCCGGTGGAAATGGCGATGCTGACCAGAGGGAAGTCCGTGTGGGCCAGCAGGCGTTTACTTTCTTCCACCCGTACCATATTCAGATATTCCTTGAAGGAGGAGCCGCAGGCCTCTTTAAAGGAAGAGGAGAAATAGGAAGGATTTAAATGCACATAACTAGCCACCTTCTCCAAAGTAATCGGTTCAGCAAAATGTTCCGAAATATATTTCATGGCTTTGCGGACAGAATCATTGTGTTTGGCCGGCAGCCGGGTAAACATGCATTCAACATAAGCATCCAATGATTCCATCAGCATATAGCAGAGATCATCAATACTTTTAACTTTTTCTATGTTTTTTATAAAATCATTATTTATTTTCAAGATTTGATTGGTGCCCGCACCGCCGTCTATGGCAGATCGGGAGAGCAGGGAGCAAAGCTCCATAGCTCGGATTTTGATTACATCCAGACCATTGCCCTGGGAGAAGAAGACATAGCCCAGGAGATCGTTAAGAATCGCTGCGGCGGAGTGTTTATCACCGGATTTTACCTTGGCCAGCAGTAATTTTTCTTTCTCATAGGGATAGGTGCTTTTTTCTACCAAGCCCATGGTTTTATACATCTGGATCGATTCATTGATCTTTGACTGCTGATGAACCTTTTTACTATTAATAATCAGTTCCTGCTTTGCGTCAGAAACAAAGCTGGAGAACAGGTAGTAAAGCAGGCGGCTGATCTGGGTAACCATAGCAGGAGGAATCACGGGAAGGCGGTTGGCGTCTTCATATAAATCCAGAAGGGCGCCGGTTGAAAGGGCTGGATAGCGGCGCGACAATTCCATGATCAATTCGGAATCCGGTTCGGTCATTAAAAAAGGGCCGACCAGAACAGAGCCAAACAAGGTCTCACGGTTGATAAGGGGAAAGACAATGTGGTTTAAATTACAGTGGCAGGAAAAAATATAGGTTTCCCCCAACTCCATGGCCTTTTTTCCTGCATTGGCATGAACCAGACGGCAAGTATCGGAAGGCGGTAAATAGGGGGTAACATAATTGCAGAAGGCAGAAGGCTCGCCTTCAGAGAGAAGCATATTACCCCGCTCGTCCAGGATTTGAATCGGTAACTCCATACAAACCGAAAAGGAGACGAGGACTTCGCGCAACTTTTCTTTTTCTACGATGGTATAAATATAGGATTTCATAAAATCACCTTTTTATAATAGTTAAGTTATATCCCCTTTATTATATCATGAACATAAACCATGTTCATGATCTTGCTGCTCCAATCGGAAATTGCAAGCAAGCTTGCATTTCCTCATTCCGCTTTTATTATATCACAAAATCATAAAAGGAACAAAAAAAATTACATAAATCTAAAATTATTACAATTACCTAGAGAAATTTTTGAGTATACTATTTATATTGCAGGAACATATAAAGTGAAAATACTATGAACAGGAGGATAGATGATGGAGATCATACAGGAAATTTCAGAGCTATTACAAAAGGGCAAGGCAAAACAGGTGAAAGTTCTGGTACAGCAAGCCGTAGATGAAGGGATTGATCCCAAGAAAATTCTGAATGAGGCTTTGTTGAGCGGTATGATGATTGTTGGAGCCAAGTTCAAAAATAACGAGGTTTTTGTACCGGAGGTTTTAGTAGCGGCAAGGGCAATGAATGCAGGAATCACCATTTTGGAACCGAAGCTGATAGAGGTTGGAAATGAACCGGTGGGGAAAGCAGTCATCGGCACTGTTAAAGGAGACCTGCACGATATCGGCAAAAATCTGGTGACCATGATGCTCAAGGGCGCTGGTTTTGAGGTTTGTGATATTGGCGTAGATGTAGAGGCGGAGGCCTTTATTAGTAAAGCGGAAGAGATCAGTGCAGATATCATCTGCATGTCAGCGCTGCTTACTACTACAATGCCTAATATGAAGGATGTGATCACCGCATTAGAAGAAAAAGGACTGAGAGAAAAATACATTATCATGGTAGGCGGCGCGCCGGTGAATGAAAGCTTTGCAAATCAGATCGGTGCTGATTACTACACTGCGGATGCTGCAAGCTGTGCGGAGGTTGCCAAGAAAGCGGTTATTGAGCGCAAGAAAATTGCTTAAGTAAATGGATTGATGAGGATGGGTGTTATGCTTTGGTATGGCACCCATTTTTGAAAGGAATATTATGAAGATTGAGCATGAAAAAGTCTCGATTGACCGCAATATGGTCTTTCATATGATTGATTGTAAGGCGGACAGTCCCGTTTATGATGATATGATAGAAGCATATCAGGAACTGTTACCGGAGGTGCTAAGACTGGTAGAAGGAAGGACGGTATTCGGCATCGGAGAAATTAAGGAAGAGGATGCAACCAAGGAATATCCGGCCGGAACCAAAGTTCTGTATGTGATCTCTACTGTGGGAGCAGAATTAAGTCATCTGGGGACCAGAATGTTCCAGCGGGGCGATTATGTCAAGGGGATGCTGGCTGATGCCATGGCGGATCTATGTCTCTTCGATTTGGAGGAACAGTGGCAGGAGCACCTCAGAGTGTACTGCGCAGAAAAAAAGGTGGGCATAGAAAAGCGATTGACAGCACCCCATGATCTGCCGATGTCGATACAAAAAACCGCATATGAAAGCTTAAATGCCGAAATCGAATTGAATATGCATATTACTTCCGGGTTCATGTATGATCCGGTTAAGTCTGTTTGTCATGTTCTGATCCTCTCGGAAGATCCGTTGGTATTTCAGGCTCAGCATGATTGCCGGAAGTGTCCCCAGCATAGTTGTAAGGCCAGAAAGATATCGGCAGTTAAAATTAAAGTAAGAACTGAGGCCGGAGAAACCGTAATTTACTGCGAAGAAACAGAAAATATTTTAAGAGCCTGCCTGCGTCAGGGTTTTGATGTAAGCGCGGTGTGCGGTGGAAACGGAACCTGCGGAAAATGTAAGATCCGGTTAGTTTCAGGAGAGTTAAAGATTATGCCGGAGGACCGCCTGGCTTTTCGTGAAAAGGAAATGGAGCAGGGCTGGCGTTTAGCCTGCCGTGCATATCCTCAAGAGGAATGTACCATAGAAGCGCACTTTACTGATGCATCGGATTTTTCGGCGGTGGAGCACTTTGGCCGTGAAGGAAAAATAATAGCATCCCATACCAAAAAAGAAGGACCTGCTATCATAGCACATGCAGGAATTGCCATAGATATAGGAACCACGACCATTGCTGCCCAGCTTATCAATTTGGAAAATGGCGAGATTCAGGCTTCCGAATCCTCAATGAATCATCAGCGCAGCTACGGTGCGGATGTAATATCCCGGATCGGGGCATCGAACCGGGGAGAGGGGGAGGCCCTGCAAAAGCTGCTTCGTACCGATTTGGAACAGTTGATCTGTCAATCACTTAAACATTCCGGCTGTGCGGGAACTGCAGTGGAACAATTGATATTGGCAGGAAATACTACCATAGGGCATTTGCTGATGGGTTACTCTTGCAAGACATTGGGTGTGTTTCCTTTTCGGCCGGTCAACATTGATCTTATCGAAGATTCCTGTAAGAATATCATAGGCACAGAAACCATATCCTGCCGGACCAGAATATTTCCTGGAATATCTACGTTTGTAGGAGGGGATATCATTGCCGGATTATATGCCTGCGGATTTGAAAACAGTCAGGAAATAGATTTGCTGGTGGACCTTGGAACCAATGGCGAGATGGCCATAGGGAATAATAAGAGGCTGCTGGTCACCTCAACCGCAGCAGGTCCCGCTTTCGAGGGCGGGAATATATCCTGCGGGACAGGAAGTATACCGGGGGCAATTTGTCATGTTTGCATAGAGGAAGAACATAGGGTAAGCTTTGAGACAATTCATGGGCAACCGCCGACAGGAATCTGCGGAACCGGCGTCATAGAGCTTGTGGCAGAGCTGCTGAGGCATGATCTGATGGATGAGACCGGTTTATTGGCAGAGGAATATTTTAAGAATGGATTTTTACTGACAACGAATACCGAAGGGAAGGAAATCAGATTTACCCAGAGTGATATCAGAGAGTTTCAGCTGGCCAAATCAGCAATTCGGGCTGGTGTTGAGATACTGATTAAGCGATATGGTATAACCGGAAAATCAATTGGTCACGTTTATCTGGCGGGAGGGTTTGGTTTTAAGATGAACCGGGAAGCCGCTGTTGCCGTTGGTCTGTTTCCGGAAGAACTGAAGGAAAAAATCATTCCGGTGGGAAACAGCTCCTTAGCCGGAGCGGTCAAGGCATTGGGAGAGAGTATGTGGGTAGAACATGTCCATGGGCTGATCGATATTGCCGATGAGGTAACCTTATCTAACGACCCGGATTTTAATGATTTATATATAGAATATATGTTGTTTGGAGAAGCTTAAAGTCCTCAATGGAGGAATGTTACGAATCCGTTTTAATTATTAATTTATGATATGCCCTGTCGGAGCATCCGCTTTGACAAGGGCTTTTTCTTATACAATTGTAGGCTGTCTTCTATCTTGCACGCGATATGACTTACGATAAAATTATAAAAACACCTCAAACATTTTACTTTATTTAAATGTTATATTAATGATAATATTTATTTTGGGGGTGGGATTTTGCTAAGCGGTGAAGATATGGATGGATTGATGATACAGATCTCAAAAAAGGATATGGACGCCTTACAGGAATTCTATATGGAAATGAATAAGGCCGTATATGGATTAGCATATGTCATTACGAAATCACCTTATGATGCGGAAGATATTATGCAAAGTACATTTATTAAAATTTGGGATAAAGCGTATCAATATCGTCCTAGTACAAATGCAAAAGCATGGACTATGAAAATAGCGCGCAATCTGGCTTTGACAAAGCTTAAGGATAGCAAACGTTTTGTAGAACTCAATACGGAGCTTCCATCGGAAGATGCTTTTATGAAAACAATTCACCTGCAGGAGCTTAACACGCTGTTATCTGCACTGAAAAAGGACGAACGTGAAATAGTAATACTTTATTCTGCAGGCTTTTCTCACAAGGAAATATCCGACATCGTAAAAAAACCTTATTCTACCGTACGCTGGAAGTATAGTAACGCAATTAACAAGCTAACCGTGTTAGAAAGAGAGGGAAATTATGAACGAGCTTAATATCTTGTCAAAAATAAATGATATCTTAGTAAAAAGTACACCCGATCATTTTCCAATAATCAAAGAAATAATCCTGAAGGAGGAAAATAAGAAAAGGAATATTTCCAAATGGGTGTTATCAAAATGGTTCCGGGTTGTGGCTGTCACCTGTCTGATTTTTATTATAGGAGGAAGTGTTACGGTGGCAGCAGATAAGCTAATAGGCAAGGATTTCTTTCACCTGTTTTATTTGGGAGAAAATTCACAAAATACAGATGATCAGGTATATATGGGATATGACCAATATAAAGAGATTAGTTCAAGTACATTTGGTCTTGTAGTTGATACGGATGAAATAGCAATTGAGGTACTCGGCGCTGTTTCCACCGGTAATGCGGCAACAGTGATATTGAGGGTAACAGCAAAGCAATTGGATTCTGTTTTGATTAATAATGGTATTCTCCCTCAGGGTAATTATTGTTTTAATGATCAAACAGGCGGAAGCTTATTTGATGACTTTCAGGATGCAAGCTATCGTTATTACTATTCGATTGAAGACGAGGAACTGCAGCCCAATCAATTTAACATTTTATATACAGTAATTAAAAATGAAGTGATTACGGGTAAACAGTATACAATAGAGTTGAATAAATTCGGCTACTTTTCTAAGAGTGGATTTAATATCTTATATTATGGAAAATGGGGTGTCTCCATTAACTTTGATACGCAGGCAGATTATACGAAAACAATTTATTTAGACAAAGAAATAGTAGTTGATAATAAATATGTCACAATAAAACAAATGGGTATCACACCATTTTCCTGCAGTATTGATATCCAGGGAAGAATACCGGAGGAGGCAGATTTTAGAAGCCTATTAAACAAACTGGATAAACTGAATGATGAATTAAAAATAAGCTTTAATAAAAACATCCTGCTTGACAACAATTCTTTTACCCACTGCGCTCAAGGGGGCAGAGCAGATGAGTATGGTAATATTAATCAGGAAGGTATGGTGTACTATCATTTGGCTATTATGTTTAACAAGCCGATTTTAGTAGATAATGTTGACACAATATACTTTAATAATGAAATATATGATATCAAATAGTGACGAAAAATGAGGGTATAAGATTGACAGAGGGCAATATCAGTACTATAATATCGATAGAACAATACTGATAAACGAGGTATGAGTATGTACGAATATAAAAAAAGTGCTATCACCGCACAAGCTCTGCACAGAATGCCGTACTATATCCAACAATTGAGACTGCTGAAGGATCAGGGGACGGAGACCGTCTCCGCTCCGAAGATCGCAGAGCTCCTCTGCCTGAATGAGGTTCAGGTGCGCAAGGATTTTGCTGCTGTCTATACGGAGAAGGGAAAGCCCAGAACCGGCTTTCCGGTAACGGGGCTGCTTCATCATATGGAGGAGCTGCTGGGATATCATAATGTAGAGGAAGCGGTGGTGGTAGGCACCGGAGCGCTTGCCAGGGCAATCATTGCCAGAGAAGGCTTTCAGAACTGCGGACTGGATATTGTCGCTGTTTTTAACACAGACCCTCAGGGCACACGGACGGAGCTGGATGGTGTCAAGGTGCTGCCCTCGGATAAAATCAGCGATTTATGCCGGCGCATGAAGATACCCATGGGAATTATAACGGTACCGGCCAGCCAGGCCCAGGTAGTATGTGACCAGCTGGTGGCCGGCGGAGTCCTTGCTGTCTGGAACTTCGCCCCCGTCCATTTATCCGTGCCGGAGCATATTCTGGTACGGAATGAAAATCTTGGCGCATCCCTTGCCGTATTATCGAATCATCTGAAAGGGAAGATGCGGGAAGTGAATATTCCGGTTTAAAAACAGACATCATTTCTAATAGGAGTTTTAAGCATAACTGAGAAAGTTGGAAGAATATGAATACACTGCATTTAAAATACGCCATAGAGGTGGAACGGACAAGCTCCATCTCGCAGGCGGCGGAAAATCTTTTTATGGGGCAGCCCAGCCTCAGCAAAGCAATAAAGGAGCTGGAGGATAATCTGGGCTTTACTATCTTTGAGCGCACCTCCAGAGGAGTGACCCCTACTGAGAAGGGAATCAAATTCTTCACCTACGCCAGAAATGTGCTGAATCAGCTGGAGAAAATGGAAGCCCTCTCCGATGCGGCAGATTCGGAGCGGCAGAGCTTCAGCGTGTCCATTCCCCGAGGGAGCTACATCGCAGATGCCATCACCAGCTTTGTGGCCGGGCTGGATCACAGCAGGGGCATGAACCTGAATATTCAGGAGACCAATTCGATCCAGGTGGTCAATAATATCATTGACGGTCCCTTTCACTTAGGCATTATACGCTATCAGACAGAGTATGAGAATTATTTTATTGATTATCTGACAGAGAAACAATTGAAATTTGAACCCATCTGGGAATTTGAATACCTGGTCCTGATGTCGGAGCAGCATCCTCTGGCCAGGAAGGAGAAGCTGGGGAATCAGGAGCTGGAAGCCTATACGGAGATAACACACGGGGACACGGCAATCCCCTATCTGATGCCGGGAGGAAGCGGGAAAGCGGAGCCGCCGGGAGGTGCTTCCAAATGCATCTACGTTTACGAACGCTGCAGCCAGTATGACCTGCTTTCGACGGTTCCAACCACCTACATGTGGGTTTCCCCCATACCGGAGAAATGGCTGGAGCGCTATCGCCTGATACAGCGAAGGAGCAGTGACCGTGGCAAGAGATATAAGGATGTATTGATTTATCCGAAGCAATATCAGTTTACGGAGCTTGACCGGGATTTTGTCAACAAGCTGTACCAGGCCCGGAACGAGGTTTCCTTTCGGGAATATCATTAATGGAAAGAAGCAATTACAACAGAATATTTTTATTAAAACGTATAGCGGAGAATGGCAGCTCCGCTTTTTTTGTACGGATTGAATTCTTATATTAAAAAATCGGTGAGATATATCGATATTGGAATATCGATATTCCTTGATGCGATTAATAAAACGGAAATTGGAGTCCCTGAAAGATGCTGGGGTATCCCCATACGAATGCATTCCAATTCGTAAATTGTCAGATATCCACGGGAAAGTAGAGGAGAGGGAAGAAATATAAACATTATATCGATAATAGAATATCGATATAATGTTTTTGAATTTTACATTATTAAAAAACATTGTTAAAATATAAACAAGTAAATCGCTTTCCAATCATAAACTGTGCAATTGTGTCGCCACACAAACAGATTATTGATTTGAACAGACAGGAGGGATTTCGCGATCAATCCCTCCTGTATAAAAAACTTTTATTTACTTGCTGCTTACATAGAGAAGAAAGTTATGATCTGATGGGGTGCTGTAAAGTATATTCTTTCTATAAAAAAAGACTGTATTTTGCATCACTCCATTTTTGATGAGAGGAGGAGCGGCAGCTATGATATATAAAGGAATATCATCCCAGGCTCTTCGGCGTCTGCCCGTGTACCTTCGTTTGCTGAAGGCGCTTCCGGAAGCGGGGGAAACAGGGGGTGCGAATATCTCGGCGACTATGATTGCCCATGAGCTGAAGCTGAATGATGTTCAGGTAAGAAAGGATCTGGCGCTGGTCAGCCAGGGCGGACGCCCCAGAACCGGATATGAAATCAAAAGGCTGATTGCCGATATCGAACACTGCCTGGGCTATGATAATGCGGACAGTGCGGTCATCGTAGGCGCAGGCAATCTGGGACTTGCCTTGCTGTCCTATGAGGGCTTTGAGGAATACGGTTTGGATATCGTGGCCGCATTTGACCGGAGAGAAAGCAGGCTTGGCTCCGTGAGAAGCGGAAAACAGATATATGCCCTGGAAAAGCTGCCGGGACTTTGTTCCAGGATGAAGATTAACATAGGAATTATTACGGTGGAAGCAGAGGAGGCGCAGAGCACCTGTGATCTGCTGGTCGAAAGCGGTGTGTCGGCGGTCTGGAATTTTGCACCGGTTCATCTTACTGTTCCGGAGCATGTGCTGGTCCAGAATGAAAATCTGGCCGGTTCCCTGGCTGTCTTATCAAAACAGCTTGCTAAAAAGCTTACTATATAAATTAATTTTACTGCCGGAAGGCAGAATGGAGGCAATTATATGAAGGAAACATTTGATTTTACGGTGGTTGATGGCATCATCGATGAAATTGGCTGTGAGCAGAGTGCAATCATTGCCATTCTACAGGGAATTCAGGAGCATTACCGCTATCTTCCCAGAGAGATTTTCCCCTATTTATCCCGGAAAATCGGGATCAGCGAAGCGAGAATCTATAGTACGGCCACCTTTTATGAGAACTTTTCCCTGGAGCCCAAGGGGAAATATGTTATAAAGGTATGCGACGGCACAGCCTGCCACGTAAGAAAATCAATTCCAATTCTGGAGCGTCTGCGGGGGGAACTGGGGCTGAGTGAGAAAAAGGCAACCACCGATGATCTGGGCTTCACCGTTGAAACCGTATCCTGTCTGGGAGCCTGCGGTCTGGCTCCGGTCATTACAGTGAATGACAAGGTACACCCGGCCATGACGCCGGATAAGGTAACACAGCTTTTAAATGACCTGAAGGAGGAAATGACATGCTAAAGACAAGGGAAGATTTAATACAGATCCGGTCCGTCTATATCAGGGCGCTGGAGCGGCAGGCCGAAAAGCTGCTGGTATGTGCGGGAACCGGATGTGTTTCCTCCGGGGCATTGGAGATCTTTGACCGGCTGGAGGAGCTGCTGAAGGAGCATAACATCCCCTGCTCCATCCAGCTTACCCCCGAACCCCATGAGGATTCCGTGGGACTGAAAAAGAGCGGCTGCCACGGCTTCTGTGAGATGGGCCCTCTGATTCGTATCGAGCCCCAGGGATGGCTGTATACCAAGGTGCAGTTATCAGACTGTGAGGAAATCATAGAAAAGACGGTGCTGCAGGGAGAATTCCTGGAACGGCTTGCCTGCCGGAAGGAAGATAAGGTGTATCAGAAGCAGGAGGAGATTCCCTTCTATCAGAAGCAGACCCGCCTGGTGCTGGATCATTGCGGACAGATCGATGCCACCTCCATTACGGAGTATTTCGGTATCGGAGGATATACAGCCTTCGAGAAGGCATTGTTTGATATGGAGGCCGACGGCATCATTCATGAAATCTCAGAATCCAACCTCAGGGGAAGAGGGGGCGGCGGCTTCCCGGCCGGACGCAAATGGTCCCAGGTGAAGAGACAAAGGGAGCCGCAGAAATATGTGGTCTGCAATGGTGACGAGGGAGATCCGGGAGCCTTCATGGACCGGAGCATTATGGAGGGGGACCCCCACAGAATGCTGGAGGGAATGATGATTGCGGGTCTGGCCTGCGGTGCTTCCCAGGGCTACATCTATGTACGTGCGGAATATCCCATGGCAGTCAGCCGGCTGAAAACAGCCATTGCCCAGGCCACGGAATACGGGCTGCTGGGTGAGAATATCCTGGGGACCGGATTTAGCTTCCAGATCCATATCAACCGTGGGGCGGGAGCCTTTGTCTGCGGGGAAGGAAGCGCTTTGACCGCCTCCATCGAGGGAAAGCGGGGCATGCCCAGAGTAAAGCCTCCGAGAACCGTGGAACAGGGTCTGTTTGATAAGCCCACCGTATTGAATAATGTGGAGACCTATGCCAATGTTCCCTTAATCATCATAAACGGTGCCGGCTGGTATAAGGGGATTGGCCCTGAGAACAGCCCCGGCACCAAAGCCTTTGCCCTGACCGGCAACATTGAGAACACCGGCCTGATCGAGGTGCCCATGGGCACCACCCTGGGAGAGATTATCTTCGGAGTCGGGGGCGGCATGAGGGACGGCAAGGACTTCAAGGCAGTTCAGATCGGGGGCCCCTCCGGCGGATGTCTGACCAAGGAGCATCTGGAGCTGCCCCTGGATTTTGACTCCCTGAAGAAGGCAGGGGCCATGATCGGCTCCGGCGGCCTGGTGGTTATGGACGAAGACACCTGTATGGTGGAAGTGGCACGCTTCTTCATGAACTTTACCCAGAACGAATCCTGCGGTAAATGTGTTCCCTGCCGGGAAGGAACCAAGCGGATGCTGGCGATTCTGGAGCGGATCGTGGAAGGAAACGGAGAGGACGGGGACATCGAGCTGCTGCTGGAGCTGGCGGATACCATCTCCTCCACCGCGCTCTGCGGACTGGGAAAATCCGCAGCCTATCCGGTGGTAAGCACCATTAAATATTTCCGGGAGGAATACGAGGCACATATTTACGAAAAGCGCTGTCCTACGGGAAATTGCCAGAAGC
This sequence comes from Anaerotaenia torta, assembly GCF_050433395.1. Classification (NCBI taxonomy): domain Bacteria; kingdom Bacillati; phylum Bacillota; class Clostridia; order Lachnospirales; family Lachnospiraceae; genus Anaerotaenia; species Anaerotaenia torta. Next base: position 214,545 of record NZ_JBNPXH010000001.1, read on the forward strand.
TGAAGCAGATTACCATTGATCCGTCCCTGTGCAAGGGCTGCTCCAAATGCTCCAGAAGCTGCCCTGTCGGAGCTATCTCCGGCAAAGTAAAGGAAGCTTTCGTAATTGACAGCGGCAAATGTATCAAATGCGGTGCCTGCATTCCTGCCTGCCCCTTCCATGCAATTGCCGGATAGATAAGACCTGCGGCAGAGAGCCGATTAAGTAACAAATTTGTGCCGAAGCCCGGCAGCGCTGTGTTTCGGCAGAATGGAGAATAGAATGGATAAGAATAATATTATGACAATTGACGGCATACCCGTGGAGATAGGCGATGAGAAGAATCTTCTGGAACTGATCCGCAAAGCAGGAATTAAGATGCCCACCTTCTGTTATCATTCCGAGCTCTCAATCTATGGCGCATGCCGTATGTGCATGATTGAGAACGAATGGGGCGGAATTGACGCCGCCTGCTCCACGATCCCCAAGGCTGGCATGAAAATCAAGACCAACACGGACAGACTGCGCAGATACCGCAAGAATATATTGGAGCTGCTTCTGGCTAACCATTGCAGGGACTGTACCACCTGCAACAACAGCGGAAAATGTAAGCTTCAGGATCTGGCGGTGCGCTTTAACATTACCGGAGTCCGCTTTCCCAACACTGCGGCAGAGCCCAAGCTGGATGATTCCTCGTTGTGTATTACCAGGGATACCAATAAATGCATTCTCTGCGGGGATTGTGTAAGGGTGTGCAATGAGATACAGAAGGTGGGAGCAATTGATTTTGCCCACCGGGGTTCCAACATGACCATCAGTACGGCCTTTGAAATTCCCATTGCTGAATCCCCCTGTGTCGGCTGCGGGCAGTGTGCCGCGGTGTGCCCTACCGGAGCCATTGTGGTGAAAAATGATACACAGAAGGTCTGGAAAGCACTGGATGCCGCAGATACTAAGGTCACCGTACAGATCGCACCGGCGGTACGTGTGGGCCTTGGCAAGAAGATGGGAATGAAGCCCGAAGAAAATGCCATGGGAAAGATTGTTGCCGCACTGCGCCGTATGGGCTTTGACGAGATTTATGACACCAGCACCGGCGCGGATCTGACGGTTTTGGAGGAGACAAGCGAATTCCTTGCACGCCTGCAAAAAGAAAGCAGCCTTCCTCTGTTTACCTCCTGCTGTCCTGCCTGGATTCAATATGCGGAGAAGAATTATCCCGAGCTTCTTCCGGATATTTCAACCTGCCGCTCCCCCATGCAGATGCTGGCATCCGTTGTGAAGGATCAGTCCGGATCATCAGGACGCCGCCATGTCCATGTGGCGGTGATGCCCTGTACCGCCAAAAAATATGAGGCCTCCCGGGAAGAATTTAAGGTAGAGGGTGCTCCCAATGTAGACTATGTGATTACAACCCAGGAATTGATACAGATGATCCGGGAATCAGGTATTTTATTCCATGACCTGGAGCCGGAAGCGGTTGATATGCCCTTCGGTACCATGACCGGAGCCGGTGTGATCTTCGGTGTAAGCGGAGGGGTTACGGAGGCGGTGCTGCGAAGGCTTTCCTCCGACAAATCCAAGAACACCCTTATGTCCATCGCGTACCAGGGAGTCAGAGGGATGAAGGGGGTTAAGGAAACCACGGTTTCCTATGGCGGCAGAGAGCTGCGGATTGCCATTGTCAGCGGCTTGAAGAATGCCAGTGACCTGATTGAACGAATCAAAGCAGGAGAGCATTATGACTTTGTGGAGGTAATGGCGTGTCCCGGAGGATGTGTATGCGGAGCCGGCCAGCCCTTCGCCGAAGTCGATACCAGGGAACGCAGAGGAAAGGGCCTGTATGCCGCGGATAAGCAGTGCAGCATCAAGTTCCCCGAAGAGAATCCGCTGATGATGTCCCTGTACGGCGGGCTGCTGAAGGGCAGAATTCATGAGCTTCTGCATGTGGAGTATTCTCATGGAAAGGAGCATGAATAATATGATGGAAGTAAAAATCTGCATCGGCACCTCCTGTCACCTGAACGGTTCCTATAATGTGATCCAAAGCATCCAGCAGCTGCTGGAGGAATACTCCCTTCATGATATGGTGAAGCTGGAAGCCTATTTCTGTATGAAGCAGTGCCAAAGCAAAGGGGTATCCATAACGATTGACGGAACGAATTACAGAGTGGAGCCGGAGAATGCCAGAACATTCTTCCTGGAGCAGATAAAAAGCTTGAAAAGCGGAAAATAGAGAAAACAACAGAAGGAAGCACAATAGGAGTTACCGCAGGGCAGCAGAAGAACAAAGGAACAATGTCTTCTGCTGCCCTTGCGCGTCACTCCTTTACTGCTGACAGGAATGGAAGATTTCTTTCACCCTGTCATAGGAAAGCTTTTCTCTGCGGTACCGGTCCACGATCCCCTTGTTGTTCTGGCTCTTCGGTCTTGCATGGAACCAGCCCTTGTCCACCCTGCAGTCGGCATACTGCCAGATGATGACGCCGGACAGCTCTTCATCGGACAGGATGGCATTTAACTGTTCCGTTAATATATCCCGCTGATATTCTTCTGTCCATTTCTCTTTGTCATTGCTTCGATAGCCATAGATTGCGCCTGCTCCAATTTCGCTGATCAGTAACGGCTTTCCTGCTCCTTCCGTGCGCCGAATAAAATCCTTGAGCGTTCCCAGGTACTCCTTCGTCGGAGTATCATGATACCATCCGGGGTAGATATTATAGGATACAATATCTACCAGCCCCAGGCACAAATCCGAGCCGATAAACTGGCTAAGGGCTGCATAGGATACCGGACGGCTGGAGTCCAGACTCTTAATCAGCTCAAATTGCTTTGCATAGCAGGACTTTCCAAATTCCGTATTGCTGACGCATTCGTTCAAAATTCCCCAGACATAGATAGAGGGATGGTTGATATGATTTTCAATCATTTCCCGGATACAATCCGCACTTTGCCGGTCAAAGTTCTTGTGCCTCATCTGCTCCTCGCTTAATCCTCTTGCATGAGCTTCCTCCCATACCAGGATTCCATTCTCATCACAGAGATCAAGAAAGCGTTCATCGTTGGGATAGTGGCAGGTACGGACACAATTGGCGCCCAGGGATTTGATTATCTCGATATCGCGGTACATCGCTTCAATGGGAATAGCACAGCCGAATTCCGCATAGTCCTCATGACGGTTTACTCCTTTGATAATAACCTTCTGCCCGCCGAACAGGATGTCCCTTCCTTTGACCTGCACCTCACGGAAGCCTACTCTGTCTATGAGATCATCTATAATATTATTGTTATGCAGGAGTACCGCGTTCATGGTATACAGCTGGGGAGCATCCAGGGTGTATGCAATTGCGGATGGAAATTCAAAAGTGCCTTCAAACAGGGTTTCCGAATTCGGAAGCAGCTCCCTGCTGCCAAAGGAAACCGGGGGCTCTTCCCCTATCTTAATCTGCAAAGCTGCATTTTTTTGCTCCGTGGATAAATTGGATACGGAGGCACGAATGGAGGCATACCATTTGCCATCCTCCTGATAGGGAAGAAAATGAACCTGTTTGATAAACATATCCTCGATTTTTTCTACAACGATGGGGCGGGTAATGCCGCCGTAGGAATAATAATCATTGCTTACATGCAGCGCGGATTCCTCATGAAAGGAATTATCCACCTTGATCTCCAGTAAATGCTCTTTGTAGGGCATGTCCTGCAATAACACGCTGAACTCGGTATAAGCATTATAATGATATGCCACCTGTTTATGATCTACAAAGACATAGGCTGTATGGCTGACCCCCTTAAATACCAGGCGGATATTACCCCCAAAGGTTATTTTTTTGGAATACAATGCCTTCCCCTTGTAGGATGCCAGCCGGGGATTGCTCTCCCAGCAGGCGGGAACCAGCATGTTGAACTTTTCCTGCTTTTCTTCCTCACGATTCAGAAGATAGAAGTCCCAGACAGGATCAAGGGGGATTTCCTTTCGCACATAGTGGGTTTGAAATAATCGCGTATTCATTTTTGCCTCCATTCCGGCGCAATTTTTTTGCGCAAACTTAGATTACAGAGTATTTTCAATTATTAACTGACAAAACATAAGATTGGCTGTCTACAGCATAATAAATTGCAATATTTATATCAATAGTCTATAATAAGAAAAAACTGATTTATTCTAAGGTGGTAATTCGATGTGTAAAATCCTTCGCATGGGGTTCAACTCGACACATGAGAATAGCTTCTGTGTTGACCGTCCCAATGGATATGAGTGGTATCTGCTGCTGCTTGTGAAATCCCCGGCTATTTTTGTTATTAATAAAGAGGAGATCGCCGTACCCGCCAATACCTTGATTATTTATGATAAAGGCTTCCCTCATGAATACAGGGCGAACGGAACAGAGTATAAAAATGATTGGATGCATCTGGAACTGGATGCTTCTTTGTTCCGGCAGTATCAAATTCTGCTGAATACGCCCCTGTATATTTCAAATCATTATTACCTTACGGATCTGATCCAAAAGATGGCAAGCGAATTTTATTCTAATAACCCTTACAAAGAACGTACGATAGAGTATCTGCTGCATATTTTTTTCATAAAAGCAGGAGAGCAGATGATAAAAGGTAATTTTCATTCCTGCCATACCCGGATTTATGAAGAATTAATCAAGCTTCGAAGTGAGATATACAGCAATCCTCAAAAGAATTGGTCCATACCGTTAATGGCCCGTCAGCTTCATATCAGCTGCGGTTATTTACACAATATCTATAAAGAAACATTTTATATTTCCTGTATGTCGGAGGTGATCGAAAGCCGCATCACTTATGCGAAACAGCTTTTGGCTGAATCTGATCTGCCCGTTGGAGAGATTGCGATGCTGTGCGGATATCATAATGAAGTGCATTTCATGAGACAGTTTAAGAAATTAATCAGCCTCACTCCATCGGAATACCGGAAGTTAAACCGTTAAAATTCCTTTTTATGCAGGGACTGGAAGAAATTCAGAGAAAATTATTATAAATCAATTAATTTTTAACAATCAAATTGTCAATTCCATTTCCTTACGATATAATAAAGAAGTAGTTTAATTTTTTTTAATCAAAATGAGTCGGACTCTGGCTGCTTTGGGGACTGGCAGGGGGACAGGGTATACGTTGCCAGCAACGCATATATATATTAGCAATGGAGGATTTGACATGAGTCAAAAGAATTTTTCAAATCTGGGGGATGAGATTAGGGACATCGTACAAAATGCGGTGAGTACCATGGATTTTCATCATATTAACCGGGATATTGAGCATACGGTCCGGTCTGCGTTAAGTGAGATACGGGGCTCCCTGGGCATCAATAAACCCGGAACGGATAAAAAGGAACAAAAAGGTCCGGAAGGCGGGGAAGCCGGAAACGACAAGAACCGCTGGAATAGTCAGAATGGCGGCAACAGCCGGACAAGCTGGCAGCAGAACCCGGTGGACTGGAGGCAGGCCTTCACCAGCAGAAGGGAATATCGCCAGAATGGAAGAGATTACAGAACTGCTGCTAAGCCGAATTCTGCGCAGTTCGGGAACAATGCCGTGGTTCCGAAGCAGAAGAGCGGGTTAGTTCCCTATGTTGAGGTGGGAAGAGTATCCGGGATTTTGCTTACCGTATTTGGAGGTATCGGAACCGGCGTCTTCGGGATCTCGGTTCTGGTATTAATGATTTTGGCTTTTACTTTACCTGGCCTTGGTTTCCTGGCAACGATTGCTTTAGGGCTGTCGGCATTGCTGGTGCCCAGCTTGCTCATGATGGCAAAGGGCGGGAAAAACCGGAAAAGACTAAAGCGGTTCCGCAGATATTTAAAGATTATCGGAGGGCGCGGTTACTGTACCTTGAATGAACTTGCCCAGAGCACAGGCTGGAGCAAAAGATTTGTATTAAAGGATGTTCGCAGAATGATATCCATAGGAATGTTCTCCGAGGGACGGATTGACGAACAGCAGACCTGCGTGATTCTCAACAGGGAGAGCTATCAGCAATACCTGGAGACAATGAGGGGTGCCAGAACACGTGAGATTGAACAGGGAGCAAGAGGCGGTAGCAGAGGTGCAGGCGGATCCCAACAGACAGCCGGAGGTTCTGCGGCGGCTTCTTCTCCGGAGAATGAAGTGTTGAAGAAGGCGCTGGAGAACGGAAGAGACTGTATCCGGCAGATGAAAGAAGCCAACGAGGAGATTCCGGGAGAAGAGATATCCAGGAAGCTCTATCACCTGGAGCTGGTTACAGGAAGAATTTTTGATTATGTGGAGTCTCATCCGCCCCAGCTTCCGGAGATTCAGAAGTTCATGGAATACTATCTTCCTACCACACTAAAGCTGGTAAATGCCTATCGGGAATTTGACCGGCAGCCGGTTCAGGGAGATAATATCACCACGGCGAAGAAAGAGATAGAGACCACGCTGGATACCATTAATCATGCCTTTGAGACCTTGCTGGACAGTCTTTACGGGGATGCGGCCATGGATGTATCCACGGATATATCCGTATTGGAAACAATGCTTGCCCAGGAGGGGCTGACACCGGGGGAGCTGAAAGCAAAGAAGATGAATTGGCAGGAAGATTCACTGGTTCTGGATAACGACAAGCGGTAAACTGCTTGCTATGATAATAAATGATGGAGGGATAAAGCGATGAATAATGAAGTACCTACCCTTACCTTTGAGCCTTTTGACGAAGAGACGGGCGAAGCGCAGATCATACTGCAGGAGGAAAAGGCTGTCCCCAAGGCAGAGATGATGGATGAAGCTAATCTCTCGCCGGAAGAGAAAAGGATGGTGGAGGATTTTGCAGAGAAGATTGATCTGGGGAAATCCAACCTGATTCTTCAATACGGTGTGGGAGCCCAGAAGAAAATAGCGGATTTCTCCGAAACCGCGCTGTCCAATGTAAAAACGAAGGACCTGGGGGAGATCGGCGAGATGCTGTCGGGTGTCGTAATGGAACTGAAGAGCTTTGAATCCGAAGAGGAGGAGAAGGGCTTCCTTGGCTTTTTCAAAAAGACCTCCAATAAGCTGGCTACCATGAGAACCAAATACGATAAGGCGGAGAATAATATCAATCGGATCTGCCAGGCTCTTGAGGCACATCAGATCCAGTTATTAAAAGATGTGGCTCTGATGGATAAGATGTATGAATTGAACAAGACTTATTTTAAGGAATTATCCATGTATATATTGGCTGGTAAGAAGAAGCTGGCGAAGGTTCAGGAGGAGGATCTGCCGAAGCTGGTGGCGCAGTCCCAGCGGAGCGGACTCCCGGAGGATGCCCAGGCGGTCAATGACCTTATGGCTGTGATCAACCGCTTTGAGAAGAAGATCCATGATCTTGAGCTGACCAGAATGGTTTCCATCCAGATGGCACCCCAGATTCGTCTGGTTCAGGGCAATGATACCATCATGGCGGAGAAGATCCAATCCACCATTGTGAATACGATTCCTCTTTGGAAGAGCCAGATGGTACTGGCGCTGGGAGTGGCCCATTCCACCCAGGCGGCCAGGGCTCAGCGGGAAGTAACGGATATGACCAACGAGCTGCTGAGGAAGAATGCGGAGACCCTGAAGCTGGCAACCATTGAGACGGCAAAGGAATCCGAGCGGGGGGTAGTTGACATTGAGACCCTGCGCATCACCAACCAGTCCTTGATCTCAACTCTGGATGAGGTGCTGAGAATTCAGACGGAAGGCCGTCAGAAGAGAAAGGAAGCGGAAGTGGAGCTGCAGCGTATAGAGGGAGAATTGAAGAACAAATTGCTGACCCTCAGCAAATAGGCGGCAGGCCTTTTATAATAAATCCGTATGCGGCAGGAACAAGGTAGATCCGAAGCTGCATACGGATTATTTATATCTTGCAATTCCATATCTTGCATACCCTAAAACGCTGTGTTATGATTTATGTACGGAGCACGACGGATATAAGCCTGCAGCATTGGTGCACAGAGAAGAACCTTAAGGCAATGGCGGAGAAGACATTATGGAGTTCAACGAGTACGATAAGCATATACAAGAGCAAATTAGTCAGGTGCTGGAGGTACGGATACAACGTCCGGAGGAAGTGAAGCAGATATGTAAGAAATTAATCAGCATTGGCGAGGGAGAGGACGATGATAAACTGCTGGGCTTTGCTTATTATTATCTTGCAGAAGCATATTTTGACTGCAATCAGTATGATAAGTTCATTCAGAAATTAGTCCAGGGATTGGAGTACCAGCTTAAGGTTCCGTTGATAAGCCTCCTCTCCAAATCTTACAATATGCTTGGTATCAATGCGGATAACCAGGGTAATATCCCGGCGGCCATTGACTACTACCTGACCTCCCTAAAATACTGCAATGAATATGGACTGGATTACGAAGCCGGCCTTGTGAATGGCAATATCGGGCAGATCTATGCTTCTCTCCGGGAATATAAGACGGCAATTCATTATCTGGACAAGGCGTTGATTTGCTTTCATAAGGATAAGGGGAATCAAAACAGCAGCCGCGGACGGATGATCGCGGAGACTACCATTGCGCGCTGCTATCTGCAGATTGGAGACAAGGAAGCGTCAGTTCAATGGTTTGACCTGATACAGAAGGAGAAGGAAGGATTGGAAGGCGACGGTCATTATCCCATTGTAATTCTCTGCTTTGAAATATTATTCTTTCATAAAATGGAGGAATATGATAAACGGGATCAGCGGATGGAACAGATGATCACGGTAATAGAAGAGACATCCTCCCTGCTGGATATTTACGACGAAACGTTTACGCTCTGTGAGGTTCTAAGAGAGACAGGAAACTATCATGATCTCTGGAGGGTGCTGAAACGGGTGGAGCTGCTGACCGGGCAGGCGGGAATCGTCAATATGCAGCTAAAGGTGTTAAAGCATAAGCTGCAATACTACAAGCTGATACATAATGAAACGGACTATATGCGTGCCTGTGCCGATTATGTCATACTTTCGGAGCACCTGGAAGCGGAGAAGCAGGCAAATGCCAGGAATGCCATTGAGCTTCGCCTGGATCTGGAAGTGATTAAGGAAAAGCATACGGTGGTACAGGAAGAGAATAAGGTTCTTCTTGAGAAGTCACAGAGGGACCCTCTGACCAGGCTCCCCAACCGTGAAAGGCTGAATGAATACACCGAGATTGCTTTTGAACGGGCCTATCGTAACCAGACAAGCCTGGGAGTTGAGATATTTGATATTGATTGCTTTAAGGAATATAATGACACCTTTGGCCATCAAGCCGGAGACAAATGTCTGAAGAAGATGGCGAAGCTGCTCAATGCCCTGATGGAGCAGGGAATGTTCTGTGCCCGCTATGGAGGGGATGAGTTCATTATAGTATATGAGAATAAGACCGATGATGAGATTCTGGAGATAGCGGGAAAGCTGAAGCAGGATGTCATTGCTTTGAAGCTCTGCTGCGGCAAGGATGAGAAACAGCCCATGATTACCATATCCCAGGGAATACGCAATTCTGTGCCCAAGAAGGGAAATAAGATCTGGGATTACTTCTATGCTGCGGATATGTCCATGTATTGGGTAAAGCGCGCCAGCAAGAACGACATTCGCTTAGTACATACCGCGTATGAAGTGAGTACGGTAAAGGAAGGGAATAAGGCAGTGAATGAGGGTGGACAACCGGTTTAAAGATAAATAATGTGCGGGGGAAAAGGACGGAAGTAAAATGAGCAAGCATGGACTGACAAGAAGTCTGCTGGGACTGGGATGTATTCTGATTATGCTGGCCAGGAGTGCGGATCCGGGATGGGCATCTCCGATAGTAAGGAACGGGGAGATACTGAACCAGGTACAGGGTGAAATACAGGCGGAGAATACGGATCAGCAGGGGAATGCGGAAGATAAGATAGAGGAAACACAGCCGGATGCCGGTCAAACAGATGAAATGCAGACCGCGGATGAGTCAGCATCCGGTAAGGAAGAGGCAGACGAGCAGCCAACTGACAACGAAAAGGATAAGGAACAGACAGCTGGCAAGGAAACAGAGGATGAGCCGGCCAGCGGTGAGCAGATAGAGGATGAGCTGACGGGGGACGGAACAGATCCGGAAGAAGGCGGGGAAGCGCAGGAGGATGAGCAGTACGGAGGAAAGATTATTCTCAGTGCAAAGAGCCTTTCCCTGCAGCAGGGGAAATCCGCAGTGCTGACGGCCGAACTGACGGAGGAGAATCAGACGGACGAAGAGCTTCGTTATCAGAGCAGTGATACCAAGGTAGCTACAGTAAATCAAAGCGGTAAGGTGAAAGCAGTTCACTGGGGCAGCACAACCATAACCGTAACGCTGGGGAAAGCCAGGGCCAAATGCAAGGTTACCGTATCGAAGGACATCACACTTACCATCAGTGCGGCAGGGGACTGTACCCTGTCCAGTGATATTAAGCAGCCTGCCAGCGTGAATTTCTTCTCGGTATATAATAAGAAGAAGGATGATGCATATTTTTTCAAAAATGTAAAACCCATCTTTGAAAAGGATGATATGACCATCGTTAATTTTGAAGGAACCTTAAGCAATCAGGGGAAGAGGGAAGATAAGAAATGGGCCTTCCGGGGAAAGCCCTCCTATATTAATATTTTGAAGGAAGGCTCGGTAGAGGCGGTAGCCTTTGCCAATAATCATGTCAGAGATTACGGCGAGATCAGCTATACGGATACCATCAAGAGCTTTGGGAAAGCGGGACTGGTCTACTCTTCCTATGAAACAATTGGCGTGTATGAAGTAAAAGGAATGAAAATCGGCATGGTATCCATACAGGAGACCGGAAGGACCGATAGCAAGACCATACTGAGAAAAGCTTTAAAGACGGTAAAAAAAGAGAAACCGGATCTTCTGATTGTCAGCTTTCACTGGGGAATAGAAAAAAGCAGCCGCATAACCAAGGCACAGAGGGAGCTGGGCCGGATTGCTGTGGATGAAGGCGGAGCAGATCTGGTGCTGGGGCATCATCCCCATGTTCTCCAACCGGTAGAAAAATATAAGGATGCCTATATCGTATACAGCCTGGGCAACTTCTGCTTCGGCGGCAATACCAATCCGGCGGATAAGGATACCATGATCTTTCAGCAGACCTTCACCTTCCATAATGATGAGCTGGTGCAGACGGATGATGTCCGTATTATTCCCTGCTCCGTATCCTCCACGAGCCAGCGCAATAATTATCAGCCCACCCCCAGCACAGGGAAGGAGAAGACCCGGATTTTGAAGAAAATCAATGGGTATTGTGGGCCGTATGGCATTACCTTTGATAAAAACGGACGAATTATTCTAAGCAAATAAAAAAGAAAAGAGCCGTCGCAAAATGAATCGATGATAGCAGTTTATACAAAATAATCCTATTAATAGCACAAAAATGCGCCTTAAACAGCTTTTGAAGCTTAGTCAAGACGCATTTTTTATGCAATATTTTTCACAAGTCTATTTTGCGACAGTCCCTCTTACTCAGCCAAACAATATATTGAAATTAAGTATATGTTATACGTTGCGGCAAGGCATGAGATCAGCACAAACGGGATAATGATCGGACAGATATACCCCGTCTTTGCAATCCTCCCAGAGAGAAACCTCCCGGCAGGAAATGCCGCTCTCAATAAAGATATAATCGATTTTTTCGAAACTTTTTGTACGTCCAAAATCGTGGAAGGTTCTCTGAATCCCCGCAGTCAGATCGACAAGCTGCGGGCATCCGTTGCGGTCAGCATATGACCTTAAGACTTCCATTTCTGCGGAATTGGGGAAAGCATTGAAATCCCCTGCTAATATAGCGGGAGCCTGGACAAAATCTTCTTCCTGCCGGATTCGCATGAGAATCTGGCTCAATCCCAGGCGGCGGGCTTCGCTTCCAAGGTGGTCCAAATGGGTGTTGTAAATACGGTAGAGCTGCTTTGTTTCCAGGTGCTGCAGCAGCGCCATGGTACAGGTGCGCGGACAATTGCTTTGATCCGGATAGCGGGAGCCGGGCAGCATCGGGGTTGGCGAGAGCCAGAATACATCCATCTTCAGCAAATTCAAATCAGACTTCTTGTAGGCGATACATGTTTGCTCGCCCTGAAGGTCCTCATCCCTGCCGCAGCCAATAATATAGTAATCCGGCAGGCACTCCTTGAGCCATGCCGCAACATGGGGCAGAACCTCTTGAAAACAGATGACATCGGGGGCCTCCCTCTGTATTCTATCCAGAATCATCGGCTTCCTGTAGCAAAAATTATTATTCCCATCCTGCCCGTAATCACACCGTATATTAAAGGTAACTAGTTTCATGCTTTTTCTCCATTCCCAAGTATAGTAGTTATCTTTTGTCAGCTTATATTATACAATACTTGCTTCCGGTTTACCAGCCAGTTATTCGGACAAATAGATATTCAGCTTTGCAATAATGGCATCGGCCGCGGCCTCTGCGGTAAGCGTTCCTGCCAGGAGTTCGCCGGCCTTCTCCTTAATAGCCCCCAGCACATGCTCATCGGAGATAACCCGGTTGGAAACAGAAGAACATATCTTTAAAAGAGCATTTACCTGCTGCTCATCAATAGCGGAAAAGGATATCATTTCTTCCTCTCCATCCTGGCCGACGATAGAGGCTACCTCAGAATAATTGCTCCGATCCTGACGGGAGGAGGTAAGAAGCGCTTTGGAATTGATGGGGAAGCCGTCGTAAAATTCATTCTCCAGAACTTCCTCTGACAGGACGGTGCGAAGGAATTCCCTGCAAAGCTCGGGCTGCCTGCTTTGGCTGCTGATTCCCAGCTCACAGCCGGGGGTAAAGGAGTTGGCATAGGAGGTGTAATATCCGCTGACTTTCTTGACCATACCAAAGGGGGCTACGGCACGTCGAAAACCGGTGATCGATCCCAGGTAAAGATATTCGCCGAGCCTGAGATTCATCTCACTGTTGCCGCGGAAGGAGAAGTCATCATAATTTTCCACAATGGTACACCGGTCACCTACAAGCTTTAACTGCTGCAGCGTGCGAAGCAGCTGCTCCCGGTCTAGCCTGCCGTCGGAGCTTTGCAGGGAAGCTGTTTCATAAGGGAAGAGAATATCCACCAGAGCCTCCGGTGTAAGTGTGCCGAACATGGGAGCATCCTTATGGGAAGCGGCATAATCGGCCAGGGCCTCCAGGGAGTTCAGCTTTTCAGTATCCGCGCCGGTGCCAAAGAGCATATTGACTTTGTATCTGGCAGGAACCATGTAGATACTTCCTTCCCGGAGGTAATGATCCATAATTCCTTTATAAAGGGTGCCGTCATCAATCATTGGCTGCAGCAGGTCACGGATATCTGCCAGAACGCCTTTTTCCATCAGGGAATCAGCAGGGAGACCGTCCAGGACGAGAATATCGTAAATGGTTCCGGCAAGAAGCTCCGTATTCAGGGCACGGATATAATCCTCCTTGGTCTCCAGATCCGCCTTCCAGAATTCCTCGGTTGTCATAGCCGTGGTGAAGTTCACCTTAATATCGGGGTGATTTTGCTGGAAGACAGCCGCTGCCTGCCTCAGGGTATTGTTATCTGTAAGGGAATAGATATTTAATTCATCGGAAGGCAGGGTATCGACGTTGCTGTCAAAGCTGTACTGCATCAAAGAGCTGCTGCCGCTGTCATAAAACAGGGCATAATAGTTCTCCTGGGAATCCGCGGTAAAGCCGACGGTTTCCAGGGTAGGCACGGCCAGGGAGGTCATGCTGCCGTCCAGCACGCTGTTCCATAGGGAGGTGCCCTCCTCCAGCTTAAAAATTCCCTTCTTATTGCACAGCAGAAGATCCTGGCCGATATGATCGGAATATAAATAACCGTCATCCAGGGAAACCTCAAAAGGATAGCCGGCGCTGCTCCGGTCAGCGGTATCGTATACGATGATGCTCCTGATCTGATAATTTTCATCACATTGGCCCAGAATGAGCTTAGTCCCGGAACAGTGAAGAAAATCCGAGGAGTAATGATAGTCATTGACGGTGGACAAAAGCTTCTGATCCGTGCTGCTGTAAAGGCAGACCTCTCCGTTGGAGAAAATAGCGGCGATTGTTCCGCTCTCCATCACAGATACCATGGAAGGGTAGGTGAGGGTGCCGTATTCCGGGTCATTCCATCCCTCCGGGTACAGGGTCTCATAGGTCATTCCGTCTTTGGAGCGCAGCAGATGTGCCTTCAGACCCGGATCGCCCAATTCAAAATAAAACAGATACTGGCTGCCGCTGCCGTCCTCCATAACCTGCGGGCGGTAGGTCCAGCCTTTCGGCAGGGAAGGAATGGATTTGATCCATGCCGGTGTTATCTCCGTCCAGGTTCCGTCGTTTTCTAATTGGTAACAGGTGATGGAAAAGGGAGTTTCATGAAAGCTGTAGAGGAGAATCTGTTGGTCATTTCTGGCTAATTGCAGGGAACTCCCCTTGGTATCCTCCGGCAGGGAAAGCTCCTTTTCCACATAGCGTCCCTTGAGGGAGCCGCCTGCCTTCTTTGTATTGGAAGGGCGTTGGCTTTGGGAAGGGGCGTCCTCCTTTTTGCTGCCTGCAGTTTCTCCCTCCCGGGGACGGTTTTCTGCCGCGGGCTCCTTCTGGCTGCAGCCGGCCAGGATGCAGCAAATTATCAGGATACAGCATAAAAATTTCTTTCTTATCATTTCTTGCTCCTTTCGAACCTCGTTTTTCACAGGTTGCATTCAAACTATAAATATGTTATAAAATGCTTATCTCTAACCAACCTTAAAAAACAGAATAATTTGTAAGTTTTTCACCGGACAATGCCCCGGAGTCGAAGATAGGCTCCGGCAAGGAAAGGAGCTGCGGAGGATGTATCTTCTGATCATCGAGGACGATAAGGACTTGTGTTCCATCTTAGAGTACCAGCTGAAGAAAAATAATATGGAAGCAGATTTCTGCCATGACGGGGAGGATGCCTTGTTCTATGCGGGCAAGCAGACCTACGATGTCATTGTATTGGACAGGATGCTTCCCGGAATGGATGGGCTGACCATTCTTGATAAGCTCCGGCGGCAGAATATCACCACTCCGGTTATTATGGTAACCGCCATGGATACCTTGAAGAACCGGATCGAGGGGCTGGACACCGGGGCGGACGACTATCTGACCAAGCCCTTTGATACCGAGGAGCTTCTGGCGAGGGTTCGGGCTCTGGCAAGACGCCCGGCCAGGATTGAGAATTTCCAACGGCTGTATTTCTCTGATTTTATCCTGGACGCGGCTACTATGCAAATCGTGAAGGAGAAGGAGGCCTGCAGCCTGTCCAGGCGGGAGGGGGATCTCCTAAGCTTTTTTATCAAGAATAAAGGGCAGATTCTCACCAGGGATATGCTGCTCACCCGTGTCTGGGGAGCGGACAGCTTTGTGACGGACGGGAATCTGGACAATTTCATCTGTTTTCTTCGGAAACGCCTGAAATCAGTCCACAGCCGGGCAACAATCAAGACAATCCGGGGGATCGGTTACCAACTGGTGGAATAGGAGGAGGCTGTGTTTAAAAAACTGAAAATCAGGCTGGTGCTTCTCTACGGCATTACCACCAGCATAATACTGACTGTTATTATTATAGGGATCGCCATCCTTAATTACAAGCAGAACAGCCAGCAGGAGAAAATTCTCTTCCTGGCCAATGCGGAGCAGATTGTGGAGAAAATCCGCACGGAGAATATCATTAATAGCTCCTGGATGCTTCAAAAACAATTGGAAAATCAGTATATCATCCTGGTGGAGGAGAACGGAAAGCGGCTGGCAAGCCGTTATCAGATACAGACCGGGACAGATACGGAGCAGCTGGCGGCGGCGATCAAGGAGAGCGCCGCCCGGGAAGGTGTGGTCCTCGACCGGCGGCCTCTGTACGCAAGAGCGGAGAAGACTGCCGTATTGTCCCTGGATTTTAAGGCGCAGGGCTCCTATCTGGGGATGGGGGTCAACATCCCTACCCGTAAGGGCTGGCAGACGATTATGGTATTTTCAGAAAATCGTCTGCGTTCCGGGAACGGAGCAGGGCAAATCCTGTTTTTTGCCGCTATTGATCTGGCCGGCGTAGCAGCCCTGTTCCTCATCAGCTCCCTCTATATCGGCAAGGTAATCAGGCCGCTGGAGGAAGGGCAGGAGAATCAGAATGCATTTATTGCCGCGGCTTCCCATGAGCTTAAGTCCCCGCTTACGGTGATAAAGACGGGAATATCCGCCATCCGTGAGGATGTAACCAGGGCGGACCAATTCCTTGGGCATGTGGAGACCGAGTGCGACCGGATGACCCGGCTGATCCAGGATATGCTCTTACTGGCGGCAGCGGACGCAAAGCGCTGGGAGCTGAAGCCGGAGCCGCTGGATCTGGATACGCTGCTGATCGAATGCTATGACATGATATGCAGCTGCCTGAATGAGAAGCAGACGGAAATCTCCCTGGAGCTTCCCGAGGAAGCTCTCAGCAGCATGAATGGGGATAAGGAGCGCATCAGGCAGATCATAACCATCCTTGCGGATAATGCCATGAGCCATACTCCCGCAGGGGGCAGGATTGTGATCCGGGCATATCAGCAAAAGCGCTGTGTGATCCTGGAGGTAGAAGATCACGGCAAGGGAATTCCCGAGGAGGAGAAGAAACGTGTCTTTGAGCGCTTCTACCGCGGAGATCAGTCCAGAACCGATAAGAAGCATTTCGGACTGGGGCTGAGTATCGCCAGGGAGCTGGCGGAGCTCCACCATGGGGAGATCCTCATCCGGGATACTCCGGGAGGAGGCGCCACCTTTGCAGTAAAGCTCCCGCTGTAGCGCAAATCGGTGTCCAAATCGGTGTCAGGCACCGAACGCCGCCGGGTTTAGGATGTATATCATCCAGCCCGGCGGCTTTCTTTGTTTTTTAAAGGTTATTTAGAGATTTCCCAGCTATACTGCCAGTAAACGATACGCAGATAAATATTATTGCAGTAAGGGTGTGGTTTTCGAGATGATATTAAAAATAATAAGGCAAGGTAATGCCTGTCGTGGTGTCAGGCACCTGCGCGGCGGTGTCAGGCACCGGCTGGGACGGCGGGAAACAGGAACAGCCTGGCTGTTTTTGCTTCCCAGCCTTCTGGGCATCGCGGTGTTTGTCCTGCTTCCCTTTCTGGATGCGGTGCGAAGATCCTTCTTTGAAGCCATGGGGGGAAGGTTTGTCGGCCTTAAGAATTACCGGACCGTACTGGAAAATGAAGCATTCCGCCTGGCAGCAGGAAATACAGGGAGGTTTATTCTGGTCTGCATCCCCCTGCTGCTGCTTCTGAGCCTGCTGCTATCCGTAATGATGCAGCACCGGGGAGACTTCTTTAAGGTATCCTTTCTGATTCCCATGGCTGTTCCGGTTGCCTCGGTGGCCCTCCTGTGGAAGATTTTCTTTCATAACCAGGGCTTATTGAATCATCTGCTGGTGAGGCTGGGCAGCCGGCCGGTGGACTGGATGAATACGGATTATGCCTTTCTGGTGCTGGTATTCAGCTATGTGTGGAAGAATGCGGGCTATGACTGTGTGCTGTGGCTGTCCGGTTTGGGCAGTATATCGGAGACGGTCTACGAGGCGGCTGCCATCGACGGGGCAGGGGTATTGGGAAAGTTCTTTTATATCACTCTGCCGGGGCTGCTGCCGACTCTGTTTGTTGCGGCAGTGATGTCCCTGGTCAATTCCTTCAAGGTATTCCGTGAAGCCTATCTGGTGGCGGGGGCTTATCCCCAGAGCAGTATTTATATGCTTCAGCATCTGTTAAATAACTGGTTTGTTTCACTGGATATTCAGAAAATGTGTGCCGCGGCATCTATGCTGGCAGCAGTATTTATCTTATTCCTTCTGCTGCTTCATGGTCTGGGGCGAAGAGGGGTGGAGGAATGAAGAAGCTGAGGTATCTTAACTTTTTAATTCTCTGCCTCATGGCCCTGCTCATCTGGCTCCCTCTGTGGATGCTGGTCTCCGGTTCCTTTATGGGAGCTGCCGAGGTGGAGGAAAGCATCGGGGCGGTGTTAGGACAGAGGGAGGGGTATGCATCCTGGCATCTGTTCCCCGGCTACCCCACTCTCCGACCCTACGCGGAGCTGCTGCTGGATACGCCCCAATTCTTTCCGATGTTCTGGAATTCCTGCATTCAGGTAATTCCCGGTGTGGCCGGGCAGCTGATCATTGCACTTCCTGCCGCCTGGAGCTTTGCGCGTTTTCAGTTCCGGGGAAAGAAAGCGCTGTTCTTATTGTACATCGCATTGATGATCATGCCCTTTCAGGTAACGATGGTATCAAGCTATCTTGTGCTTGACCGGCTGAGGCTGATGAATACCCACCTGGCCCTGATCGTTCCCATGCTTTTTTCCACCTTTCCCGTATTCATCCTGGAGAAAAGCTTCAGAACCATTCCTCGGGCTCTGATTGAGGCAGCTAAAATAGATGGGGCAGGAGAGGGAAAGATATTTCTGCATATCGGACTGCCCCTGGGTGCGTCGGGGATTATCTCTGCCGGAATTCTGGGCTTTCTGGAGGGATGGAATGCAATTGAGCAGCCCATTACCTTTCTAAAGGATAAATCCCTGTGGCCCATGTCCCTGTATCTTCCCGGAATTGCCATGGATGAGCTGGGAGTTGCACTGACAGCCTGCGTGATCGCTATGATGCCGCCGCTGCTGTTTTTTCTGTCCGATCAGAAATATATAGAAGAAGGGATTGTAGCTTCCGGAATTAAAGAATAACGGCCAAAGTACAGACAAGGTGGTAAGAAGGGGATCAAGAGGGATGAAAAGGAAGACAGGGTCAGGGATTGGCGGGTAGAAGGAATGGAAAGAAAGGTGAAAGAGAATGGGAAGGATGAAGGAATATATCATAAAGCAGCTTGCCAGAGAACCGGAAGCGGAAAAACCAACCTTGCAGGAGGCAGCAAAGCGTCTGCTGATCGGTTTTTTTATACTAATGCTGCTGCTGACAGGGGTATCCCGTGCCGCGGATTCGGTAACCGTTGCAAAGGTAACAGCAGTAAAGGCAAAGAGCAGCGTATTAAATTATATTATCACGGGAACCGGTTCCATTGAAGCCAAAACAGAGAAATATCTGGAGCTCTATGATGGGGCCAGGATATCGGAAATTGCAGTAAAGGAAGGCCAGCCGGTTGAAGAAGGGGATCTTCTTTTTATCTATGATCTGCAAGGACTGGAAACCATATGTGAGGATCTCCGGCGGGAGCTTACCATTGCAGAACTCAACAGGGAGAAGGAAGAGCTGGCCCAGGAGACGGCGGCGTCGGCAGCAGCGGAGGAAGAGGAGGCGGCAGCTCTCGCACTGAGAAGAGCGGAGTTAGATGCCGGACTGGCTCGGACGAGACTGGAAGCGGCAAGGTCATCGATAGATAAGGCAAGGCAGGAAGAGCTGGAGGAAGCGGAAGAAGCATACCGGGAGGCAGAAGAAGCCTGCATGGAGGCCGAAAGAGCCTATCAGGAGGTCCAGGAATGGAAGCTGGAGGCGGAAGAGGATCGTGACCGGGCTATGCTCAAGGCAGAGAAAGCATACGCCAGGGCGGAAGAAGCTCTGGAAGAGCTGTCTGCCGGTAAAAGAAAAGCGGAAGCTGCAATCGCAGGATACCGTGCTGCGGCGCTGGACAGCAAGGTAAAGATCGCCGCACCCTCCCAAAAAGAGGATGGGGACCCGGTATGGGATCCCGGCAGTATTGCTTTTGATGACCGGGAGTATAGCGCCACCTTGATGAATATCGACAACAGCTTCCATGAAATTCTGACGAAACTCTATGCCCAGTCAGAGAATCCGGCCTCAGACACAGGGACATCCGATAGGGAAACCACCACGGAAGACTGTCAGGATGCGTTGATCCGGGCCCAGCTTCCGATCTTCTGGTGCTATTACGGTGAGGAAGAATACAGGAGGCATGTGAAAACAGCAAAGGCTCTGCTGAAGGAACTCAACCGAGCCAGAGAGGATTATAAGCTGGCATTTATTACAGCGGCAGAATCAGGCTCCTATCTGACGACCGCCCAGAAGGCGGCATATATCCGCGCTTATGAGGATGCCTATGAGGCATGGAAGGAAGAAGCCGGGAGGGACAAAGAGCTTTGTGACGCCATCGCTTCTTATGGTGCCGCAATTCAAAGCGGCTCGGAAGCAAATGCTGCGATGGCCTGGCAGAGCCTTTTCTCCATCGTTTACCAGGAGGATGACGCAAAGCGCCAGGTTATCCGCAGCGCCGAAGAGCTGGTGGAGGTAAAACGGGAAGAACTGGAAAGTACGAAGCTGCAGTGGGAAAGAAAGCTGGCCGGACTGGAGAAGGATGAGGATAAGGGGATAGAAAACCGGAACAAGGCCCGGGAGAGCCTGGATAAAGCCGGGGAGAATAAAAGTAAGGCCCAGGAGGTCTGTGACCGGATTAAGGAGCAGCAGTATGATTACGGTGAGGAGCTGCAGGCCCAGGAGAGCCAGCTGGACAGTGCCGAAAGGGTTCTTGAGGATGCCAGGATGGCCTTGAATAAGGCCAAGAAGAAAGATTCGGATACCCTGCGCTCCAACCGGACGAAGCAGGAGATAAACCGGATCTCCAATGATCTTCTTGCAATGGAGGTGGAGCAGCACAGAGAAGCAGTGGAAGCGGCGGAAAAGCTGCTGAAGCAGGAGGGCAAAGTCCTTTCTCCCTGTGCGGGGAAGGTAAAAAACATTGGCGTGAGTGTGGGAAGCAGAATTACAGGCGCAGAAAAGGTGTCCATTTCTACGGAAAATTACCTGTTTCAAGCGAAGGTATCAAGGGAGGAAGCAGAGCATCTGGAGGTCGGAGATGAGATCCTGCTCTCAAGCGGTGACAGGCGGGAGCCGATAACGGCTATCATAGAAAGCATAGGCCGGGAAGATGTCCAGGGAATGGCGGAGCTGACGGCAGAACTTCCTTCCGGCGATCATACTTCATTGGGAATATATGATATTGGAAAGACCGTGTCCTATACTGTCAGCAAAACATCCGGAAAATATGCAAAGACACTGCCTCTTCAAGCGATACGGATCGATTCCCATCAGATGAATTATGTTCTGGTAATCGGAGAGACGAACACCAGCCTGGGCCGGGAGCAGACCGTCTACCGGGTAAATGTTACTGTGCTGGAGAAAGACAGCAAAACCGCGGCGGTGGATACAGTGCTCGGCTCGGGGGACAGAGTTGTTGTCAGCAGCAGTAAAAGCATTGAGGAGGGGGACCGGGTGAGGATTAATGAGAAGAATGAATAGCATTATCAAAGGGCGTGCGGCTCCTCTCCTTCTGTTTGCCCTGATCTATGCCCTATGGGGAACCGCACTATATTATAGCCGCTGCATCGAAGAGGATTACCGGGCTGTCAGCATCCGGATAGAGGAAGGGACAGTGGAGGGTCGGACCCTCGCCTATATGGCAGAGCAGGAAATGGAAGGAGAAAAGAAAGGATTGAAAGGAATCACCGCCTGGAACAGGAAGGAGAGACAGCTTATTGAAGTGGGTATCCTAAGCAGCGGGATAGTGGTGTATCCGCAGGAAAGAAAGCTGTCACTGATCGAAGTATCCGGTGACATGGAACGGGCATATCCGATTCAAATAGCCGGCGGATATATACCGGCAGCAGATGACCTTCAAGGCTGTCTGATTGACGAGGATACGGCATACGGTCTGTTTGGCACAATGGATGCGCTGGGGAATTCGGTGTCTTATGACGGTGAATCCTACCTTGTGCGGGGCATCCTTCATTCCAGAGAAGCGATATGCCTTATTGTGCGGGAATTGGAGAAAATGGACTATGCCAATCTGGAACTGACCTTTGCAGCCGAAAGCGGCGGCGGACAACAGGCTGAGGAGCTGCTGAGACGGTATGGAATTAGCGGCAGCTATACCCTGATTGACGGATATCTGATCTCCAGGGGCCTTTCCCTGGCGGCTCTGCTGCCGGCGTGGCTTATGGGCTTTTGCCTGCTGTATGAGGTGGGTGCGATTCTCTGGAGGAGAAGGAGCATCCCGATTCAGGCCGTCAGTCTTTTTCTGTTACTTTTATGCATCTGGCCCCTGCTTTTCTGGATGATGGAATTTGAGGTATTTTTTCCCCAACAGCTCGTTCCTGCAAAATGGTCCGATTTTTCCTTCTGGAGCAGGAGATACGCCGATTTCCTGGAATGGAGGCGGGGCATGGATTATATTACTCCCAATTATAAAGATATCTTACTAAAGCAGTATATCCAAAACTGTTTGACCTGTACGGCTGTGGCAGCTGTCGGTATATTGGCGCTGAGAATATACCGAAATCTTCTGCCTGTCAACAGGCGTCGGGAGACCGGCAGCCTGCTTCCGGCGGCAGTATTGGAATGCGCTGTAATCTGTCTTCTGTTCTCCTTTGGGAGACCCTTCCCCCTTCCAAGAGCCTATCTGGGAATGCCGTTATTTTATATGCTGGCAGAGGGTTGCCTCCGATGGGCCAGAAAAGGCTATAAGACCTGCTGCTCTATTATAACCGGACATGTGACAAGGAACGAATAGCTGGTCTTTACAATCGGAATTTAACATAGTATACTTCTATATAATTGAATGGGAAGATCAAGGAAATTATTTCAATAAGGAGTATAAAGACGATGAACAGCAAATTAAAAGGCAATGTGTTAATCTTACTAAAGGGCTTCATCATTGGTTCGTCCATGAGCGTACCGGGAGTCAGCGGCGGAACCATGGCGATCCTGCTTGGAATATATGATAGGCTGATCGGTTCCATCAGTAATTTTCTGAAGGATATTAAGGGAAACTTTTTATTTTTAATGAAATTCTGTATCGGTGCGGCAGCGGGTATCGGCTCCCTGGCCTTTGTCATCCAATGGCTGCTGGAGAAGTTCCCCCTGCCGGTATCTTTTTTCTTTCTGGGAGCGGTCATCGGCGGTATTCCCGCACTCTATAAAAGAACAGAGGCAGCGACACGGAAGCTGTCCTTTGCAATCTACTTTCTCATTGGTTTTATTATTGTAATTTCCATTGGTTTTCTGCCTACCGGCAATTTTGACATCAGTACGGGAACGGGAATTGGCCATTATCTGATGGTGCTGGTGACGGGGATTATTATTGCCCTCGCCCTGGTGCTTCCGGGAATCAGCACCTCCCATATGCTTCTGGTGCTGGGAATGTATGATACGATGCTGGCGGCCATCACCGGCTTTGACCTGGTTTATATCGGGGTGATAGGGATATCCACGGTAGTCGGAATCTTTTTGATTACCAAGCCTATCGAATGGACCATGAATAAATTCCCCCACCAGACCTACTGCATGATTATCGGCTTTGTTCTGGGCTCCACCTCAGAGATCTTCCGGGATAAGATTATCCCTGCCGTACCGGACGGGGCAGGTTTTGCCTGGTGGATACCATCTGCCATTCTGTCCGTTGTA
Source organism: Anaerotaenia torta (assembly GCF_050433395.1). NCBI lineage: Bacteria > Bacillati > Bacillota > Clostridia > Lachnospirales > Lachnospiraceae > Anaerotaenia > Anaerotaenia torta. The sequence goes on from NZ_JBNPXH010000001.1 coordinate 237,916, forward strand.
ACTTTCATTCTGGGATATTATGCAATACTTTCCCTGTCTAGATTTTCTAATGATTGATTCTTGTAATTGTGTTAAAATTACATTAGAAACTCGCATTGGCAGTGAAAATATGCTATACTCAATTTAGGTTGTGAAAAGGGGGTCTACGAAGTGATAACGTTCTATCTATGTTTCTTTGCCGGAGGCGCGGTACTTCCCGTTCTCAGTGTCATCATGGGAGCCCTTGGAGGCGGTTCGGATACGGACGTCGATATGGATGTGGGAGTGGATACGGATATCGATTTGGATGTTGACCTGGACGTTGACTTGGACGTTGACTTGGATATTGATCCCGGTATTGATATCGGCGGGGATATCGGGGCCGATCCCGGACTGGATCTGGATGCAGGCCATGGGCTGACAGGTCATGGATTACTCGGTCATGGATTGACAGGCCACCATTATGAAGCCCACACCGGTGATGCTCATGCTTTAGATGGTCAGGCACCGGCAGGAGCAGAGATAAGCTCCGCCTTTTCCCTGGGACTTGTCCCTACCTCCCTGATGTCACTGTCCGCTCTGGCCGTAGGCTTTGGAGCGGTGGGAGCCATCATGACAATGCTGGGCCGGGGGCATGTAATAACACTTATAATTGCGGCGATTGCGGGGTATCTGGCATCCGTGGTTATCCAAACAATTATAAAGACCCTGAAACGGGTACAAACGAGAAATTATGGAATCAACGAGAATGAGCTGCTGCTGTATGACGGAAAGGTGATTGATACCATTCTTCCGGGCCAGCTGGGGACGGTAAGCTTTGACACCTTGAAGAATGTGCATGTCAGCTATCCGGCCAGATGTGCGGATTCAGACCTCAGGCTGGAGGCGGGCCGGGCCGTAAAGGCACTGGAGCTTCGCGACGGCATCTGTCTTGTTGAACCAAAGAACAGGTATGAGTAACACAGGGAACAGGTACAGCTTCATAGAGGCAGCGGTCTTAAGGGGATTAAAACAAACACTGCACATTGCGGCTGTACGCACAGAACACAATAAAATGGAGGGATAAGAATGGTTTTATTAGTAAGTGACGCAGTTAATTTTGGACCAATCATTATTACGGTACTGGCAGTGGCAGTCGCAATCTTTATTCTGGTAAGTATTTTCAGCATGTGGAAGAAGGTTCCCCAGGATAAGGCGATGGTAGTAACCGGTATGAAGAAACGGATCATCACCGGCGGCGGTGGAGTGGTATTGCCTGTTTTAGAGCGTACGGACACAATCTCCCTTGGCAATATCCAATTGAATGTGAATACCTCACAGACCATGTCCTCCCAGGGAGTTCCCATCGATGTTGCGGGTACGGCAGTAATTAAGGTAAGGAATACCCATGAGAGCATTTATCTGGCAATTGAGCAGTTTAGCGGTGTCAATGAGAATCAGATTCAATCCTCCATTGCGGAGCAGGTAACGCTGATTCTGGAAGGTAAGCTTCGTGAAATCGTTGCATCCATGACGGTGGAACAGATCTATAATGACCGGGAAGCCTTTTCCGCCAAGGTTCAGGAAGTAGTAGGAACCAAGATCGGTGAGATGGGACTGGAGCTGAAGGACTTCTCCATCAAGGATGTCAATGATACCAACGGATACATCAAGGCCCTGGGTGCCAAGCAGATCGCAGAGAAGAAGAAGGATGCGGAGATTGCCCAGGCGCTGGCGCTGAAGGAAGAATCGATTAAGAAATCAGAAGCAACCAAGGAGGGCGAGAAGGCGCGGCTGGAAGCCCAGACCGAAGTCAGTGCTGCCATGAAGGCCAAAGAGGTGCAGGAAGCCCTGTACCGGATTGAGCAGGAATCAGCGAAAGCGAAAGCGGATGCTGCCTATGAGATCCAGAAGAGCATTACCTATAAGGATGTCATTGCTGCCCAGATGGAGGCGGATATCTTAAAGCAGCAGAAGCAGAAGGAATTGCAGGAAGCCCAATTGCAGGTAGAGATTGCAAGAGAGCAGAAGCAGACCGAATTAGAGCAGCGCCGTGCGGAGAAGACCCGTGAAGAGCTGAAGACCAAGGTAGTAGAACCTGCCAATGCGGAGAGGGAACAGCGGAGAGCAGAAGCTGATGCGAAGAAATATGCCCAGATTACAGAGGCGGAAGCGAGAGCTGAGGCTAAGAAGGCAGAAGCAGCAGCGGAAGCAGAGGCAATCAAGCAGAAGGCGGAAGCCCAGGCCCAGGCCGAAGCGGTCAACGGTGAAGCAAGGGCGAAGGCCATCAGTGCGGTGGGTCTTGCAGAAGCGGATGCCATTAAGGCCAAGGGTCTTGCTGAGGCGGAGGCCATGGAGAAGAAGGCGGAAGCTTATAAGAAGTATACCGGAGCAGCTATGGCAGATAAGCTGATCGAGAAGCTTCCTGAGATCGCGAAGTCCATTGCAGAGCCTCTCGGACAGATATCCGATATTAAGATCTATGGCGGAGGTGTGGATAGCGTATCCGATAATGTCCCCACAGTGCTTGCCAAGGTATTCGATACGGTTCAGAATGCGGTGGGAATTGATATGAAGAGCATCGTCATGGCAGACAGCCTGGAGGCAAGAACCACGAAGAATATCAACGTGACCGGTGTAAGTGAAGAGTTGATTGATAAAGTAGTGAAATAATATAAGAATAATTGCGAATGAGATTGCGGTATTAAATCGAAGCGGTATTTAAGTAAAATAGACAGGGCCGTTGCAAAATGAATTTTCTCCTCCATACATTGTGATATAGTAACAAATTACATGTATATGGCAGGTTAAATCCATTTTACAACGGCCCTGTTCTTTTTGTTGACTTGAGGATTTACTATTTACCGTTGCTTTTTACTGTAATATTCCCGCTGGTGGTTGAGATATTAATACGGTGGGAGGGGTTGCTGCCGACGCTGCCTTTCGCGTGATCCCCTCTATCCTTAAAGCTCAGGAGATCGTCAAAATAAGTGTTGATCCTTCCGCTGGAGGTTCTGGCCTCAAAGTCGAAGCTCCATGCTTCGGGAATGCGGAAGGATACGTCCCCGCTGGAGGTGTCTGCCGAGATATCCATATCAAGAGCGGACACTCCGCCAGCCCAGTCAACAATAACACTGCCGGAGGTGGTCTCAAAGCTTCCGGCTCCGGTCTGGTTCGAGCAGGAGATATTTCCGCTGGAGGAGGAGGCACGGAGGAAGCCGGTGCAGTCGGAAATCGTTATGACGCCGGAGGTAGTTTCGATATCTTTATCGCCGAAGACCTTCGTAATGCTGATATCTCCGCTTGAGGCACCGGCACTCAGCCTGCCCGTATTCTCCTTGATGATAATACTGCCGGAGGTTGAGGAAAAGCTGCTGTCACCGTCTCCGCCCAGCACCATAATATCCCCGCTGGAGGAAGTAAAGCCTCGGCTTCCTTCCGCTTTATCAAAGCGGATACTTCCGCTGGAGGTCGAGGCGGTAATCTGGGGTGCAACCACTTCTTTGAAGCAAATATCTCCGCTGGAAGCAGTGGCTTCACAGCGTTCAAGCCGCAGAGCAGGGTCGGAGGAGATGCTTCCGCTGGAGGTACCGACGGAAAGGCTGCCGGCATAAGAGGAGGGAAGATAAACCTCCACATAGCCGTTGTAATGATTGAACAGCCAGTTTCGCTGCATTCTCTCTCCGGAACGGAGCTGCAGCAGGGAACCGGACTGTTTTACCTGGGTAAGCTCATTCTCCTTCGGTTCAATACTCATGTATTCCTTCAGGATCAGCTCCTGGGTGTCGCTTTCGTAGAAGAAGACATCATCAGAAGAATATTCAAGAGTAAGCTCTGTAATGCCTTCCAGAGAGTAATTGCTGGTGCGTACCAGATCTGCAGCAGGACTGCCAAGGGAAGTTATCTCGCCGGTGAAGGAACTGAGCCGGCTGCCGGAGTTTAAGACAAACACCAGCAGAAGGATCAGTCCGGCGGTAATGACACTAAGGGCTGCGATCATTGCTATTATAAATTTTCTCATTATTTCATCTCCTTTAAACGAAAGATCAGATCTGCAATAGCCTGGACGCAGGCGGCAGCAAGGAAGACAATCCAGGTAATATGCCAGGCGAAGGTGGCGAAGCTTACAGCAAAGTAAATCAGCAGGGCAGCGGTCCATATAATACTGGATACGGCTCCTTTGATGACCTTACTCCTGGCAGTGCCGCTTTTCCATTCCTTAAAATCCTCTACAACGGTATCTTCCTGCTTGCGGTATCCGGGATACATATTCGCAACATAGACCAGCATACAGGTGGGTATGATAGCAACAAAAATCATGACACACAATCCGATGGTAGAAAGCTCCCAGGTGGTATATACGGAGTACATATCATCAAGTACGGCAAAAACCAGGAACAGGAAGCCGGCGAAGATATATAGACCTACCGCGGCAGTTTTGATCATGGCGATTTTCCTGGTTCTTTCCGCTTGCTCTGCCCTGTCCCCGGTCTGTGCATGTTCCAGCCCGGCAAACAGCTCCGATACATTACCGATGGAACTGACCACATGCTTGAAGGCATCGTCAGGGGATACACCGGTGGAGATGAGATCCTGATACCGTTCCTCGGAATTGGCCAGCAGTTCTTCTTTCAGTTCAAAGGATTTTCTTGTCTTAGGAGCACTTTCAAACAGTTCTTCAATATAATTCCTTAACCTCTCATTCATAAGATACTTCCTCCGTCTACTTTAATAATTTATCAATGATTTCTTTTGTGTCTGCCCAATCCTTTTTGTACTCCCGGTATACCTCACGGCCCTTTTCCGTTATGGCATAGTATCGGCGCCTTGCCCCCACATTCTCATCACCCCAGTAGGAGATAATGGATCCGGCTTCCTCCAGACGGCGGAAGGCGGAATACAGGGTGGCTTCCTTTAATTCATATAAATTGTTGGTCTTCTCCATGATTTCCTTGTTGATTTGATAACCGTAACTGTCTCCCTCGATCAGATGGGACAGAATAATGGGCTCTGTATGACCGCGAATTACATCCGATGTAATTGACATGAGAGATACCTCCTTTACTTAAGCTATATTATATTCTCATATACTTCGCCTGTCAAGGTATATATTAAAATAAATTATATTACAGAATAAAAATGGGAGGGTGAGCATGCGGGAAGAAAAATCAGGCTCGATTGTATGAAAATATATTGTTAACTTTTTATTCATAATCACAGCATTACAATGCTATGATTATGTGGTAGAATAAATTTAATAGTAACTATGACAGGATATGTTCAAGAATGGAGGCAGATAATGAAAGATCAAATTATTAATGCGGAAAAGAGAAAATTCGTAATTTTTCTAAAATTGCTTATCATGGCGGCTGCCCTATTTCATCTTATCCCCAGCCGGGAAGTATCTGCGGCACAGACGGATACTCAATTTGAAATAGACAATCATGTGCTTTACATTAGTGTTTCGCGGGATGCCGCCATATATAAGGATGGAATATTTCGGTATATCATTACAAGCGAAGAGAATAAAGAAGTAAGACTTATCGGCATTGAATGTAATGATAAAATAAAAGAATTTACGATACCGGGTAACGCGGCCATCAATGATACAACCTATACCGTGTCATTGGTGAGTATTATCTATGATTACTGTGGGAATGATAGTTATTCCGCATTCTATAGCAGTGTTAATAAGCTGATATTTGACGATTCCTTCATTGGCGTTGCTTATAACCCGGGTTATGCATTTCCGAATTTAGCAGCCATGGAGTTTACCGGTAATACGGTGCCGAGAGGTATCTATGAGCAGACATCCAATGGTTCGGCTGTATTAGATACGTTGTTTATCGTTCCCCAGGGAATGAAGGAAGCCTATCAAAAGGTTATTCATGAATATATGTATTATTATAACGGAAGTGATTTGTATGAGCGGGACATTGATTTAACACCAACGGTTATTACATCCGATGAAACAGAGGCAATTGAGAGGGAAACATTCTCTTATAACGGCTTCATTTACCAGGTGCTTACCTCCGCTAAGAATGGGAGCGGAACCGTAAAGCTCCTTGGTATTCATACTTATGGATTGAAGGACTGGTCGCAGAGAGTACTTAACAATTCCTATCTTGCATTACCAAAGCAGGTAAAGAACAACGGATATACCTATCAGCTTGCAAAGCTTGGCCGTTCTTCTCTTGTTCTAGCCGGTGGAACGGTCATTGTTGTTCCCGATACGGTTACGGAGATGGATTCCTATGTATTTGACAGTCGGGTTGAACTGCTATTTTTATCAAAGAATTGCAAAGTGATTCCTTCCAGAATGATAACCGATGAAAATAATGAAACCAATCTGCAATTCATATCGGTTCCGGAAGGTGTGACCACAATATCAGCCAACGCATTTTCTAACTTGCCTCAATATAAAGCCAGCATAATACTCCCGAGCACCGTCAAGAGTCTGGGGAAACAGGCGTTATATAATTTCAAGCTGGTTACTTTCATAAATAAAAAGCCGATAAAAAATATTGCGCCTGCTATTAAAAACGGTACAACCGTGAAGGTAGATACAGGATCTATCCCTACTTATAAATCACTTTTCAGCAGTAAGGTTTCTGTAATCGCTGCAAAGAATATTAAAAAAGCAACAAAGATATCCGTGGATAAATCCAGTGTTACAATGGCCGCGAAAAAGAAGATAACATTAACCGGTACATTATCAAAGGGTTCCAATGAAAATATTTATTGGCATTCCAGTAACACCGATATTTTTGAGATATCATCCAAGGGCGTAATTACTTCTAAAAAAGCGGGAACAGCCTATGCTATCGCCTATTCCAGGACCTCGGGACTTTATAAAGCGGTAAAGGTGACAGTGACTAAGAAATAGTCTTGTTAATATATCCGGACATAAAAACACCCCTATATAGGAGCTTTGTGTTTCACTATCCTATATAGGGGTAACCTGTGTTTCTTGTCTTATTTTTCAATAATCACAGTGCTATAGGGCTCCAGAAGAATATGGCCGTCTTCCAGTGTGTATGCTCCGTCCGTATAAAGTATCTCCAGCCCTTCTTCCAACGGAAAGGAATTAGCGCTTTCCGATACATTGATCAGGACCAGGCGGGTATTGCTGCCGCTTCCATCCGCTCTGGTAAAGGCAAAGACCGGCGTATCGGAGTAGAGGTAGGTAATGCTGTAATCCGCAGGGGTATACTGGCTCCGGGCTTTCAGCAGATCGGTAAAGAATTGCTCCAGGTTCTCACCCTCCAGGCGGTAGGCAGCCGGATCCTCGTCTCCCTGATAGATAAAAGGGACGCCGTCAATCAGGCTCAGGATGCTCCACAATGCCTTTGCTCTCTTCACCCCATACAGGGTTTGCGCGCGCTGGGCATCGAAGGTCCAGGTGACCGTGTCGTGGTTTCCCAGGAAGCGCAATTTCACCTGCCCCTTTACAGAGGTTTTCTGTTCTGCCTCCAGCCAGTGCTGTAAGGTCTGTACATATTCTGTCTCTGAGATTCTGGCATGATGGAGATTGTGCATGGTCCGGTACAGAGGCATATCATAGAATACATCGGTGTACTGGGCAAAAGCCGGATTTGGATGAAAGTTCTCCGGGAGCAGAATCGGGTTTACATCGGCTTCTATAAAGCCCTCCCTTATTGCTTTGGTAATATTAATACCGGCTGCCAGGCCGGAGCTGCTGGGGCGCAGGCCTTCCACCGGCTGCCAGTTGGAGAGTCCGCCCATGGAGCAGTCGATCCGGGCGCCGTCCAGGCCGAAATCTCTGGCGTAATAAGAGATAAGCTCCTTCGTATAATTGTAATAGCCCGGATTGTTGTAATCGAAGGAGACGCATCCCCATTCTATTTGATTCGAGCCGTCCTTCTTCTTGGAGATCCAGTCATCATGCTCCTTGGCAAAGGGGTAGACCGGCCTTGGACCGTGGGGAACCAGATCAAATAATACACGCAGGTTCAGCTCATGAGCCCGGTTGATAAAGACCTGGGCTCCTTCCTCCCCGCCATAGCGCTTATCAATTACACCCTGGTCAATAGGCTCGTAGACATTATCTCCGGTATGATAGAAGATGGGGAGCAGCCATACATTTTTAAATCCCATGGCGGCAATCTGCTCCAGCTGGTCTGCATATTCCTGCAAAGTGAGCCTGTTAAAATAACTGGTATCCATGGTTCCGTAAGGATGGGCGGAATAAACCGGCCCGTCGTTCACGCCGTTATCGGGAACGCGGTAGCCCAGCTCCGTCCAGAGATCCTGAATGGCCAGATAGGCATCCTTTTCCTCATCGGGCAGTTGGAGGTACATGGCTCCTACCTGCATCTGTTCCCCGGCCGTCAGATAACCCTCCACGGCGGCAAGAAAGACGGAACAGGGCTTGTCGTTCTCATCGCTGTAGAAGCTGGCGGTCCACTTTTCCTCTTCGTCAACAAAAAGAGCATTGACAGAGGAGCCTTCCTGGTCGAACTGGATGATAGGACAGGAATAATCCGTGGAGACTACCGAATACTTTGGATATTTGGATAAAGGAATTTTACCCTGGGGAGTGCTTCCGGGGAATTCCGCGGTGGTCTTTTCCTTATCAAAGCTCTGATAACCTTTTACAAGAAAGCCCACGCCATTTACAAGCTTCCGGGAAGTTTCCTTTGTGGTAATTACCCCATAGACCTTCAGAGCGTTTTCCAGCATTTCATAGTGATATTCCACCGTTAAGGAAGCGATGGACAGGGACACGGTAAAGCCGGTCTCTGTTTCTTCGATGCCGAGGACTTCGTATGCCGGCAGGGGCTTCAGCTTTGCCCATACGAGAGGCAATTCCCAGGTCGCCAGATCCTCGTAGGAGCTGTAGCCCAGCTGGGAGAAGGCAAAAGCCTCCTGAATTCCCACATCAATTACAATCCCGTCCATTGCAACGCTGCGTTCCCCGGAAGCGATCCGGGTAACCAGGCCGCTCGCTGAATTTACCTCACAGGTAATGCCGTTTCTGGTAATTTCAATAGGGGAACCCTTCCCCGAGGTACTCCAATCGGCGCCCTTTTCATCCTCCGGCACTTTGGTCGGGGCCGGGGAGGGAGATGGGGACGGAGCAGCGCTGGGGGTCGGGGTGTTAAGCCCTTCCTGTTCCCGATGGGAAGTATCTCGTCGGGAACAGGAAGAGGATAATATTAATAAGAATAGTAAGGATACCAGAAGAAGTACCCGGTGTTTTTTAAAACTCATACAGCCTCCCTTGCTTTAGATGCGGTAGATCTGATAGTCATAGGCACCAAGGTGATCTGCCGGCTTATCCTTCAGCAGTGCTTTGGCAGCCGGATATGCGTTCAGATCAAAGACCTGCTCTTCGTTGGACAGGTTGATGGTGACCAGAACCTGATTGCCTTTCTCACCGCGCAGGAAGGCCATGACAGGAGTGCCGGTCTTGAGGTAGGCGGTCTCATTGCTTCCGGCAGGGATGTATTTCTTCCGGTCAGCAAAAAGCCTGGTAAAGAATTCGGTTAGCTTCGGTCCCTCTCCCCCGTAGATGGAAGGGTCTTCATCTCCCTGGTAGATCATGGGCATACCGTCAATGAGGGAGATTACCGCCCAGAGAGCCTTTGCGCCGCCTGCCCCATAGCAGTCAACCGCACGGCGGGACTGGAATACCCAGGAGACGGTATCATGGTTCCCCAGATAGCGCAATTTATGATAATTCGCAGGACTCACCAGAGACTGCCTTTCCAGGAAATCCGTAAGCAGACGTACATATTCTGCGGGCTGCTCCTTCAGGAAATGCTCTATTTCCACGAACACCCGGTACAGTGTCATATCGTAAAACAGGTCGGTGCAGTGATAGTAATTGGGAATCGGATTGAAATTCTCAGGCAGGATAAAGGACTGCTTGCCGCCGCGCAGAAAACCGTCGCGGATCGCATTGGTAATGCTGACTCCCGCCTTTACGCTGTTGCCGCTGGGGCGGTTATCCTTGTAGGGGCGCCAGTTGGAAAGACCGCCCATGGCACAGTCAATACGGGCCCCATCCACTCCAAAACGCTTCACATGATCATGCACCAGCTCCGCGGTATATTCATAATAGCCCGGATGATTATAATCCATGGATACGCATTCCCATTCATCCTGCAGGGAGCCGTCGCGGCGTTTGGAAGGCCATTCGGGGTTATCGCGGGCCACCGGGAATTCCGGCGCGGGGCCGTGGGGCACATAATCAAAGAGGATGGTCATTCCCAGCTCATGGGCTTTATCGCAGTAATACTTACAGCCCTCCTCGCCGCCGTAGCGCTCATCGATGATGGACTGGTCATTGGAATGATAGACACCGTTTTCATCGTGCTCGAATACCGGCAGAAGCCAGACATGGTCAACTCCCATTTCCTTTAATTCGGGTAGATACTCGGCGTAGCGGAACAGATCATCCTTTAAGGGAAAGCCTGCATCCATGGTGCCGGAGGGATGGCAGGAGTACATAACCCCCTCTGTGATGCCGCCTTCGCAGGGCTTATAACCCAGGGCTTCCACAAACTCCCGGATCTGCAGATAGGGATTGCCCGCCTCGCAGAGCTGGAGATACAGCGTGCCGACCGACAGTGTGGCACCGGGAGCCAGGTCCGCTTCCAGACCGGCACTGAAGACATAATTAACACAGGTGCCATCGTGATAGACCCCGGAGGACCATTTCTCGATAGGGTCAATAAATAAAAGGTTAAAATCTCCCCCTGCTGTCCGGGTATGAGTGGCAAAGCTGATCAGGCCGGTTTCTATTACCTGGTAGGGCTCCAGCTTGGAAGCCTCAAAGTGCTGCATGGGGACATTGCCGGGGAAATCAAAGACAACCCCTTCCAGCTCTTTCAGCTTCATAATAAAGCTAAAGGTATTCAGATAGAGAGGATCGGAGGATTGATTCTCCAATTCCGCGTCAATATTCAGGGAACCCTCCGTCAGCCGGTAGATGATACGTATGAGGCACTGGTTGATCTGATAGGTGGCGGTGGCGGAAGAACCCTGTATCTCAAAGGAAACGGGAGAAGGCAGAGAACCTCCTCTGGTGGGTCTGATGGCAGGAAGATTCCAGGTTCTGAAATTAAGCATGGAATCATACTCCAGAATGCCGGTCTGATTCACCTCGTTGCATCCGAAGTCAAAAGCAAAGCCGTCCCAAGGCAGGAGGTAATCTTTGAGCTTTACTTCGGAGAGGGTATGGTTTGTATTACAGAAGGAGCAGTTTAATAAACGGTTATTCAATGTTTGCATCAGTTAAAAGCCATCCTTTCTCATGTTGAGTGAATAGTTACAATATCATTTGGTCTTACGGTTTTACAGCGGTTACAGCGGCTTGTTAATTAAGCTCCCCGCCGCTCTGGATGAAGGCATCCAGATCAACGACGGCTCCGTTGTTCAGCCGGGAATACTCGGCGGCGAAGGCAGCCAGGTGGCTTTCCAGCGAACGGTCGATGGAGGTGAGGGTGGTCAGGTCCGTCCCCTTGCCCTGCAGGAGATCCAAAACATCGCGAACCATGCGGTAATCTCCGCCGCCGTGACCGCTCAGATCTGTTTCTAAAGCTGCAATATCAATGATTTCCGGTTCTTTTCCGAATTCCCATACGCGCAGCTTGTTGCTGTCCATGTCCCCTTCCAGCTCGCCCCGGGTGCCCATTACCTTGATCTGACGGTAAATCCGGTTGGAATAAGCGCACACCGTAAGGCTGACGGTAACTCCGTCCTCCATCTCCAGGTTCACCACCTGATGATCCACCACATTGTTGTCGCAATGATATACGCAGCGGCCGTAAGGGCCTTCCTCCAGTGCGCGGGTCAGACTGTCCGCCGTGGGAGCATTGACTACAATGTTGGCAGGCCAGCCCAGATTACCGGAACGCACGGGATCGAGATAGATCTTCTCGGCATCATAGGGGCATTGTGCTTTGACGGAGCAGGCGCCGTCAAGACAGCGTGCCGATGCTCCGGCGGGGGCCTTCTGCTCCCGGAATTCACGAAGGCTGCCGAAGGAGGAGAGGCGTTTGCACCGTTTGCCCGTGAGCCACAGGAGAATATCCATGTCATGGCAGGATTTTGCCAAAATCATGGGGCTGGTGGTATCGCTGTTGCGCCAATTCCCGCGCACGTAGCTGTGGGCATAATGGTAATAACCTATGTTTTCAAAGGCATGAACCGTGGATAGTTCACCCAGGCACCCGGAAGCAATGATATCTCTCACGGTCTGGTAGAACGGCGTGTAGCGCAGCACATGGCACACCACTACCTGCCGTCCGCAGGCTTTGGCCTCCCGTGATACCGTGAGACAGCCCTCCATATCGATAGCCACGGGCTTTTCCAGCAGCAGGTCATAGCCCTTGCGCATGGCCGCCACCGCATGATCCACATGCATCCGGTCCATGGTACAGATAAACATGACGTCCGCCAGCTTAGGCTGCGCCAGCATTTCCTCTGCGCTGGAGAAGCAGTTTTCCGGAGGGATTCCGTAGGTCCGCGCCATCTCCTCTACATTCTCCCTGCGCGGATCGGCTACCGCTACGATTTCCATGTCCTCCGGATAACGCCGGGCACAGGGTGCGTAGCAATCCTTTCCGCGGGAACCCGCACCTGCAATCGCCACCTTTATTCGAGCATAGGAGCGGCTCTTTTCTTCTTGTTGCTTATTCATATAATAGCCCCCATTTCTTTAATAACAATCGTTTTGTTCCAGATATAACGGTAAAGGCAGCCATGCGGCCAGAAAAGGATATTCTGCCGCCAGCCGGTTTCGTTCGGCACTAACGGATGAGAACAGCAGATGAACCGCCTGTTGGCAGGATAATTCCGCCTGGGCTGAATTGCCGGGACATGAGCGGGCTCCCGCGTCGCCGTCTCCAACATACAGCTCCAGGCCACCGTGCCCTTCTATATTCATTGAGAATACGCCGCAGGGCAGGGGAGAGATGGCCCGCTTCCTGCGAAGCAGGGCGTCAGTCAGCTCGGAAAAGCGAAGAATATGAATGCTATGATCCGGTCCGATGATATAGCGTTCACAGAGCAGGAAAGCAGGGGCATATTCCGGAGCGCCCGGCGCAAGACATATCTTCAGCGCCGTATGTCCCTGCCGGAACAGCAGGGAACACAGGGGCATGAAGGCCTCCGCATTGCCAAGGCGCAGCTCGGAGAGAACGGAATAGCCCTCCTGCCAGTAGAACATGGTGCAATAGCCCGCAGGCTGCCCGTTCTGATACAGCATAAAGGGATGTGCATCCCAGGAAGCAAGGGTGTCCGCGAAGTTCTCCTCCGCCCTCTGCATATATATTCCGTTCTGAGGAAACAGACGCCGGGCACCGGCCAGTGCCTCGGGACCCTCCAGCGGCAGAAGGGTATAGCCGTCAGTGGATGCACCGCGTACATTGGCTTCATACATTACAAATTCAGTTTTTACTCCTGTGGGAATAAAGCCATACCGTTCATACCGCTGGCGTTGTCCGCTGAGGACGATAAGCGCGCAGCCCTCCGCCCGCAGATCCTCTATGGCGCGGTTCAGCAGGCGTCCCATGACGCCCCTTCCCCGGTATTCCGGTGCCACGCATACGCTGCCGATATGTCCCACAAGGAGTGTCCGGTCTTCTGCAACCAACCGGGTGGAAAGGCGCAGCAGCATCCCCAGAATGGTACCGTCCTCCTCCAGAACCAGGTTGTGATGGGCGCTCTTTTCGGGAGAGCGGTATATCTTGGGCAGCATATGAGCAAAATCGGCAGGATGCTCCGGGCTCCCAAAGATTCTTTCGGTAAAGGCCAGGAGCGCCTTGCACTCCTCCGGGCCGGCTGTTCTGATTTGTTCCATCACTTAACCTCCATTCCGCTGTGATACAGCGGCACTAAACTATCCAAATTGTTTATTTGTTTCGGAGAAAGTCGATTACTTCCTCAGTGATCTGACATTCCTCCTCTGTCAGTGCCAGCTCCGCATTGTTCAGCCGTGCCTCCAGATAGCGGACAGCGGCCTCCTTGTTAAGCTTGCGGGGAATGCGGCCTGCAAGACGCATGAAGTTGCCGTGAAGGATTTTGTCCAGCGCCTCCTCCGGCAGGGCAATACCCGTGGTCACATTATCCCAGGCGCGGACAGGGCCGGAGCATTTCAGAAAGCTTCTCTCCAGATCATTGGTGATGCGCGCGTTGTTCAGCTCCTCCGCATCATACAGGTTCATATTATCGGTGCCGTAGAGAATGCGGTCCTGGTGCTTCAGGAAGAAGGCACGCCAGTCCGCCGGGCGCTTTCCAAAATTGAAGTACATCTCGGTGCCTGACACGATATCCAGGCAGACATTGGGATGGCGTTCCAGGAGGCTATCCAGCCGCTCAAGATCGGCGGACATGAAATAAAAATGGGCAAGAATGACGGGAAGCTTCGGAAAGCGGGTCAGCACATCCTCCACCTCGCCGTAAAGCGTTTCCTTCTTCTCATAAGTACCATCACCGTAATAATACCCTGCCGCGAAGGCCCATTCCGGGATCAGTTCCCGGTCCCAGCATTCCTCCGGGTCTGCCACATGAGACAGAAGAGGGATCTGCTTCTCCTCCAGCATGGCATAGAAGGCATCGTAGCGGGGATGGTTGAAGGGGACGCCCAGCTCTTTCCGCAGGGTGGGCTTGTTCTCCACCATCTTCATCCCGTCGAAGCCGATCTCCCACAGGGCTTCCAGCTCCCGGGCAAAATCGCAGTCGTACCGGTAGGTAAGGCCCCCGAAGGCATAGTTCTCCGGTGCGCAGGCCTTTAAATAGATACCCAGGGCATTCTGGGCCGCGTCCCCCATACACTCACAGCTTAAATAATTACAGGCCGCATAACCAAATTCCTTTTCCAAGGCCAGCAAATCCCGCACACCCTGGGTTCCTTTTCCAAACACATGCACATGACAATCAATTGTCAAGAGCCCTCACTCCTTTTTCTTTATAAATTTAAATCCGTGATTAGGAAATCGTTTACTCAACAACTTTGCTTTTAGCATAGCGTTTATGCCTCTATTTGTCAAGAGCATGGTTTACTTTTGTCATAATTCATTGCCATATGTACAAATTTTTTAGTTGTAAAAAATAAAAAAATTAATTTACCACTTGACATTATTGTTCATTTTGACATATATTATAGATATGAAAACGTTTACCCTTGATTATTAAAGCAGATGGGCGGCATCCCTGAAAGAAAGACATGCGGTTTAGAATTTGATGAAGAGGAACATAGAAAGGCAAGGTCTGGTTATGAAAAAATTCAAAAATCTGATTGCAATACTTACTGCTTCCGTTATGCTGGCGACGACTCCCGGGCATCATTTTGCGGCAGCGGAACCCCAACAGGGAGACGCGGGAGATGATCCGCAGGAGATCACCCTGTATGAGGCGGGCGGAGAATATGAGAGGGATATTTCCTATGACAGCTATCTGGCAGAGCATGGCGCAGCTTCCAGGCCGGACCGGGTGATTGAGATCAAAGGAAGCAATTACCTGACACAGGAGAATGCACAGGCAAAGGTTCTCTCTTATATGGGAAGGGACAATGTGCTTTACTGGGATTCCCAGGAGGGTAGTGTGACATGGGAGTTTGAGGCAGAGGAAGAGGGCCTTTATCATCTATATTTTGATTACTGCCCCATTGAATTAAAGAGTGCTGATATACAGATGGGAATCCGTATTGACGGAAAATTTCCTTTCCGGAATGCGAAAACGATTACCCTACCCAGACTCTTTCTGGACGAGACCTATCAGGGGTACCGGGACTGGGAATTCAAACAGGATGTAAAAGGCAATGAGATCCGGCCCAAGGTGAACGAGGTTTTTGAATGGCAGAATCACGGATTGATTGATAAGGACGGCCAGTACAACGGACAGCTGGAATTTTACCTGAGCAAGGGAACCCACACCATATCCCTGGAGCTTCAGATGGAGGCGCTGGCGATCGATGCCCTCCGGTTCTGCCGCTCGGAGAAGACGGCTCCCTATGAGGAGGTAAAGCAACAGTGGGATCAGCAGGGAGCGGAGGATACCAAAGGCTTCTCCCAGATGTTCCAGGCGGAGAAGAGCTATTTAAAATCCAGCAATACCTTATTTCCTACTTTTGATAACAGCAGTGTGACGAATCTTCCTTCCGATCCCTACGCCCTTTTATACAACACCATCGGCGAGAATACCTGGGATTCGGCAGGGGAATATATCACCTGGGAATTTGAGGTTCCCCAGGACGGCTATTATTATTTCTCCTTTAAGGCCAAGCAGAACATAAAGCGGGGAATGTACAGCGCCCGTGAAATGATGATTGACGGCAAAGCGTTGTTTGAAGAAATGAAGGATTTAAAATTTGAGAATAAGAATTCCTGGTACATCAAGACGCTGGAGGATGCAAAAGGGGAACCCTATAAGATATACCTTTCCCAGGGAAAGCACATCTTGAGGCTGGGAGTGACCGTGGGCGGTGTTGCAGATCTGCTCCGCCGTGTGGATGAGGATGTAGCGAAATTAAATAAATGGTACCGGGAAATTGTAAAGATCACAGGCATCAATGCGGATGAAGCCCGTATCACCATTGACGCGGAGCGGGATTTTCTCCTGGATCAGAAGATACCCGGCCTGATGGAAGGCTTTGCGGAAGTGAAAGCCGATCTGGAGGGGGTTCTGGCAGAGATAGAAGCGATGGATGATCTGGATGTTTCCAGTGCCTCCATTCTCCAGGAAGCGGTGGCTTTGCTGGGGCAGTTTATCAAAAAGCCGGGCAAGATAGCAAACCGGATTGAAACCTACCGGAATAATATCAGCAGTCTTACCACCTGGACCATTGAGATGCGTTTGCAGCCCCTGGAGCTGGATTACTTTACGGTATATTCTCCAGACAGTAAAGAGCCGAAGATCAAAGCTAATTTGTTTCAGCAGCTCTGGTACCGTTCCTGCATGTTTGTTTATTCTTTCTTCAATAATTATAATGACATAGCAGGCACTGCGGACACGGATCAGGAGCAGGAGGCGCTGGAGGTATGGATCAGCACCTCGGATCTGCAGGCTACCGGCGTATCCGCCGGCCGGGATCAGGCCACACTGTTAAAGCGGATGGTGGATGATATGTTCATCCCCGAGAAAAAGATACCGGTGAAGGTGAGCCTGGTCAACAGTTCTTCCACTCTGACCCAGGCGGTGCTGGCAGGCAAGGGGCCTGATGTGGCATTGTTTGTCTCTAAGGAAACACCGGTCAATCTGGCAATGAGAGGGGCGCTGTATGATTTGTCTTCCTTTGAGGATTTTGAGGAAGTAACCACCCAGTTCATGCCCTCGGCAATGATCCCTTATCAATACAAGGGGAGATATTACGCACTGCCGGAGACCCAGAGCTTTGACATGCTGTTCTACCGGACGGATATCTTTGCAGAGCTGGGCTTTGAACCGCCCCGGACCTGGGAAGAGTTTTATGCGCTGATCCCGGCCCTGATGGATGAAAATTATCTGGTGGGCGTTCCGGAATCCCAGCGGACCTTTGAGATGTTTCTGTACCAGAACGGCGGACAGTTTTATACGGATGATCTTACCAGAACCACCTTTGATACGGGAACGGCGCTGACGGCTTTCCGGAACTGGACGGGATTGTATTCCAAATACAGCCTGCCCCTGGTGTTCGACTTCTTCAACCGTTTCCGCAACGGAGAGATGCCCATGGGCATCATGCCTTACACTAATGTGAACTATCTGTCCGCGGCGGCGCCGGAGCTGAAGAACCTGTGGGATATTGTTCCCGTGCCAGGCACCGTTCAGGAGGATCAGAGCATTGACCGCTCCGAGACCTCTAATGGCACGGCGGCAATTCTTCTGGCGGATGCCAAGAACCCGGAGCAGGCCTACGAATTCCTGAAATGGTGGGTCAGCAGCGAGGCTCAGAGCCGCTTCGGCGTGGAGCTGGAACAGAATATGGGCCCCGGAGCCAGATATCCTACGGCTAATGTGGATGCCTTCCAGAAGCTGCCCTGGACGAAGCAGCAGTCGGAAAGCCTGATGGAGCAGTGGAAGCATGTTACGGAGATCCCTCAGATACCGGGAAGCTATTATATCTCCCGTAATGTTGCCTTTGCCTTTAAATCCGTGGTCTACGATAAGAAGAACGAGCGTGAGACCCTATATAAGTACAATATCGAAATTAATAAAGAAATTGCCCGCAAGCAGAAGGAGTTTGAATATTAAAAAACTGCAAAACAACTTTTAATATTCATGAACAAGGAGTAAACGGCCAAAAACCGTTTGCGGATTGTGAATGCCCGATATATTGATGCATGATTGAGAGGAGAAGACGGATGAAGAAGCATATAGAAGACCCCGGAAGCAACGGGAGTAAGGAGAATATCCAGGGCGGCCGGAATATAGAAAAAGGAGTGTGGAGCTGGGCTCGGAATAAAGGAAAAAGAGCATGGGGCTGGGCTCAGAATCACAGCACTCCCGTATTTCTGGCACCATTTACCCTGCTGTTCTTTCTATTTACCATCCTGCCGATCCTGTCGGCGATTATGCTGAGCTTTACCTATTTTAATATGGTGGAGTTCCCCAGCTTTGTCGGGCTGGACAACTATGTCAGAATGTTTTTTGATGATGACGTTTTCCTCATCAGCCTTCGTAATACAGCGATTTTTGCCATTATTACCGGCCCCATCAGTTACATAATAAGCTTTATGGTGGCCTGGCTGATCAACGAATTCAGGAGGGGGCTCCGGACGGTACTGACCCTGGTCTTTTATCTTCCCTCCCTTGCCGGAAATGTATATTTTGTATGGACCTATATCTTCAGCGGCGACTCCTACGGCTTTCTCAACAGTACGCTGATCCGGACCGGTATCATAAAGGATCCGGTTATGTGGCTGACGGACACCAAATATATGATGGGTGTGGTAATTGTAGTAATCCTCTGGCTGAGTATGGGAACCGGCTTCCTATCCTTTGTGGCGGGACTGCAGTCCATGGACCGCACCCTGTATGAAGCCGCCGCCGTAGACGGCATTAAGAACCGTTTTGCAGAGCTTTGGTATGTTACCCTGCCCCAGATGGTTCCCCAGCTTCTCTTCGGTGCCGTTATCACCATCTCCACCTCCTTTGCCGTAGGCTATGAGAGCATGAACCTGACCGGGTTCCCCAGCACGGATTATGCGGCTCATACCCTGGTCCTGCACATCCTGGACATCGGCGGGGTACGTTTTGAAATGGGCTATGCCTCGGCAGTGGCAGTCTTTCTCTTTGCATTAATGCTGATACTCTGGAATGTCATCAATAAGACACTGTCAAAATGGTTATAGAGGGGAGAAATGGAATGAACACAGCAGAAATCGGTTTTATGAAAAGGAAGGGGTACAAAAAGCCGAAGAGGAAGAGCTTGAACCGCTCGGTGGGCGGAACCGTAACAATCTTCCTGATATTGGCCCTGCTTGGAGCTTTTATGCTGCTTCCGATTGTATATGCCATTGTAACCGCTTTTAAACCGGTGAACGAGATATTTATTTATCCGCCCAGGTTCTGGGTGCAGCATCCCACCATCGCCAACTTTATCGACATGATAGAGATTACGCAGGAGACCTGGGTGCCCTTTGAACGGTCCTTGTTTAACAGCCTGTTTGTATCGGTGGCAGGAACCGCGTTATATATCCTGATCGCTTCCATGGCGGCCTTTCCGCTGGCGAAGAAGAAATCCAAATGGATCGGATTTTATTATCAGATACTGGTGCTGGCCATTCTCTTCCGCCCGGAGGTAACCCGTACGCCCCTTTATATCATCATGAGCGGAATGGGGCTTCTGAACAGCTATCTGTCCATCATACTTCCCATTCTGGCGGGCAGCTTCGGCGTGTTCCTGATGCGCCAGTTTATGCTGACCATACCGGATGAAATCCTGGAGGCGGCCAAGGTGGACGGAGCCAATGATTACCGGATCTTCTTCCGTTTGATCATGCCTTTGGTAAAGCCGGCATGGATGACCCTGACGATATTCACCTTCAATTCCCTTTGGAATACCGGGGATATTCAATACATCTATAATGAGGAAATGAAAACCCTGACCGCAGTGCTGCAATCCATATCCTCCGCAGGCATAGCAAGGGCAGGAGCAGGAGCCGCGGTGGCCGTTATACTGATGATACCCCCTGTTCTTGTATTTATTGTTTCCCAGTCCTCGGTAATGGAAACAATGTCCCATACCGGTCTGAAGGGATAGGACAGCGGCGGCAAATAAAAAGAGAGAGGGACGGGAATTATGATTTGGAAAAAAGCAGTGATCATAGTATTGATCCTTGGAATTGGATGCATCACACCGGCAGCTTATGCGTCGGCATCGGAGAGCATCGGCCATGAGGTTCCATATCAGACTTATACTTATGATAAATGGGGGAATGCCACCCCCGCGCCCAATGGTTACCTTCCGGATAAAACAATCCGGGGAACGGCCATGGGCATCGGTGATTTTGCAGATCCGCAGGATATGTTTTACTGTGAGGCAAGGCATGAGATCTATATTGTGGATACCGGCAATAAGAGGATTGCGGTGACGGATGAGGAATTTTCCCTGCTCAGAGTCATTGATGAGCTGGAGTGGCAGGGGGAGGCCTATCCGCTGCAAAAGCCCACCGGCATCTTTGTAACAGCGGAAGGCACCATCTATATTGCGGACCAAGCCAACGGAGAAGTAATCATCTGCGGTCAGGACGGGGTCATACAAAGTAAGTATGGAAAACCGGAATCCAATCTGATTGATGCCAATATGGAGTATAAGCCCAGCAAGGTGGTGGCAGACGAAAACGGAAAGATCTATATCCAGAGCGTCGGTGTTTACCAGGGATTGATCTACTTGAGGCCCGACGGAACCTTCGTCAAATACTTCGGCGCCAATCAGGTGGAAATGACATTTAAAAGGATTATGATGAAGTTCTGGAAGACCATCTTAAGTGACAAGGCCAGCAGCAATATGCAATCCTTTAACCCTATTGAATACGGCAATATTTATATAGCGGAGAGCGGCTTCATCTACGCTGTCGCAGCCGCCTCAGAGAATAACAGCAAAATGATTGTGGAATTAAACCCTTTGGGTGTGGATATCAACACTTTAAAAAAACCTGTCTGGTATCAAAATGCAACCTTCACGGATATTACGGTGGATGAAGAAGGAATTATTACCGTCCTTGATGCCAAGACCGGCAGAATCTATCAGAGTGATAATAACGGGCAATTGATGTTTGCCTTCGGCGGCATCGGAGAACAGCTGGGGCTGTTTAAGCTGCCCTCCTCCATTATCGAAGTGGGAGACCGGCTCTATGTTCTGGATGCGGACAAGAGAAGCATTACCCGCTTCAGCCTGACCAGCTTCGGTGAAAAGGTAAGAACCGCCATTTCCTTATATAACAGAGGACTCTATGAGGAAAGCATTGAGCCCTGGGAGGAGGTAATCCGGCAGAATTCCAATTACCTTCTGGCCTACACCGGCGTCGGCAGGGCATGGTACCAGCTGGAGAGCTATAAGGTGTCCATGAGTTATTATAAGCTGGCCAATGACCGCACCAATTATTCCTCCGCCTATAAGGAGTATTCGCTGGAGGTAATGAGGAGCAACTTCGGACTGGTCATCGCGGCAATCCTGATGGTCTACGGAGCCTGGAAGGCATTAAAGTATTATCTGAAAAAACGCGGCAGAGGGAAAGGAGCAAAAGCATGAATCGCATGAATCGGTTATCTAAGAGCTTTCGGCAAAGCTATTACACCATGTTTCACCCGGTCAATGGATTCGATGCGGTGAAGTGGGAGAATGCAGGTTCCCTGCGCACCTGTTTTCTGATTCTGTTTCTTTTCTTCCTGGTCAATGTATTTGACGCCGTACTGGTTGGTTTTATCTACAACACGAATAACCCGGACCGGATATCCATCTTCTCCATCTTTGCCGTAAGTGTTGGCGGGGCGGTGCTGTGGTTTATCTCCAATTGGGCGGTCAGCTCCTTAATGTTTACGGAAGGCAAGCTCAGGCATATTTTTATCCTGGTCTGTTATTCCCTCCTGCCATATACCATATGGGAATTTATCTATATTGTGGCCAGCAATTTTGTCTCCGCAGAGATGTCCCCCTTCCTGATCATGCTCCGCCTCATCGGGCTGGCCTGGAGCCTTCTTCTTCTGATCTTTGGATCCTATCAGGTCCATCAGATCACCATAGGAAAGGTTTTTGTCAACCTTTTTCTTACGGCGGTGGGGGTGTTCATCATGCTGTTCTTAATGCTGCTGGGATATAGCCTGATACAGCAGATGTATATATTTGCCTACACCATATTTAGTGAAGTCGTATTCCGGTTATAGAGAGGGATGAGAAAACCATGAAGAAAAAAATTGTATTGCCAGGTATGGCAGCGTTATTGCTGATCCTCGTTCTGTTAACAGCATGCGCGCGGGAAGAGACAGCGCCGGAGCCTGCTTCGGCGGAGCAGACGGAGCTTATGGCCGGCTTTGCGGCCGGAACCGCGGATGAGCTCCAGACCATAGCGGAGAATGACAACCTGCAGCTTTCGGCAAATCTGAAAAACGGCGAGATTGCGGTCATAGATAAGAGAAGCGGCAAGACCTGGTATTCCAATCCGCTGGATAAGGAAAGCGATACCCTGGCCGGCGGGTTCCATAAAGCGGCCCTGTTCTCCCAGATTCTGCTGACCTACACCACGGATACGGGTGTGGTAATGAATGTGAGCAGCTATCTGGGCGCGGTATCAAAATCAGGGCTTACGTACCGTATCGACGGGGACAGCATTATTTTTAAATATGACTTCGTAAAAGAGGAGCTGATTGTTCCGGTTCGGTATTCTCTTACGGACACAGACCTGGCGGCGGAGATTCTGACCGCGGGCGTGCAGGAGACAGGTACTAATAAATTAACCAATATCGAGCTGCTTCCTTTCTTCGGAGCAGGCACAAGCGAAGACGAAGGTTATCTGCTGGTACCGGACGGAAGCGGAGCATTGATTTATTTTAATAACGGCAAGGGAACGGCAAAGGAATTTTCCATGAGTCTGTACGGCTTTGACAACGGACTGAATGACCGGCTTTTAAGCGCCGCCACAGCGATTACCGCCTCCTTTACCTTGACAGAGAATGTATATCTGCCCGTGTTCGGGGAGAAATGCAATGAAGACGGCTTCCTGGCCATTCTGACCGACGGTGCGGCCAAAGGCACGGTTAAGGCCAGATCCGCAGGCATCTATACCGGCTACAATAATATTTGGAGCACATATGACTATCGTTCCGTGGGAACCGTACGCCTGATGCAGAAGGAAATGAACGAGAAAACAGCGGCGATTGCGGAAAAGAAGCCGGACACGGAAACTAATTTCAAGGTTCTGTACCGCTTCCTGGAGAAAGGGAATTCCGAGTACAGCCATATGGCTCAGGTCTATCGGGAGCATCTTCTGGAGACAACGGGGCTGACCGCCAGAACACAGGAGGGTGACATTCCCTTCTATCTGGATCTTTACGGATATATCCGCAAGACCAAATCCTTTTTGGGCATACCCAGGGACACTCTGATCCCTATGACCAAGATAGAGGATGCGGAGGCGATCGTAGAGGAATTAAGCAGCTCCGGGATAGGGAATATCGTCCTGAAATATAATTACTGGATGAAGGACGGATACTATGAGACCATTCAGACCAATGCCAGGCTGGAGAAGAAGCTGGGAAGCGTTGGGAGCCTGAAGCAGCTGGAAGAAAAGCTGAACAGCAGCGGCGGCTCCATGTACCTTGCCGCCGAGCTGATGAATGTCTATAAGACGGGCAAAGGGGTATCCAAATATAACGATGTGCTGAGTTCGGTGGCTAATACTCCCCAGGCACAGTATAAATTTTCTCTCGATTCAGCTCTCCAGGATTCAAGATATAAGCCCTGGTATTTAATTAAGCCGAGAAAACTGGCAGAATACTTTGACAAGTTTTTGAACAATTTTGAGGAAAAGGGATTTTCCAATGTCGCCTTTGAATCCATAGGGACCATGGCTTATTCAGAGCTTTCCACCAATGGCACCAGCCGCAGCCGGGTTCCCGGGATTGCAGCCGGTATCCTGGAGGAAGCCTCGGGCCGGACAGAGCATATCATGCTGTCGGGAGCCAATGAATATGCGGCCGTGTACGCGGACCATATATTAAACACCCCGGTAAAATGCAGCGGCTTTGACGTCGAGGATGTGAGCATTCCCTTTTATCAGATGGTATTTCACGGCTATGCAAACTATTCCCTGGGAGCGGCGAACCTTTCCAGCAATCCGGAGGATATGCTGCTGAAATGCCTGGAATACGGTGCGGCGCCCATGTACTCCTGGGTGGCCCGCAATACGGAGGAACTGGTAGGCTCCAGAACGGATGAGCTGTTCAGTGCGGACTATAGCAAGTGGATTGCCTCTGCGGCAGCGGAGTACCAGGAGATTAACAGTGTACTGAAGGATACCGTAACCCTGCCCATTACCTCCCATAGGATTTTGCAGGAGGGAGTGACCGAGACGGTCTACGGCGGAGAGATCCGTATCATTGTTAATTATAACAGCAATTCCGTCACGGCAGAGGGCGTCCAGGTCGGCGGGAAGGACTATCTGATCTTAAAGAAATGAAGCAGGAGAAGCTGATCTCATAAGAAAACCCCTGGGTTGGCGGTCAGCAGAATGGAGCGATTATGAAGGCAAAGGCAATAACAAAAAAAAGAAGAAGGACATCTCTTAGCAGGAAACAGGGAAGAGCGGGCTATCTGTTTGTATTCCCCTGGGTCATAGGCTTCTTGTTTTTCTTTTTGAAACCCTTCCTGGAGTCCTTTTGGTTTACCTTTAACGATGTAACCATGCAGGCCCAGGGACTTACGCCCCGGTTTATCGGCCTGGATAACTATCACTATTTGTTCTTTGAACATACGACCTATATACCGATGCTGACGGATGCCGTGAAGAACATGCTGACGGAGGTGGTGATCATAACCATGCTCAGCCTGTTCATAGCCACTCTGTTAAACCAGGAATTCAGGGGAAGAACCTTCTATCGTGCGGTCTTCTTCCTTCCGATTATCCTGACCAGCGGTGTGGTATATACCATGATGTCAAGTGCGGTGGGCAGCGGCGGCACCGCTTCCTCCACCAATGCCTTCCTGTTCCAGAGCGCGGGACTGAGGACCATCCTTCTCCAGGGGGGATTGAGTCCGTCCCTGGTGTCGGGGATCACAGGAATTGCGGACAGTATATTTGCCCAGGCCACCAAATCCGGTGTGCAGATTCTGCTGTTCTTAAGCGGGCTGCAGAAGATACCCTCCGATTCCTACGAAGCCGCGGAGATTGAGGGGGCAAGCCGATGGGATATCTTCTGGAAGATCACAGTCCCCAGAATTTCACCGGTGATATTCCTGAATATTGTTTATACGATCATCGATTCCTTTACCTCCTACGGTACGTCCTCGGGCGAGAACCAGATGATGGCGGCAATTCAGAGAATGGGCTTTGACAAGAGCATGAAATTCGGCGTCAGCGCGGCGATGGCATGGATTTACTTCCTTGTAATTGTTGTAATCCTTTTAATAGTATACCTGATCATTGGCAAAAGGGTATCAAAGATTGAATCCTGACCGGAGGTGAGTGGATGGATACATTAAGTAAATATTTAAAGCAGGTGGATCAAAAGAAGGTAAAAGATGAGATGATTCATTATGTAAGGGTGAAAAAGCCCCAGAGAAAGCTATGGGCTGTGGTCCGGCATATCCTGCTGATCGGAATCAGTTTTATCATTCTGTACCCCATTCTGTTTATGATCAGCAATGCCTTCAAGCCGGTGGAACAGTACTATGACCCTTCTGTTATCTGGATACCCAAAGGGATTACCTTAAAGAACTTTTCCGTCGTTCTTATGGTAATTGATTTTGGTAAGGTATTGACGAATACGGTGCTGATCTCCCTGCTCCCCGCGCTGATACAGACCTGTGTCTGCATGTATGTGGCTTACGGACTGGCCCGCTTTCAGTTTAAGGGCAGGAAATTGATCGTTGCCATGGTTATCCTGACGGTTATCGTTCCGCAGCAGACCATATCAACCTCTCTCTATGCAAGCTACCGGAGCATGGATCTGCTGGGGATTGTGGGATGGCTCAGCCAGATAACCGGCGGCGCAATCAAGGTGCCCAATCTCATCGGAACACCCTGGGTGACCATACTGCCCTCCCTGTTGGCGGTGGGCTTTAAAGGAGGCCTGTACATCTTCATTTTCCTTCAGTTTTTTACCGGGCTTCCGAAGGAATTACAGGAGGCGGCATCCATTGACGGCTGCGGCGCGATAAGAACCTTTTTGAAAATTATCGTTCCCACAACGAAGAATATTACCTTATCCGTGGTACTGCTTTCGGTGGTGTGGAACTGGAATGACTACTACACGCCGGCCATGTTTATCCGTACCAGGGACACCATCTCAACGGCAATGGCAGGCTTTCAGACACAGCTGGAGAATCTCCACAACCTGGGTATCGGCGCGGAGAATATCCAGACGGCCAACACACAGATACAGGCGGCCTGCCTGATGTCCATCATTCCATTGGTGATACTGTATATTATTCTTCAGAAGTATTTTACAGAAGGAATTGAGAGCTCCGGATTAACTGGACTATAGCAGAACGATGCTGAGATTCCGGAGCTTGCTCCGGATTAACCGGACTATAGCAGAATGATGCTGAGATTCCGGAGCTTGCTCCGGATTAACCGGACTATAAAAAAGCTTCATGAAGCCAGGATAGGTACTTCTTGATCCGTGCATAGCTGCGGAAAGAGGTTCTATATAAAAAGAGAGGAGAATTTCTATGAAAAGCAAAAAACAAATCGCTCTATTTTTGGTCATGGTACTTGTAATCCTCAGTTTCGCCGCATGCGGCGACAAAAACGCCGGAAAAGGCAATGAGGGAGATAAGACACCGACTCAGAGTCCCCAGAAGGAGGAAGAGCCCGCAGTAAGTGAGCCGATCGCCGACACTCTGGAGAATCCCAACATCTCGGTTGTATATTGGTACAACCCGGATCAATATGCTTATGACATTACTAAGAACGAGAATGTGTACGATCCCATTCTGGAAGCCGTCCCGGATTTTGAAGAAAAATACGGGGGAAAAGTGAATGTGATCTATGCCGCATGGGACAGTATGCTGGAGACGGTAATTGCCCTTCAGAATTCAGGAGATGCTCCGGATCTTTTTGAAGTGTATGACCGCAATATGTACAATGTTGTGTTATCCAACATTGCCCAGCCCATCGACCAGTATGTAACCGATCAGGATTACAGCTACTGGGATGTGGATCGCAGCCTCTTCTCCTGGAAGGGCCAGACCTACGCGATTCCCATCAAGCCCTATACCTATTACATTATGTTTAACCGTGATCTCTTTGCTCTGGAAGGGCTTACCCCTCCGGATGAGCTGTTCCGTGCCGGCCAGTGGACTTTTGATGAGTTTGAGAAAGCCATCAAGGCGCTGACGAAGAAGGTGGACGGAGAAGTAACCCAGTACGGCTACGGCTCCTATGATGATACCATTACCTATTTCATGCTGGTAAACGGCGGAGCGCTGCTGGATGTGGATACACAGAACGGTAAAGTAAAGTCCATGCTCTCCGATCCCAAGGTTCAGAATACCGTTACTTATATGACCCGTTGGATGGATTCTATGATACTTGGCTATGATATGTTCGGATGGTGGGATAACGGAGCCCTGGGCATGATCCGCGGCAAGGAATTCCCGGTAGATCATCCCTTTGAAGTGGGAGTAGTTCCCTACCCTACAGGCCCCGATATGGAAGGAAAGAATCTGGTAGTATATCCCCAGGGCTTTGCAGTTCCCCAGGGAGCTAAGAATCCCGCAGGAGCGGCAGCCTTTATGAGAATAGTAAATGAGAAGCAGCTTGCTGTCGGCGATAAGAAGGAAGCAAACCGGATCGGACAGGAAAATTATGATATGATCTATGCGGATGATGTCAAGCTGGTATATGCTTATGATAAGAATCTGGATGATGTGGATCATATCGTGGGCTCCATCATTAACTTTATGCGTGACGGTGTTCCCGCATCCACCATCGGTGCCAACATGGATCCGGAGATTAACGCGTCCGTGGAACTGATCTTCGGACCTCAGGAATAAAGCTTGCCGATCATCCCGCGGCACATCGGGCGGTGTCATCGAGCGGTGTCAGGCACCGGGTATATCCTCGCGGAGGAAGGGCACATCGAATTGGTGCCTGACACCGGCACTGACACCGACACTAGCGGAACCGCCCGTCCGCGGGATGATCGAAAACGAATCAGGAATAGAATAAACGAATAGGAGTTGCTCATGGAAAGAGGAATTTATTTTGACGGCTGGTATAAAAACAATCATTGCTATCACCCAAGTCTGCCCTTTCGCAGTATGCAGATGGTGGAAGACATTGAGAAATACAAGGGAACCATCTTAGTCTGGTCTGCCTTGGGAGGAGGGTCTATTTCCCTGCCCTATCTTGAGAATGAAGCATTTGGCGAGCTGGATCCGAGGCTTCGTTTCTATGGCTTTATGAATGATTCCGAATTTATTGCGGAATGCAATAAACGGGGAATCAAGGTTATGGGGATCGTATTCGAGGTACAGGGTTGGGAGTTCCCGGTTGAGATCTCGGAGGACGGAAAACATATGAAGCAGTTCAATGTGATGCGGGAAGGCACAGCTCATGATTACTACGGTCTCAATGAGTTCTCTTCCGGAAAGCACGAGGGATTATTCCGCACCACTTTAAAGGACTACTATCCCGACGGGATTATCAACAGCGATGGAGAACTGGTTACAGACCTGTGGGAGGAAGCGGCAGCGAGAACCTATCAGGGAGAGCCGGTTCATGCCCAGTGGGTGGAGGTAACAGGCCATTCCAGGACCTGCCACCAGACCTGCCGCAACAATCCGGTATGGAGAGATTACCTAAAGAAGATTATTAAAATCCAACTGGATGCGGGAGTTGCAGGAATTCAGCTGGATGAAGCAGAGCTTCCCATTACCTCCCTCCGGGCCGGCGGATGCTTCTGCAAGGACTGCAGAAAGCAGTTCCGGGCATTTTTACAGGAGCTTCGGAAACAGGGACTGCTGGACTCCCAATATGATCATATTGATCTGGAGAACTTTGATTATCAGAAGTTCCTGCTGGAGGGCAATTATTCCTTCCCCGACGGAGCGCCGCTGTTCAGAGAGTATTATGAATTCCAGCTGCGTGCGGTCAAGAAGCATTTTATAGAGCTGGTAGATTACGCAAGGGATTACGCAAGAACCGTCCAGAACAGGGAAATCCTTGTATCCGGTAATTTCTTCAACTGTATGCCCGTATACTTCCCCATGGAGCATACGGTGGATGTCATCATCACCGAGATGGAAAAGACCCTGTTCCAGCAGCCTTACTGGTACCGCTATATTGCCGGTTTCTCCAACAGCAAGCCGGTAATCGTGGCGGAGAACCCCTACGGCGGCATGATTCCGGAATTGCTGGAGATGCTGGACCGGGGAAAGGGCTATGATTTATACCGTCTTTTCCTGCTGGAGGCTTCCGCTTACGGCTGTAATATGAGCGTGCCCTACGGCGGTTGGATGGGTAATACCATCAAGGATGCCTTCTACCCTCCCCGAGACGTAACCATGGAGGTGCAGGACTTCCTTGCGGGTCATGAGGATTTCTACAGCAAGGAAAGCGGAGCGAAGATTCTGGTGGTGTATTCCTTCCCCAGTTATTACTGGAAAGAAGTGACCAAGGCCTATAACGGCAATGTAATCACCGAGGAGAACAGCATTCTGTTCTATTCACCCACCGATATCACGGATGAGAACACCTCCCGTCTTCCCTTCTGGGAAGTGATTAAGGAGCTGAGTGACCAGCAGGTGGTCTATGACGTTAAGATCCTGGGAGATGACCAGGTATGCAAGCGCCCTCTGACCATGGAGGAGCTTCGGGATTATGAACTGATCATCCTGCCGGCCTGTGATGTGCTGACAGAGGAACAGACCCAGGTGCTGGACGAATACAGGAACCAGGGAGGACAGCTGCTGTTATTCGGAGAAACTGCCGCCAATCTTCCGGGATGGCAGGAAGAAGTTCTCCAAAAGGGAAATGCGGTCTACTGTGAAAATTCAGACAGTAAGAAAGCATCCCTGGAAGCGTTCAGAAAGGGCTTTGCCGGACTGAATGAATCCATCGGCCAGATTAAGGTGGACGATCCCCGGATCGGTGTCCATCTGCAAAAGAATGGCGGCACCCATACCATACATCTGCTGAACTATAATTACGATTCGGAAAAGGATAGCGTAATGCCTGTTCCTGCTCTGGGCGTGACGGTGAAAAAGCCTGCTTCTGCCCAGGGAGTAAAGCTCTACACTCTGGACGGTACCGAGGTGAAGTATTCGGCAGAGGTACAGGGAGACACCATGAAACTAACGATTTACGATATGCCCTTATATCTTGTAATACGCTTTATCTGAACTGTTATGATAATGGAGGAAAAAGTATGGACTATAACAAACTGGTAAGCGGTGAGGCCCTTTCGGAAGCCAAGTTCCGGAATCCTTCCAGAGAATTCGGCATTATGCCCTTCTGGTTCTGGAACGGGGAAATGAGCTATGACGAGATGGAATACCAGCTGAAGGAATACTACGACAAAGGAATACCGGGACTTTACATTCATGCCCGCTTCGGAATCAATGATTCGGTTCCCTATCTGGGAGAGGACTGGTTCGACCGTGTAAAATTCACCATTGAGAAGGCCCAGGAGATCGGCCTGCAGGTATGGGTTTACGATGAGTATAACTGGCCCAGCGGCACCGCCGGCAAGGAAGTAATGGAAAAGAATCCGGAACTGACCAATGTATATCTGGAGCTGGTGGAGGGAGATCTTCCCGGGCAGTTCTTCACCTTTATGGAAGGAACGGATTCCCGCTACAATGACCTTGAGGAATCGGAACCGGTCTATGCCTGTGCTATGAAGCTGGACGACATGGAGAAGGGCAATTTTGAATTCATCGACCTGATGCCCTCCCTTTCCTTTGACAAGGTAATCACCTGGGAAGCGCCCAAGGGACCCTGGAAATTATTTTATTTCATTGAGCGTAAGGCAAACTGGTACTCGGACGTTCTGAATCCGGAGACCACGAAGAAGTTCCTGGAATATACCCATGAAAGGTATAAGGCATCGGTGGGAGAGAGCTTTTCCAAGGATATCAAGGGCTTTTACACTGACGAGCCGGCAATGCATTATTTTGAAGTGGGAAGGGATAATTTCATCATTCCCTGGTCCAAGAAGATGTTCAAGATCTTTAAGCAGCACAACGGATATGATCTGAAGAAGCATCTGCCCAAGCTTTTCTATGACCTGGGCGGCGACACGGAGCAGGTCCGCTATGATTTCTGGAGCTGTCTGACCAAGCAGTATGAGCAAACCTATTATAAAACCATCGGAGACTGGTGCGAGGAGAATGACGTGATCTTCACCGGGCATCTGCTCTATGAGGAATCCCTCCGTATGCACGCCAGAACGGGAGGCAACCTGTTCCATCATCTGCGCCATCTGGATATGACCGGAGTGGATCATCTGTATCCCCGAATCGGAACCAGGGAAATGCCCAATGAGCATGTGGCGCTGAAGATCGCCAGCAGTGCGGCGCATCAGAACGGAAGCGTAAGGCTTCTGTGCGAGTCCATGGGCGGAGCCTATTGGGATTGTACCATGGAGCGCATGAAGTGGATTGCAGACTGGGAATACATCCTGGGTGTGAATCTCTTCAATCCTCACGGCTATCATTATACCATTGAGGGAGAGCGCAAGCGCGACTGGCCGCCGTCCCAGTTCTATCATCATACCTGGTGGAAGCAGTACAAGCTGTTCAACGACTATATGACCCGTCTTGGATATACCTTAAGCGGCGGCAGGCATGTGGCCAGGGTTGCCATCCTGTATCCCATGAACAGCATCTGGGCCACCTATACGCCCCAGGCCCATAATAAAATCGGGGACACCATAGAAAATGACTTTAACTATATGACAGACCGGTTACTGCGCCTGCATATTGACTTTGATTATATTGATGAGGACATCCTGAGAGAATGCGAGATCAGAGACGGAAAGCTCTGTATCCGCGACGAGGAGTACGAGATGCTCATGCTTCCTCCCTGCACTCACATCAAGGCTTCCACCCTGGACATCATGGAGCGCTTTGTCGCTGCCGGAGGCAGGCTGGGCGGAGATGCCCTGCTGCCCTACCATTGTGTGGAAGGCCAATGTGAGGAGTTAGAGGAGAGAATGGAGCGGCTGTTCGGAAGAAATCCCAATGAGCTGAAGGATGATTTCCTGCAGTCCAGGGAAAAAGACCTTACCCTGACCGTAAGAGACCAGGGCAAAGGAAGGGTAACACTGGTATCCGGCCAGGGCTTTGCCGCAAAGGACGGTATCGAGGTTCTGAAGCAGCAGATGCTGGCTTGTGTAACACCGGAGATTGAGATTGACAGCGACGAAGTGTTCTATCTGCACCGGATCAAGGATGGAAAGGATATCTTCTTCCTCATCAATCCCGTGGAGCAGGGAGCGGAGATACAGGTCACCTTTGCCGGAGTGCATCAGCCGGAAATCTGGGATTTAGAGACCGGCGATATCCGGAAGGCTCTGGTATACAGAATTGAAAACGGAAAAACCACCCTGGCACTGACACTGCCGCCTTATGGCTCCGCCATGCTCAGCCTTCAGGAGCAGGCCGGTCAGATTTATGCGGTTTCCTCCGACATCCTGCTTACCGGCCTGTCCCGGAATAAGGCGGAAGGAATCGGATGTCTGAAGAAGGATGGAGAGCTGATCCTTGCCATCGACAATGAGGAAAAGAAAGTGGTCATTCCTGCACAGCAGGGGAATTCCAAGGAAGTTATTGAATTCAAGAAGGAATTTGATTTCTCCGTAAATGCACCCAACGCACTGCTCACCGACCTCTGGAAGATGAAGCTTGACGACGGCAATGTGGACGCAGCCGGGCTGGCACAGCCGGATTACGACTTCTCCGGCTGGATGGATATGAGAATGGGAGCCTGGGAGATGCAGCTTCCGGAAGAGCGGGATGAGAATACCTATCCGGTGGCTCTGTGGTATGTGACGGAGTTCCATGCGGACTATATACCGGGGGATCTCAGACTGATGATCGACGGCTTTAAGGGAAGCGCCTATGAGCTGTATATTAACGGTAAGAGAATGACAGAGACGCCGGTGCGCAGCTTCCTGGATGCGCAGATCAAAGAAGTACCGCTGCGTGGTTACGCTGCTGCTGGCAGGAATACAGTTGCCGTCAAGCTGACCGTAACAAAGAAGAGCGACGGCATGGTGGATCTCTTAAAGGTCATCGGTGACTTTGGAATCAAAGAGGACGATGGCAGGGAAATAATTACGCGGCCGGTGAATGCGGTCACCTTCGGTGATTGGACAAAGCAGGGACTGCCTTATTTCTCCGGCACCGGAAGCTACACACAGACCATTGTTCTGGATGAGGAGACCTGCCGTAAGGCGCTGCTGCTCACGGCGGAGGTGGGAACCGATGTGCTGGAGGTATATGTAAACGGTGAGCTGGTAAAGACCTGTTTATGGAGGCCCTACGAGGCGGAGATCAGCGCTTATGTCAAGCCTGGTGAGAATGAGATCTGCCTTAAGGTGGTCAACACCATAATTAATCTTCTGGAGGGCACCAGGAATCCTTCCGGTTTGTTCCATGCCGAAATCCGGCCCTTTGACCGGTATGAGCTGATTTTCTAGGAGGTTAATGAATTGGAGAAGAAACCTGTGAATCTTTTAATTGATACCGATATCGGCGGGGATGTGGATGATGCGCTGGCGCTGGCGTTGGCGCTGAATTCACCGGAAATAAATATTGTGGGAATAACAGCCGTATATCTGGCGAATGAATGGCGCGCCAATGTAACCAGAAATATGCTGAAGGTATTCGGGCGGGAGGATATTCCCGTAAGCACCGGCGCGGAGAAACCGCTGATCGGCTGGTGGGACGAAAGCCGGATACCCAACAGCAGCAAGGATTTTGGGATTTTGGACGGGAAGCCTCTTCCCTGCGCCTGTGATTTCATTATAGAGACGGTAAAGAAATACGGAGCTTTAACCATCGCGGCCATCGGTCCCCTGACCAATGTTGCCCTGGCGATTGCCAAAGCACCCTATATCGTACCGGATATTAAAATTATCATGATGGGGGGCCAGATTACCAAGGCCCACCCGGAATGGAATATTGTATGTGACCCGGAGGCGGCAAGGATTGTTTTTGAATCCGGCGCGTCCATTGTAATGACGGGTCTTGATGTGACCAACCGCTGTACCTTCACAAGAGAGGATATCGAATATGTGAAACAGGCCGGCAATGAGCGCAGTACACTCCTTGGAGAGATGCTGGATACCTTCTGCGTAAATTTCGGATACCTGCCCATACTCCACGATCCTCTGGCCTTATCCTGTCTCATCTGGGATGATCTTATCACCTTTGAGGATAAGAAGATTCTCATCGAAACCTCCGGCCAGTATACCAGAGGCCTGACCATTGACTGTGACTGGGGAGAAGGGAATCCGGTGAAGGCGGCTGTGGATGTAAAACCTGAAGAATTCAAAAAAAGGCTTCTGGAACGTATTGTGCGGTAGCAGGAGAAACTCGGGAAGGGGGGTAAAATTTATTGCAGCTCAGCTGGTGGAGCCACAACACCCTTTTGCGCAGACCGGACAATGTTACATTCTGTAATACAGAATGCAACATTTGCGCATCTTGTGAAGCGGAGCGTTTTGAACGTGTGCCCTACCGGGCACACTGAGAAGGAAAGGCAAGTAAAAGGGTGTTGTGGCTCCACCAGCCGAACTGCAATAAAAATTTAAAAAGTTTAAAGATTGATTGCTTTTCTGAAGAAAATAGGGTATGATGGATTTGAGTAAAGGTTTACTCACCTCTTGAGAAAACGATTACCCCATATTTAACCAGGTGTTTGTAGAAAACATAATCCCAGAGGAGGTAGAAAAATGAAAAAAGCAGTTGTACTTATGTTATCCGTTCTTTTGCTGACGTTTGCTTTTGCCGGATGCGCTACGAAGGAGAAGCCCGAGCAGCCAGACAACAAAACAGAGGATACCGACCCGACCAAAGCACCGGACCCGACAGAGGAACCCACTCCGGAACCGACGGAGCCGGCTCAAGATGAGACAGCCTTAGCACCGGATACAAAATTTAATGCTTATGAACAGTTTGACAAAGAGAGTGCCACAGGCGAGAATGTTCCCTGGGTCTACAGCTTTACTGCCGATAAGGGAGCGACCTTTGACCCCTGTACCATAATGGAAGCTACCGGCGGCTTATCCCCCTGGCATCCCTGGGGAGGCAACTGGATCGGTGTGGGCTTAAACGCAGATGTGCCCAATCTGGTAGAGCTGAACACGGATATGCTGGACGGTCTGAACGGAGCCCTTGGCTTTAAGGCTCCCGCAGACGGAAAATATGCAATCACAGGCTATGTAATCAATCCCTGGGATCAGACGGCGGACCTTTTATACTGCAGGCTGAACGGCACGGATCTGTTCACGGTTCAGCCCGGCGGCGGTGCAGACCCGGCAGTTGCGTTCCCGGTAACGGAGGTTGAGTTAAAGGCCGGAGATACCGTTTATTTCTTCTGTCCTTCCACCTCAGCCGACGGTTGGGTGAGCGCCTATGTGGATGTGAATTTCTATTATGAGCCGACGACGGTTCCGGAAGTAGTATTGCCCGCAGCTCCTGCAGCATCCGGCTATGATGCCGTTGCGGATTTTGACACTGCCAGCGCTACGGGAGAGAACGGACCCTGGCTGTATTATGTTACTACGGATGAAGGAGCAACCTTCACTCCCTGTACTGTATTGGAAGCAATGGATAAACTGACCCCCTGGCATCCGGTGGCAGGAAACTGGACCGGCGTCGGCCTCAACGGAGATGTTGCGGATTTTGTAGAGCTGAATGCGGATGGCAAGGCCGGAAGCTACGGAACCCTCAGCTTTAAGGCACCGGAGGATGGAACCTATACCGTGAAGGGCACCGTGAAGAATCCCTGGGAACAGGATGCGGAGCTGCTCCACTGCAGGCTGAACGGCAAGGATGTATTCACCGCAGAGCCCAGCAAAGGGGCTGAAGCGGAGCCGGCAGCCTTTGAGCAGACAGGTATCGAATTAAAAGCAGGGGAGGAATTATATTTCTTCTGTCCCTCCACTGCAGAAGGCGGCTGGGTGAGCGCCTATATTACCCTGAATATAACAAAGGAATAACAGCAGGAGTGCTGTGTGAATTCTGAGGGTGTTGTAACCCGGCTTCCCTTACCTGTGTCAAGCTGGGGCAGAGAAGCCGTTTACAACACCCGAATGAATTTCTGAAGGAGTTCATTTTAAACGGAGGCAGTGATGAAGATATTAAATTTTGGTTCCCTGAACCTTGATTTTGTATATGAGGTGGATCATTTTGTCAGAGGCGGAGAGACTCTTTCCTCCTCAAAGCTTACGAAATTCTGCGGGGGCAAGGGACTGAACCAGTCACTGGCTCTGGCAAGGGCGGGAGCGAGAGTATACCATGCCGGCTGTGTCGGAGCGGACGGCGGAGCGCTCACCGGGCTTCTGAAAGAAGCCGGGGTGGACTGCACCCTGATCGATACCGTGGAAGAGGTTTCCGGTCATGCCATTATCCAGGTGGATAAAAAGGGGGAGAATTGTATCCTTCTCTACGGCGGAGCAAATCATGGCATTACGGAGGAGCAGATTGAAAGAGTGCTGTCACATTGTGAGGCGGGGGATTACCTGCTGCTGCAGAATGAGATCAGCCGCCTGGATGTTATTATGGAGAGGGCTTCCCGTGCCGGTATGAAAATTGTATTAAATCCCTCCCCTGTTTCAGAAAATCTGAGGCAATTGCCCTTGGATAAAGTTGATTATTTTATATTGAATGAGATAGAAGGAAAAGAGCTGACAGGCAGGGAGGAACCCGATGAGATCCTTGCGGGGCTGAGAAGCCGATATCCCCAGAGTACGGTTGTTCTGACCCTTGGAAGCAAAGGGGCCGTATATGATGACGGAAGCATGCGCTGCGCCCATGGAATCTATGATGTAAAAACCGTGGATACCACAGCGGCGGGAGATACCTTTACCGGATATTTCATGCATGAGCTTACCTCCGGAGGTTCTCCTGAGGAAGCACTCCGGATCGCCTCCAAGGCAGCAGCCCTGGCGGTGTCAAGAATGGGAGCTGCCCCTTCCATTCCGGTACGGAAGGAAGTCACGGAAGCACAGTTGGAGTTGAGAAAATAAAGGAAGGGCCGGTACCGATGGAGCAGTTTAGAATAAATGAGGAAAGTTTCACCCGAATACGTGAAAAATTAGAACAGGGCGTCTATCAGACGGTGGCCGGGCTGTCCATGGAGGCATACCGGACGAAGGAGCCCGTGCCCTATGAGGACAGGAAAAGCGGCGAGTATTTTATACCGAAGGCAGGGGAGACCTGGGGTGAGTTATTTGACTGTGCCTGGTTCCACTTTACCGGAAAAGTGCCGGAAGAGGCCAAAGGAAAGAAATGCGTCCTTCTCATTGATTTCTCAGGCGAAGGCCTGGTCTATGCTCCGGACGGAAGGATCCTTCAGGGACTGACCAGCACCACCTCCCGCAATGAATTTCCCCTGGGACTGTGGGGAAAGCGCGCGGTAGAGGTATCCGACTGTGTCTGGGGGATGGATGATACTATCATTGACATCTGGGTGGATGCAGGCTGCAATGATCTGGAGG
This sequence comes from Anaerotaenia torta, assembly GCF_050433395.1. Classification (NCBI taxonomy): domain Bacteria; kingdom Bacillati; phylum Bacillota; class Clostridia; order Lachnospirales; family Lachnospiraceae; genus Anaerotaenia; species Anaerotaenia torta. Next base: position 275,716 of record NZ_JBNPXH010000001.1, read on the forward strand.
GCCAGTACCGGAATGACGGTAAGGTCAAGGAAGCGGTCATTGCCACGGTGGATCTGAAATGCCGTGAGCTGTTCTACGACTGGGTGGTCTGCCAGAGCCTGTATGTGGGGCTTTGTGAAAACAATGATCCCTATGGGGACGAATTAGCGCCGATCCTGCTGGAAGCGCAGGAGACCCTGTCGGAGCTGACGCCGGCTTCCATGGAGAAGGCAAGGGAGCTTCTGCAGGAGATATTATCCCGGGGCAATGAGAATCCGGCCATGATGTATTCCTCCATCGGTCACTCCCATTTGGATCTGTTGTTTTTATGGCCCCAGAGAGAGACCATCCGAAAGGCCGCCAGAACCTGCTCCACCGTATTAAAGCTGATGGATATCTATCCGGAATACAAATTCGGCTGCAGCCAGGCGCCCCTGTATGTTTGGCTGAAACGGGATTATCCCCGGATCTATGACCGGATCTGTGAGAAGATCCGGGAAGGCAGGTGGGAGGTTCAGGGAGCGTTCTGGGTGGAATGCGACACCAATATTCCCTCAGGAGAGGCTCTTGTCCGCCAGCTTCTGTACGGCAAAGAATTCTTTCAAAAGGAATTCGGGCTGGAGATGAAGATTGGATTTTTGCCGGATGTATTTGGATATTCGGCTGCCCTGCCCCAGCTGCTCAGTAAAACGGAAACTCCTTATTTTATGACCCAGAAGATGTCCTGGAACGACACCAACCGGTTTCCCAGAACCACCTTCCGGTGGCAGGGACCGGACGGCAGCGAGGTCTTAACCCATATGCCCCCAGAGGATAGCTATACCAGCGCGGCTGTCCCCCAGATGGCCATCTACGGCCAATACCATAACAAAGATCTGGACCGCTGTAAGGAAGCTCTGATGCTGTTCGGCCTTGGGGACGGCGGAGGCGGGCCGGGCTATGAGCATTTTGAACGGAAGAGGCGCATGAAGAATCTGAAGGGCTGTCCTCCCCACCGGGATGAATTCGTCGTTGATTTCTTCCGGCGGATCGAAGGGGACAGGGAGAATTACCGGAACTGGTCCGGTGAATTCTATCTGGAGAGACACCAGGGAACCTATACTTCCATTGCGGAGATTAAGTTAAATAACCGCCGGACAGAGCAGAAGCTCCACACCCTGGAGTGGCTGTCGGTGCTGGCGGAGGTCCGGTGCGGACGCCCCTATCCGAAGGAGAGGCTGGAGGAGATCTGGAAGGAAATTCTCCTCTACCAGTTCCATGACTGTCTTCCCGGATCTTCTATTGCGAGAGTATACCGGGAGGTGAACGGCCGGTATGAGGTCATTCTGTCAGAGATTGACCTGGAAATTAAGGAGATTCTGGAGCTGCTTTCAGCAACTCTGGATACCCGTTCCTGCAGGGAGCCGGTACTGCTCTGCAATCCCACTGGCTTTGCCCGCAGGGAAGAGCTTACCGTGGGCGGCAGACAGATCCAGGCGGAAATCCCCGCTTACGGAATTCTCCTCTGTGATCTGGCGGATGCCGCAGAGGGATCCGAGGAAGCCGGTTCGGAGCTGGTTCTGGAAAATGAGCTGGTGCGGGCGGAATTCACCCCGAACGGAACGCTGGCCTCCCTGATCCATAAGGTGACGGGCTTTGACATGATAAAAGAGGGAAGCGAAGGAAACAGACTCTGCCTGTATCCGGATGAGCTGACCCATTGGGATATTAACAAGGATTATTTGAAGGCCCCGCCGGTGCCGGTCGCCCCGGTTTCTGCAAAAGGTTTTCGGCAGGCGGGAGTGAGCGGGATTCGTTTCCGCTATCTGGCCGGTGATTCTGCCATCCATCAGACGGTGACCTTAAAGGAGCATTCCGCCAGAATTGATTTTGATACCGAGGTTGACTGGAAGGAAGAATATCAGATGCTCCGGGTGGACTTTCCGGTGTCCGTCCTTACGGACACCGCCGAATGTGAGATCCAGTTCGGACATGTGAAGCGTCCGACCCATACCAATACCAGCTGGGATGAGGCTAAATTTGAGGTATGCGCCCATAAATGGGCGGATCTGTCCGACGGAGGCAGCGGCATCGCACTTTTAAATGACTGCAAGTACGGCTATAAGCTATGGAATAACACTCTGGATCTATGTCTCCTTCGGAGTCAGAATTGTCCCTGCGAACAGGGGGACAGGGGAAAGCACCGCTTTATTTACTCGATTTATCCCCATACCGGAGACGTCATTCAAGGCGGGGTAGTACGGGAAGGATTTTTGTTGAATTATCCTGTTATTATTGAGCCGGCGGCAAAAGAAGCAGAAGCCGCAGGGAAAGAGACAGAAACTGGAATGACAGAACAGGGAACCGTGATCCATTCTCCTGTGACAGTGGATTGCTCCAATATCGTCATAGACACCATCAAAAAGGCGCAATCCGGGGAAGGTTATATCGTCAGATTTTATGAAGCCGGAGGACGGAGAACGAAGGCCAGAATTACTTTAGAGGGCTACGAGGCGGTGAGCCTCTGCAACCTGCTGGAGAAACCGTATTCCGGGTGCGGCAAAGCTTCCCTGGAGCTGGAATTCCAGAGGTTTGAGGTGCACACCCTGCTAATCCGCCCCAGCCAGAAAGGATAAGGAAATGAAGATAGCGATAGGAAATGATCATGTGGCGCTGGAAATGAAATTAAGTGTGAAGGAATATCTGGAGAGCCTGGGACACACGGTTGCGGATTACGGCACCCACAACGGGGAAAGAACCGATTATCCCATCTACGGGGAGGCAGTGGCCCGTGCGGTAGCCGGCGGGGAAGCTGACTGCGGTATTCTGATCTGCGGCACCGGTGTCGGCATCTCGCTGGCCGCCAATAAGGTGAAGGGAATCCGTGCGGTAGTGTGCAGCGAGCCCTACAGCGCCAGATTGTCCAAGGAGCATAACAACACGAATATACTGGCCTTCGGCGCCAGAGTCGTGGGGCTGGATCTGGCGAAGATGATTGTCGGCCAGTGGCTGTCGGCCGAATTTGAAGGCGGAAGACATGCAAAGCGGGTAGAGATGATTGCAGAGATAGAAAATAAAGAATAGCATCGGAGAACAGGAGGAGAGAGAATGGAACGAAAAAGCGTAAAGGACCGTTCATTTCAAAGATATGGAAGAATCCTGAAAGATGTGGACCTGACCGGGCTTCTGGAGGTCCTGAAGCAGACCCACTGCCCGCCGGAAGCGGACTCTCCCGGGAAGACGGACATGGGGGAAGCGGTGGAATATGTGGCCTCACTGGATGTGCTGGAAGCGACGGAAGCCGCCGGGGAGATCAGGAAGCATTATTACGGCGGAATGCCCATTGAAGTGGGGTATTGCAACGGACATAACTGGACCTTGAATGCCTTGGAATATCATAAGGATTCGGAAATAAATATTGCCGCAACGGATGCGGTGCTTCTGCTGGGAGATCTCCGGGACATAACGGAGGATCTTACCTATGACACCTCTCTTGTGGAAGCCTTTCATCTTCCCGCGGGCATGGCGGTGGAGCTCTATGCCACAACACTGCATTATGCGCCCTGCAGCTACGGCCCGGGAGGTTTTCAGGTAGGAATCGTCCTGCCGAGGGGAACCAACGGTGAACTGGAGGAAAAACCGGAGGAAATCGGAGCAAGCCGCTTGCTGTTCGCGGTCAATAAATGGCTGCTGGCTCACGGGGAGGCACAGATTACGGGGGCTCACATCGGACTCAGAGGAGAAAATATTCAGCTGCCCAGGAAGATTTCCTGAGACAGGAAAGCCGGCAAAAGCTTGCGGAAAGAGAGGAAAATAGAAGATGAAACGGTCTGAGATCAACAGAGTCATAAAAGAAAGTGAAGCGTTTATTCAGAAGCAGGGATTTGCACTTCCTCCCTTCGCCTCCTGGACAGTGCAGGACTGGCAGCAGAAGGGGAAGGAATGCGATGAGATCAGAGATAATATGTTGGGATGGGATATCACGGATTTCGGCCGCGGCGATTTTGACCATACGGGGCTTACGTTAATCACCATCCGTAACGGTAATCCGGCGGACAGCAGATATGAGAAGACTTATGCGGAGAAAATCCTCATCAGCCGGGAAGGCCAGATCTGTCCCATGCATTTTCATTGGAACAAGATGGAGGATATCATCAACCGGGGCGGCGGAATCCTCATGATGCAGCTCTATAATTCCACGGAGAACGAAGAGCTGGCTGATACGGATGTCCACATTGTCAGCGACGGTGTGGAGCTTACCCTGAAGGCGGGAACCGTATTAGAGCTTCAGCCCGGCAGCAGCGTAACCTTAACCAGGGGCCTGTACCATTCCTTCTGGGCGAAGGAAGGCTTCGGAACCGTTATGATAGGAGAGGTCAGCCAATGCAATGACGATAATGCGGATAATCGTTTCCTGGAAAAGGGCGGACGCTTTCCCAGGATAGAAGAGGACGAGGAGCCTTACCGTCTTCTTTGCAATGAGTATCCCAAAGCAAGATAGGGAAAAAGGTGAGAAACAAGGAAATATTAGCTAAAGGTAGAATTATTTGACATATGAAAAGCAAATTGATACAATACTTTTAGTTGGATGAAACGATTTCGTAAAGGCGGGCTGTTTATGAAGAATAAGATATCAATCAAAGGAATATCCGAGCTGGCGGGCGTATCCATAGCCACCGTATCCAGGATTATTAATGAGAATGGCCGTTATTCCAAGGAAACGGAAGAGAGAGTCAAGAAGATCATTGAGGAGTATGATTATATTCCCGATATGGTGGCAAAGGGCCTTCGAACCAAGAAGATGACCAATATCGGCATTATTGTACCGGAGATTACCAATGAATTCTTTGTAAAGCTTGCCTATGAGATAGAAATTAATTTATTCCGGTCCGGATACAGTTCCTTTATCTGTAATACCAATGAGGACGTTGAGATGGAGCAGAAAAGGCTTCAGATGATGAGAATGCAGAATGTAAGCGGGCTGATCTATATATCGGGAGGTTCCAGCGGCGTAACGGAATATATCCAGGATATTCCCACCGTATTTATTGACCGTACGCCGCCGGTCATAAACGACACAGACAATCAATTTATTATTATTGAATCAGATAATGTCCAGGGAGGCTATCTGGCTACCAGAGAGTTATTGGATAAGGGCTGCAGAAAAATCATTATGCTTACGGATTACCGCAGACTTTCCAGCCAGAAGGCCCGTATCGAGGGCTATGAGAAGGCCCACAGGGAGTCCGGCATTGCTGTGAATCCGGATTATGTCATTAACCTGGATAAGATGAATTTTGAGACCGCATTTGCCGCTGTTTCAAAGCTGCTGGAGGAGGGCGTTCCCTTTGACGGTATCTTTGCGACTACGGACTGGCTGGCACTGGGAAGCTACGCAGCGCTGAATAAGAAGGGAATTAAGATACCCCGGGAGGTTAAGATCGTGGGGTATGATGATATCAGTGTATCGGAATTCAATGCGCTGCCGATTACAACGATTCACCAGCAGATTGATGTGATCGGAAAGACGGCGGTGGATTATATGCTTCAACTCCTGAAGGATAACCCCATTGAAGAAAAGAAGCTGTGTGTTCCGGTGTATCTGGTAAAGCGCCAGTCAACTTGAGCCGTCCGCAAGACATCTGCCCCAGGCCTCTTTCGCAGCAGAAAGGAGCAGACATGAAAAAACCAATATTCGGCGCTTCCCTCATGTGTATGGATTTATTGCATGTGGAGGATCAGCTGAAGATACTGAACAACAGAATAGATATGTACCATGCGGATATTATGGATGGTCATTATGCAAAAAATATAACCCTGTCCCCTGTATTTGTGCAGGCATGTTCCAAGGCAGCGGCCAAGCCCATAGAATGCCACCTTATGGTGGAGCATCCGGGAGATTATATCGAGGAACTGGCAAAAGCCGGGGCCAGCATTATCAGCTGCCATGCGGAAACGATTAACCATGAGGCATTCCGTTTAATTGACAAGATCGAGACATTAGGGTGTCAGTTTGGTGTAACGCTTAACCCCGCCACCCCTCTTGTATATGTAAAACATTATTTAAATCATGTAAAGCTGCTGACGATTATGACCGTGGATATCGGATATTCCGGCAGCAAATTTGTCCCGGAGGTTCTGGATAAGATCCGGGAGGCGAAGGCTTACCGGGAGGAGCATAACCTGGATTATATCATACAGGTGGACGGAGCCTGCAACATTGCCAATTTTAAAGCAATGGATGAAGCCGGAGCCGAAGCATATGTTATGGGCAATACCGGACTGTTCGGGCTGGCCCCGGACTTAAACGAGGCGATAGATCTTATGTACCGTGATTTTGAGACAGCGGTCAGCCCAGGCTGACCGCCCGTACGCGCCCTGCGGAATAAGAGCGTATCAGTATGAAACGAAAAGAGGAGATAAGGATGCGAATAAAATGTGTAATAGGTTTGGATATCGGGGGCACCTACTGCCGGATGGGGATAGTAGACCGGCTGAACAAGCTGTATCATCCATATATATGCAGTATTACTGATTTACAGAGCGATAACCATTTTATTAATGGGCTGATGGATTTTATAGAATCATATATGGAGATGCATCAGAAGGAGTTTGATATCCAGGCTATTTCCATGGGCTTCCCTTCTACCATTGATCATGACCGCAGGGTTCTGCTTTCCACACCGAATATTGACGGCCTTGATAATATCCCCATTGTAGATCTGTGTGAGGAGAGATTCCGGATTCCCGTATATATCAACCGGGATGTGAATATGCTCATGTACCATGATCTTGACAACCTGGAGATCCCGAAGGGTGATCTGACCCTGGGCTTTTATATAGGAACCGGTTTTGGCAATGCGATTTATATAAACGATGAAATTCTGTTGGGAAAACATGGAGTTGCCGGTGAGCTGGGGCATATGCCCACCTTAGGAAGCAAAAAAAAATGCTCCTGCGGAAACGAGGGCTGCATCGAGGCCATAGCAGCCGGACGTTATCTGGAGGAGCTGTGCCGGACAAAATTTGCCGGTACGAATATTAAGGACATCTATGTGAAGCACGGGGATACGGAGAAGATCAGAGAGCAGGTGGAATATCTGTCCATACCCATTGCCACGGAAATTAATATTTTTGATCCGGATCATATTATTCTGGGAGGAGGAATTCTGCAGATGGAAGGCTTTCCGAAGAAGCTTCTGGAGGAATTCATTATTAAACACTCAAGAAAGCCCTACCCGGCCTATGGGCTACATATTCTTTATGCCCGGGATGAGCAGGAGAATGGCATCATAGGCGCGGGACTCTATGGATATCATCGATTGAACGCGGAGAAAAAGAAGCTCCTGCTGGCGGCGGACTAATCCGACAGCATGGAATTCCAGAGGGCGGTCTGCTGGGGAGTCGCACCCGGCTGCTCCTTCAGGGAATAATCGAGGCCGACGCGGGACCATTTGTCCAGACCTAATAAATGGTAGGGCATTACCTCAAGCTTCCGGATGACCGGATAGCGCTGCCGGATCGCCTTAGCCGCGGCGAAATGCTCCGGGTTATCGTTAAAGCCTGGGATAATGGGCAGGCGCAGGATAACAGGCTTATTCATGGACTGGATATAATCCAGAGCCTTCCGCCAGAGTCTTCCGTCCCCTGTTCCGGGGATCTTAGATAAGGCTTCCGGATCCTCTGTCTTATAGTCCAGAAGAAAGAGATCGGTAAGGGGAAGGATTTGTTCAAGGATGGGTTTGCGGACATAGCCGTTGGTTTCAACGCAGGTATGCAGACCGTGTTCCTTGGAGAGCGTCAGAAGCTCCAGCAGGAATTCCGGCTGGGAGGTGGGCTCGCCGCCGGAGAAGGTAACACCTCCATGGCTGGCATCATAATAGTCCTTATCCTTTAAAATGATTTGGAGGATTTCCTCCGCCGGCATCTCCTGCCCGATGAGGGAAAGGGCGCCGGTGGGGCATACCCCGATGCAGGCTTTGCTGACATTGCATTTTTGAAAGTCCACCCGGTGAAGCTGATTTGGAAAGCTGTGAACCTGATTGGGGCACACAGAGCCGCACCGTCCGCAATGAATACATTTGCCGGCGATATATTGAAGCTGGGGCTTTTGCAGAAAGGATTCCGGATTGTGGCACCAGGGACAGCGGAGATTGCAGCCCTTAAGAAAGACGGTGGTACGGATACCGGGGCCGTCGTTATAACTGCATCGTTGAATATCAAAAATAATTCCCATAAAAACACCTCTTCTAATGGTACGTTAAGCTCTCGGCTACTGCTTGATATTAATATATATATATTAGTATAGATCAGTCAGGAAGTCAATCATTGTGAAGAGACAGTCAAGAAAGGCGGCAGTGTATCGTTACTGATATTGGTTCAGAGGGTGACAGGGCGGGGCTGCAGCCAGGACAGGAGGTAAAAAGCATGTTATCATTTTATGAATATCTCACAAGCTTTACAAAAACCTATCAGGAGCATGAAAGCAGCCACAAAGCCATCCGTGAGGCGGAGTGCCTGAAGGTGATGAGCAAATATCAGTTTATCCCCATGGAGCAGGAGGATCTTCTTGCCGGAAGAAAGCGGGTTGTGGAAGTGGGTTTTTCCAATGAACCCTTGCTGGGACGGAGCGTAGGATACTTTTATGATGAAGTGCGTTCGGAGGAGGCCTGGATACGGGAAGGCTGTACGCCGGAGCAGATCGGGGAGATGAAGGAGCTGCTGGAGTTCTGGAAGACACAGGAGACCAGGTACCGGCTGCGGCAGGCATTTCCCGAATACATGAAGCAGGCATTGCCGGAGGATATCTACTGGATGCATTCCCAGATAGCCTTCCCGCTGTACCGGGTGGTGGGAGCCTATCTGGATTATGATAAGCTTCTTGCATTGGGGCTGGGCGGACTGAAGGAAGAGATAAGGGGATATAGAAGGGCAGCAGAGGCTTCCGGCCAAAAGGCCGAGCTATATATGGCTATGGAGATGGCCCTGGATACCCTGTCATCTGTCTGCATTCAGTATGCGAAAGAGGCGGAGCAAGCGGGAAGAACCCAGCTGGCAGAGATTTTGAACAAGATCGCAAGCCAGGCGCCGGAGACCTTTGTGGAAGCCATGCAGCTGGTATGGCTTTACGCGCTCATCAGCGGAGTATTGAATTATGGAAGGATGGACAGCTATCTGGGAGAATTCCTGGTCAGGGATTATGAGCTGGGAAGGATTACGGAGGAAGAGGCCCTTCGCTATGTCCAATCCCTGTGGAAGCTCATCGCTGACAGAAATACGGTATTTCACGGACGTGTCATTATCGGAGGAAAGGGACGGAAGCAGGAGAATGCGGCGGATGCCTTTGCCCTGCTTGCCATAGAAGCTTCCAGAACCGTGAAAGAAATAGAACCCCAGCTTTCCCTGCGGTTTTATGAGGGACAGAATCCCCTTCTGCTGGAGAAGGCCTACCAGTGCATCAGCGAGGGCAGAACCTATCCCATGCTCTATCATGATGAGGTGAATATTCCTGCAGTGCAGCAGGCATTTGGAGTGCCGGAGGAAGAAGCGGTGGAATATATGATGTTTGGCTGCGGGGAATATGTAATCAATAAGAAAAGCATCGGCTCCCCCAACGGCATCATCAATCTTTTAAAAGCCCTGGAAGTAACCATGTTCAACGGCTATGACATTCGGGATGAAAAGGATATGGGCTTAAAGCTGGGCTCCCTGACGGATTTTGAGACCTTTGAGGAATTCTACCGGGCCTATCAGAAGCAGCTGACTTATTATATCGAGATTCTAGGGGAGCAGCAGAAGCTGGAATATGATTTTGTGGCAGAAACGGCTCCTCTGCTGTACATCAGCATTCTCTTTGACAATTGTCTGGAGCGCGGAAAGGGTGTGCTGGAGGGCGGAGCCAAATACCTGGGGGGCACTCTGGAGACCTATGGCAATATCAATACCTCTAACAGCCTGTATGCCATCAAGGAAGTGGTGTATGAAAAGAAATTAATCAGCCGGGACACTCTGCTGAAAGCAATAAAAGCGGATTTTGAGGGATATGAGAAAGAACGTGATATCCTCTTAAAAGCTGAGAAATACGGGAATGACCTGGAAGGGGTGGATTCCCTTGCGGTGGATTTTCATAATTTCCTGTGCAATAAGGTGAAGGAGCAGAAGGACAGAATCGGACTTCATTCCTATCTGGTAGTCATCATTAATAATGAGGCCAATACCATACTGGGGGGCTTTACAGGGGCATCCGCAGATGGAAGAAGATCGGGTGAGCCTATGGCCAATGCCAATAATCCGGCCGGAGGAACGGATCAGAACGGGCTTACGGCAATGCTCAACTCCCTGACCAAACTAGATACTCATATCCATGCCGGAGCAGTCCAGAATATGACCCTCTCACGGGAACTGTTTACGCAGCATGAGGACATTTTAAAATGCATTCTGAAAACATATTTTACAAAAGGCGGCCAGCAGGCCATGATCAGTGTGCTTAACCGCCATGATCTTGAGAATGCCATGAAGGAGCCGGAGAAATACGGACATCTCATGGTGCGGGTAGGCGGCTTCAGTGCCAGGTTTGTAACCCTGTCACCCAATGTCCAAAAGGAAATAGCCTCCCGGACCCTGTATTAGCAGTTTATGTAAGGCTTCTTGTTTCCTAGAAGAAATAAAAATAGGTTGTATTATAGCTAGAATTTGCATATAATGAAAGTGAAAGAGAGATGTATGCAAAATGAAAGTGGATACTAATACAATGATCTCAATAACAGAAGCAAACCAGAATTTTTCTAAAGTTGCGAGAGTAGTTGATGAACATGGAACTGCAGTTATATTGAAAAATAATGTACCTCGATATCTTGTAATTGATTTCAGCAAAGCTGAAAAAGAAAAGATTGCGGCAACAGAAGATGTACTTGCCATATCGGAACGATTGATAAAGCAAAACATGGAAGCGTATGAGGTACTTGCGAAATGAAAACATATGCTCCAAAGAAATCAGATAAGAAATATTGAGGGTAGCCTAGAAATTGGCTACCCTGCTTTTTTTACATGAAGGGGAGTTTATTGGAATTTAATTAAAAAAGGAATAGGCTGGTTGGAAGAGAGAGAAGAATATGGTATGATGTGGTAAGACATGGCGGTGATGTAAGCGCACCTCCCGGATGAATTCAAGGGGCAGCAGGGGGCAGTAGAAGGGAGAAAGCAGAACAATGAAGAGAAAGAAAATCAGACTTATAATAATCTTAGTGATAGTGGCAGCCCTTCTGTTTCCGATACGGAATATCTATAAAGACGGAGGAACAACGACTTATACATCGCTAACCTATAAGATCATAAGGTGGAATAAAATGATTCATGTTGATGAAATGAAAACAGGAACGGAGATACATCTGTTCCCCAATAATTTTCATGATATAGAATACTACAATTAATGCAGATGCGAGGAGGAGAAGCTGATATGAATACCTTGATACGATGCAAGAAATGGATCAGAACCGGAATTGCTGCCGTACTGCTGCTGAGCATGGCGGTACTTCCCATTAACGCTGCAGCGTCGGAGAGTTGGAAGACGGCAAGTGCGGCCTCTGTCTATGAGGAGGTAGAGAAGCAGGCCCAGACAGCGGCCAAGATGCTGACCGCCCTGTATGGGGCAACCAGTGTACAGTACGCGCTGATGGACCAGGGCGAGATTGTGGTATCCGGGCAGGCGGGCGTGTACAGCAAGAAAGACAAGAATCTGCCGGACAGTGGGAATATGTATGGAATTGGCTCCGTGAGCAAGGTATTTACCGCTGCTGCCGTGATGCAGCTGGTGGATAGCGGGAAGGTGAAGCTGGATAAGCCGGTGATGCAATATCTCCCGGAATTTAAGATGGCGGATAAGAGATACAAGGAGATCACGGTCCGGATGCTTCTGAACCATTCCTCCGGTTTGCTGGGGAGCACCTTCAGCAATGCGATGCTGCTGGGGGATAATGATACCCTGAGTATGGACACTCTTCTGGAGAATCTGAAGAGCCAGCGGCTGAAGGCAGATCCCGGAGCCTTCAGCGTATACTGCAATGATGGATTCAGCCTGGCAGAGCTGCTGGTGGAGCGGGTAAGCGGACTCAGCTTCTCCGGGTATTTGAAGCAGTATGTTTCAGCCCCCTTGCAGTTGGAGAATACAAAGACTCCTCAGGATTCCTTTGACCGGGCACAGTTGGCTAAGACCTACAAAGCCGGCATTGAGATAGAGCTGCCGGCGGATACGGTGAATGCCATCGGAGCAGGCGGGATCTATTCCACAGCCGAAGACCTATGCCGTTTTGCACAAATTTTTCAATATAATGAGGAAAATGAGGTTTTAACCCGGACCTCGGCAAAGGCCATGGCCAAGAGTGAATACAAATCCGGCCTGTGGTATCCCGGGTCCAGCTCCCAGGTCTACTATGGTCTGGGCTGGGACAGCGTGGACACCTATCCCTTCCAGGAGTACGGAATCAAGGCACTGGTTAAGGGCGGGGATACCCTGCTGTATCATGCAAGTCTGATTGTGCTGCCGGAGGAAGGGATGACAATGGCTGTTCTGCTGAGCGGCGCTGCCAGCACCTATGGACGGACCTTTGCCCAGAACGTCTTGCTTAAGGCTTTGCTGGCAAAGGGAAGGATCAGTGAGATAAAACCGGATAAAGCATTTACCGCCCCAGTGAAGACTGCTATGCCGAAGAGTGAGAAGAGCTATGAGGGTCTCTATGGTTTTTCCGGAGGAGTGGCTAAAATAGAAATCAGTGAATCGGGAAATTTAAATCTATATAACGGAAATACCCCGGTACAGAAATTTGTATATACCGGGGACGGCAAATTCTATGCCTCCGACGGAAGTGCCTATCTCTCCTTTTGCAAAGAAAGCAATGGCAATACCTATTTGTATCTGGAAAATTATGTTGGCTTACCGGGCCTGGGTCAGGTGGGAGATTCTAACTATCAGGCCCAGAAGATAGAGGCGAATCCCCTGTCTGAAAAGGTGAAATCAGCCTGGGATAAGAGGGCGGGAAAACGGTACTTCCTGATGAATGAAAAGTATTCCTCCCAGATCTATGCTCTTAGCTACCCGGCCATAAAAATTACTCTGTCGGAGTTTACGGAGGGGTATTGCTTCGGTGCCAGGATTATAAATGAGAATCAGGCTCAGACCCAGGTTCAGATTCCCGGCATGGCCGGAAGAGATCTGATGGACCTGCAATTTACCGCCAAATCAAAGACGGAATATCTGAGCATCGCAGGAGGATTATATATTGGAGAGGATGCGGTTAAGGCGATCTCCTCCAAGGATTCCTTCCAGATTACCATAGGAGCCGACGGCTATGCCTGCTGGTACAAAATCGGCTCGGCGGCGGGAGGCCGGAAGCTGAAGGTAACCGTGCCTAAGAATGCTTCCTTCAGTGTATATGACAGCAAGGACATTTGCACCTACTCTTCTCTGATCACTAAGGAAAATACGGTAACGCTGCCAAAGGGAGGATATATCGTATTTGCCGGGAACCAGGGAGCCAAGTTCAAGGTGAAGTATGTGGAATAGGAACAGCCATACAGCTTAAGGGATTACTTGCACAGCGATGTATGAAGTAAACTCTTGCGAGAAACGCCGTGAAATGATATGCTTCACGGTGTTTCTCGTTTTTGCGGGCATTCATCCTGCGGGCTCCCCCATAAAGTGGCAGTGTATCTCAATCTTTTGCCGGTACTTGCCGGAGATTCTGTCCGGCTCATGCATGAGTGATGTGATACACTGTATTGCCAGTTATGCGTTTTCAAATACCAGTTATGAAAAATTGATTAAAAAATCATATTTATGTATTATAATCTACCAAAAGGGGGGATGGCAGTGATACTAATCGGTATTTGTGATGGCGACACCGCCGTCCGTGTAATGTTATCCAATTTTATAAAAAGATATAAAAATGAAACCGGGTTGAATGTACAGGTACTGTCATACGATAACGGCGAAAAGCTGCTGCGCCATTATCCTTTTGAAATGGACTTGATTTTCCTTGAAATACCTTTTACAAAAATGAATGGGATCGAAATTGCCCGCCGCATCCGCGAGGTGGATGCTCATGTTGGAATCGTATTTTTGACTACTGTGTTGAATCATGTTCTGGAAGCCTACGAGGTGCGCGCGGATAATTATTTGATAAAACCCCTGCGGTATTCCCGTTTTTTAAAAGAGGTCGAACAGGCCCGGACACGGCGGGGACAAAACAGATTTTTCATTGAAACGAATGACAATGGAGTATATAAAATTTATACAAAGTCCATATGTTATATCGAAACAGAAGAACATAATACCAGAATTCATACCGAAGCAGATTCCATATTAAGCTATAAGCGGATGAAGGAACACGAACAAACCTTATTTGAACAATATTTCGTCCGTTGTCATACCGGGTTCATTGTAAATTTACTCTTTTTTGAAAAAATAGAACAAAATAATCTTATTCTGCTCTCCGGAGAGCGAATACCGGTTAGCCGTCACCGAAGGACAGAGATTGTCCGCAGAATAAAAACATTGTATTCGGAGGGAGCGGAATTATGAATAAGATAAAGGAATACCTTATCTCAATCGGATGGTCAATAAAATTAGCTTTGCGTATCAATGCGGGAGTTTTTCTCGGTTGGGGCTTATTCAGCATCTTGCTTGCGATTCTTCCGGCAGTCGCACTTAGTTATAACAGACAAGCAGTTTCTATCCTCTCAGCTTTTCTGTTAAGCGGTCATGGCAGTTTTCATGATGCAGTGCGATCTATCCTTGTTTTGGGCGTGATACTAACCGCAGTCGGATTATCAAAACGCATAAATGGTAATTTCTTGTATTTCGTCATGTATGATGCTTATTACTTTGGTCTTGAAGAATATATGATGGATGTGTTCCAAAGCATCGAAATCAAAACGCTTATGGATAAGAAGTATAAAGATGATTTTTGGGCTGCTTCAAACAGATGCGGTTCCCTTGCTGACTTTATGAGTTCCGGTACGCTGTTTCTTTCAAAGCTGGCTGGTGCAGTTTCGCTGCTTGTTGTAGCCTATCAAGTATCTCCGGTTATTTTCTTAATTGCATCCACTTACATTGCGGCCGTTCTGACTCTCAATTTTTTGTCTGCGGATAAAATTCGCTGGGACAGCCGTCCCTATGGTGAGGCATCACGTCTTTCCAATTATTATCAAAGCTCCGTGATGACACCGGGTGTGGCAAAAGAATTGCGGGTATACGGTCTGAGCAAAGAGACCATTTCTAAATGGGACAAAGCCTATGATAAGGTGGAGCAAATCGACCGGAAGTATGTAAGAATTCGCCAGTTGGTAGCATGTATCAGCGGTGCCGGATTTTATGTTTTTATGGCTGGGATGATGGCATATTGCATAGGCCGGGTAGCGGACGGCGGTATGTCCGTGGATGTATTTCTTATGCTTTATGCCATGGGACAAAGTATCAGCGAAGTGACACAGGTGCTGTCTTCCAGCTTTCAAGAAACAGATCGGGGATTGTTTTTCTTGAACATACAGAGAAAGTTTGTGAACTCTGTTCCTAAAACCGCCGAGGATTGGAAGGAAGGCTTCCAACCGGCCGACGAGGAGGTAGTTTTTCATGCGGATTCTGTCTGCTTCTCATACGATGATGAAAAAGAGGTCTTACATGATTTGTCCTTTTCCATAAAAAAGGGGGAAACCATTGCGTTAGTAGGCGTAAATGGAAGCGGCAAAACGACATTGGTTAAGCTGTTGATCGGCTTATTCTCTCCCGCAAAGGGAAACTTGCGTTTTTACGGTAAACCTTATGACCCCCAGACAAGAGGTGCAGTCATTCAGAGAGTAGGTATGTTTTTTCAAGACTTTCATATTTTCCACGCTACACTGCGAGAAAATGTTGGTTTCGGCGATCTTAAAAATCTTGGCAACACGGACCGGATTCTTCTCGCGATGCAAAAAGGCGGAGCCGATAAATTGCCGTCACGATTTCCGAAGGGAATGGAACAATGGCTATTGCGCAATGTCATAAAAGACGGTGCAATGTTGTCAGGCGGTGAAAAGCAACGAGTAGCAGTTTCACGCGCTCATATGAGCGATAAGGAAATTTTAATTTTTGATGAGCCCGCCGCCGCTCTTGATCCCATAGCAGAAATGAAGCAATTTCATGCAATCCGCGAGAAAATAGCAGGCCGTACCGCGATACTGATCAGTCACCGCGTTGGTTTTGCCCGCCTTGCAGATCGGATTTTCGTCCTGGATGGAGGTTACTTAACAGAATCCGGCACACATGAAGAGCTCATATCTAAAAGCGGAATTTATGCGGGGCTTTTCCGCGAACAAGCGCAGTGGTATGAAACGGAAGGGGGCGAATGATATGAACAGGATACAGGCACTTGTGAAAGCTTTTAAGGTCAGTATGAAAATCAAAGGCCCGGTTTCCATGATAATTAGTTTATTAGGATTTCCGGCCGCTCTGCTGCCTGTGTTGCTTGCCCAACGTCTGAGAGTGCTGACGGACGAATTGCAGATACTCTCTGGGACAAGAGGTAGTGCTGCGCCGGCATTGACTGTGTTTGCAACTCTCGTTGGTCTATATTTCGTCCAAATAATGATTATTAATATTCAACAATATACAAACGGCTTTGACGAAATAAAAATCCAAAGATATATCAATCGTACCATCATGCGGCATAAATGTGAAGTCAGATATAAATATATAGAAAACTATGACGATTTTCATAAACGAATTGCTTTTACCCACGAATACGCCGGGCGTACAATGGCAAGGTGCATCGGAAGCATGATAACAATTTTACAGCTTTTCGTTGCTTTTGTCGGCGCTTCCATGGCGTTATGGAGTATCAATCCGTTTATTGTAATTACGCTTTTCATCACCAGCGTTCCAGCCGCGATACTGGCATATTTCCAACAGGAAGAAACGTTCCGCGGCAGGGCGAAATGGATGGAAGAAGGGGCATTGGCCATACACTATTATCACATTCTCTCACCGGTGAATACATTTAACGGATTACAGGAAATACGGCATTTTGCTTTATTTGATTATCTTAAAGCGCGTTGGCGTGCTATAGCAGATGAATATATCCATTTGAAAAACAAAATTATGGTAAGGCATGTGAAGTTCAATACCGCTGCAGATTTCCTTCGAAGTGCTGTATACATCGGTATCCTTCTGATTGCTGCGTGGGAAATATATGAAAATCCTGCCATCGGGTTAGGCTCGTTCACATTGGTTTTTGCGCTGTCAGGACAATTACAAACCGTTACAGGCGATTGTCTGGTTGGCATTATGGTACTGGCACAGAACATCCCATACATGAAAGAATTTTTCTATCTGGAGGAATTGGAACGCGAACAGTATGACGAGAACAGCACAATTGCTGAAACCGGGGATATTTTTTTTGTGAAGGTAGGTTTTTCATACCCGAACTCGGATGTTGAGGTTTTGAAGGATATTACCATTCATATTAAAAACGGTGAAAAAATTGCCGTCGTTGGAGAAAACGGCAGCGGAAAATCGACTTTTATCAGTCTGCTCTGCGGTATGTTTGATCCCAAAACGGGGTATATCACCATTGATGGAAATAATGTATCGGAAAATCCGGCGGCGGTGCGTAATGCAGTTTCAGTTGTCTTTCAGGATTTTGCTCATTATGAAGCCAGTTTACGGGAGAATATCACCGTGTCTGACAAGAAATGCACTGCAACAGACGATGAAATAATGGATTTATTGAAAAAAATCAATGTAAATGATGTTGTCGAAGAACAACGCTATGGTCTCAACGAACTTGTAGGTTCCTTTTCTGAGAAAGCCAATAATTTATCGGGGGGACAATGGCAAAAAATCTCCATTGCCCGCGCCGCATACAGGCAGGACGCTAAAATAATGATACTGGATGAACCGACATCCGCACTGGACCCTGTTGCAGAGGCACAGCTATACCGTAATTTTGCTTCGCTGACGGGAAATAAAACTACGATTCTCATTTCACATAGGCTTGGCATCACAGCTATGGTTGACCGTATTCTCGTTTTCAAAGATGGAAGAATAGTTGAGGATGGCTCACATAAAACGCTTATGGCACAAAACGGTCACTATGCGGATATGTATCGTGCTCAAGCGCAATGGTATCAATAAAGCAAAAGAAGGGGCTGAACAGGAAAAAATCTAGTTTCCTGACAGCCCTTTTGGAAAATTCTTATTATTTAATATCATCAATATTTTGCAGAGTCCATTTCTTATCGTCCGCATCTGTGATTTTTTCAGCCGCTTCACGCGCCAGTACAATGTTTTTGTCTTTTTCCGCATCCATCTTTTTCACCCCATAAGCCCGGGCAACACCCTCATAGCCAAAGGCAAGCTGTAATGCGTCATGATCATTTTGCTGACTGATGGAAAGCGCACGTTTCGCATATAAAAGCGCGGCATCGCCTTGGCCGGCAAGACAATATACACGTGAAATCTGCCAATAGGAAGTAGCAGTATTAACCGTTGTCACACCTTCAAATTGGCTCCAGTGGTAAGCCGACGCATGGGCGCTGTTAATCATTTGGAATGTTTCTTCCTCGGTTCGTGTTTCCTTGTCAATAAAATCCCATGTGGCGTTAAACAGGGATGCGGCTATTTTTCTGTGGTCAATGTCCATTTTTTCTCCCAACATAATTGTATTACTATAGTATAAATTCCTTCCCTTTGATCAGTACTTTTACTACCTCAAGCTCCTGATTCAGCAGCACCAGGTTGGCATATTTGCCCGGAGTAATGCTGCCATAGCGGTCAAAGATACCGATCTTTTTAGCAGGGTTGACGGCGGCACAGCGGATGGCGGAGGCAAGAGGAATCCCGAAGCTGACCGCGGTTCTGACGCATTGCATAAGATTGGTCACAGAGCCTGCGATGGTACCGTCGGCAAGGGTGGCCTTATTGCCGGTCACAGTGACAGCCTGCCCGCCCAGAGAATACTGGCCGTCCTCCAATCCGGCGGCCATCATGCTGTCGCTGATCAGGATAATCCGGTCATCCCCGAACATCTTGAAGGTGGCGCGGATTACGCTGGGAGCAACGTGTACACCGTCGGTTATTAATTCTACATGAACATGCTCCGAATCCAGGGCAGCGCCGATAACCCCCGGACTGCGGTGGGAGAAGGGGGGCATGGCATTATACAGATGGGTAAGGTGGGATGCGCCTTTCTCATAAGCTTCCATGGCCAGATCGTAATCGGCGGTGGTATGGGCCAGTGAGAGGACGGTCTCATCCTTCAGTGCTTCGATGCACTCCATAGCTCCTTCTTCCTCCGGTGCAATGGCCACAAGCTTGATTAAGCCTCCCGATAAGGATTGCATTTTATGAAAATGCTCCACCTCCGGCCGTCTTAAATATGCCGGATTCTGGGCACCCCTCTTGGCATAGGACAGGTAGGGACCCTCCATATTAATTCCCGCCAGAATGGTGCCGCTTTCATTCTCATAATCAGCAGCATTCTTAAATATCCGGGTAAGATGTTCATCATCCAGGGTCATGGTAGCAGGAGCCATAGTAGTGATACCGTTCCTGGCCTGGTACTGGGCTATCTCACGGACTGCCTCCGGGGTTCCGTCGCAGAAATCATATCCGACGCAGCCATGAAAATGGATGTCTGTAAGCCCGGGGATCAGATAAAGGCCTTCCGCTTCCAAAATCTCCTGATGGGTATCAGCAGGGGAAGCGGCAATGTATTCGCCTTCCAGGACAACATCCTTTTTTACAAAGGTTCCATCCTCATTATATACATTCGCATTTCTGATTATCATTGGGAAGCTCCTTTCTGCTATCTGCTTAACCGGGACAGTGCGCTTTCATCTGCTACAATGGTTACATCAGAATGGAGCTGAAGAATGGAGGCAGGAACGGAGGGGGTAACCGGACCTTCAATTACTTCCCTTAAGATATCGGCCTTGCCCTCTCCCTGAACGATCATCAGAATCTTCTTCGCGGACAGGATGGTACCGATGCCCATGGTATAGGCATAGCGGGGGATCTCGTCTTCTGATTGGAAGAAACGGGAGTTGGCTTCAATGGTGCTGGGAGCCAGCTCAACCTTGAAGGTGGACTTGCGGTAAATATCACAGGGCTCGTTAAAGCCGATATGTCCGTTGTTGCCCAAGCCAAGGAGCTGGAGGTCAATCTGCCCGAGGGAGGCAATAAGACTGTCATACCGCTGGCATTCAATTTGATCATCGGGCTCCATTCCGTTGGGAACATTGGTGTTATTCAGATCGATGTTAATATGTTTAAAAAGATTTTCATACATAAAATAATAATAGCTGCAGGGATTGTCCTTGGGAAGTCCCACATATTCATCCAGATTAACGGTTCTGATTTGGGAGAAATCCAGATCTCCTTCGTTGTACCGGTCCACCAGGTTCTTGTAGGTACCAACAGGGGAAGAACCGGTGGCAAGGCCGAGAACGCTGCCCGGCTTAAGGATGACCTGCGCCGCAATCATATTAGCAGACTTTCTGCTCATGTCTTGATAATCTCTTGTTCTGATAATTCTCATAATGACCTCCATCTGCCTGGACATACCGTCTCGGGCAGTTCGAATTAATGAAGCGGGATGCTTACCGCTTTTACTTATATTTTTATTTATTATATCACCGATTATCATATAAGTACACTTTTTTGAAATTTTGATTTGATTTTCAAATAAACACGAAGGGACTATACGGTCTGATACTTTAGCTGGTACTGCTTTGGTGAGATATCCTTGTAGTGCTTGAATTGCCGGATAAAATAGCTGGAGGTGGAGAAGCCCACCTGCAATGCGATCTCGGTGATATTCAGATCCGAGGAGGCCAGCAGGCGTTCCGCCTTGGTGATACGGACATAATTTAGGTATTCCCGGAAGCTTCGCTTCATAATTCGTGTGAACAGCCGGGAGAAATAGCTATAGCTCAGATTGCACCGGGCAGCCATCTGGAGTGCGGTGATATCCTCCTGATAATGGCTCTCAATGTAATCGAATACGTCCTGCAGCCGTTTTACAATCTCTCCGTTTATCTCCTCATCAATATTCAGATCCACGTTCTGTTCATTCCAGCGCCGGAGGATGAACAGGAACAGATTGTAGATATTTGCCCGGATCGCCAGCTCATAGCCGTACCTTTTCTCGGCAAATTCCCGGTTGATGCCGTGAATCATGTCAGGAACGACGGTTTTCTCAATCTCTTCCCTGCCAAAGATCTTTTGGTGGGTAGATTCATTCAGAATAAAGGGCATGACATATTTCATTTCAAAAAGGGGCTGGGCGGTGGTATAGAGCATTTCCGGCTCAAATTTAGTAACAATGTAACGGTTCAGTCCCTGGGTAAGGGCATGAATCTTGTGAATCTCATTGGCATTAATGAGAACCATGTCTCCTTCCCCAAAGTAATAAATCCGATTATTTAATAAAATCTGAAATTTTCCTGAGATGGCGTAAATGATCTCGATATAGTTATGGATATGTGCCTGGGTCATCACCTGAATGCCGTCTGCTTCCTGGAGATGCGAACTGAATTGCAGGTGAGAGTTGCCGTTCATATCCCTGGTTTCAATATAGTAGTTACTTTCCAGAGCTGTTCCCTCCAATGACAAATTATTGATATATTTTTGAAAAATAATTATATCATATATAATACTTTTATGCTATGGTTTAATTAATGGGGCAGGCTTGCGGGTTACCGTTTGACCAGTGGCATCCCGGCATCCTTTTACTTGCTTTTCCTTCGCGCGTTCAGAACGCTCCGCTTCACAAGAAGCGCTCAGCCAGTCTGCGTAAAAGGATGCCGGGATGCCACTGGTCAAACGGTAACCGCCAGTATGTCCGCTATATACATATTGTTAGCAACGTATCATTTATCAAGAAAAGGAGTTGGATAGTATGGAGAAGAAATTAAAAGTTGGTATTATTGGATGCGGGGGCATAGCCAATGGAAAGCATATGCCTTCCCTTAGCAAATTAGGTGATGTCCAGATGGTAGCTTTCTGTGATCTTGTACCGGAGAGAGCACAGAAGGCAAAGGAAGAGTACGGAACACCGGATGCGAAGGTTTATACGGATTATAAGGAGCTCTTAAAGAATCCGGAGATTGAAGTGGTGCATGTATGTACCCCCAACCGTTCCCATGCGCCTATTTCTATCGATTCCCTCCACGCGGGCAAGCATGTTATGTGTGAGAAGCCCATGGCGAAGACGGCAGAGGATGCCAGGAGGATGGTTCAGGCCGCAAAGGAAACCGGTAAGAAGCTCACCATCGGTTATCAGCACAGACATAAGCCGGAAGCAATCTACCTTAAGAGCGTGATTGAGAGAGGCGACCTGGGAGATATTTATTTTGCTAAGGCATTTGCCATCCGAAGAAGAGGAACACCCAACTGGGGCGTATTTCTCAATGAATATGAGCAGGGTGGAGGTCCGTTAATCGACATCGGAACCCATTCCCTGGATGTTACCCTGTACCTGATGAATAATTATGAGCCGAAGATGGTAGTGGGAACCAAGTACAAGAAGGTGAACAATGCGGATTGCGGCAATCCCTGGGGAGGCTGGGATCCCGAACAGCATACCATGGAGGACTCTGCCTTTGGATTTATTGTAATGAAGAACGGAGCCACCATTATTCTGGAGTCCAGCTGGGCGCTCAATACCTGCGAACCGATTTCAGAGGGAAGCACAGTACTCTGCGGTTCGGATGCCGGGGCACAGATTAAGAACGGTGTTACCATTAACAAGGGTGAATTCAACCGCTTGCTTGAAATTAAGCCCGATATGTCCAGCGGCGGCGTTGCCTTCTATGAGGGCCATTCCATGAGCCCTGCGGATGTGGAAGCAAGGCGCTGGATCGATGCGGTTAAGAATGATACGGACCCGGTGGTACTGCCGGAGCAGGCCTGCGTCGTGTCGGAGATCCTGGAGGCGATTTATAAATCCGCAGCATCGGGACAGCCGGTATATTTTGACTAATTTGAGCATATGCCATGGAATTCGTGACATGAATCAAGTTTGTCGGAAGCAGTGTCATGAATTTCATGGACAAGGGCAAACGTGCAGCGTATCCATAAGTCGGATACGCTGAAAGGACACATTCCTTGCGTTTCCAGATCTGCATAATAAAGGGGATAGACGGATGAATATAGCAATTATAAGTTATTGGCATGTCCATGCAGAAGGTTATACGAAAGAAATAATGGAAAAGACGGACAGCAGGGTAACTGCTGTCTGGGATGAGGATGCGGCTCGCGGGCAGCGTTTTGCAAAGCAGTTCGGAGTAACCTTCTATGAGGATTATGAAGAGCTTTTAAAGGATAAGGGTATTGACGGCGTGGTGATTACCGCAGCAACCTCGGAGCATACGGACTTGATCCTTAAGGCCATTGAGGCAGGGAAGAAGGTCTTCAGCGAGAAAGTACTGGCGCTGACCACCGAAGACTGCCTGAAGATGAAAGAGGCTTTGAAGGACAAAGGCGAAACACTTACCCTCTCCCTGGTGAAAAAATGTGATCCGGAGTTCCTGTTTGCCAGGGAGCTTGTGAAAAGCGGTGCCCTGGGACGGATTACTTACGCCAGAATGCGTAATGTACATGACGGCAGTATTGGCAATTGGCTTCCGGAGCATTTCTATAACAGGGAGCAGTGCGGCGGCGGTGCGATGATCGATTTGGGCGCCCATCCCATGTATCTGCTGAACTGGATTCTGGGAGAACCTAAGTCAGTCCAGTCCGTATTTACCGATATTACTGGACATGGGGTGGAAGACAATGCCGTGTCGGTCATTGAATTCGAGCAGGGAGCAATCGGTGTATCCGAGACCGGCTTTGTATCGGTCTATAATCCTGCAACTCTTGAGATCAGCGGAACTAAAGGAGCTCTTCTGGTCCGGGATGGTGTCAGGTATGCCACGGAGGAAACGGGAGGAGCCTGGGTTACCCCGGAGCTGCCGCCGCGGCTTCCCTCCCCGTTGGTTCAATGGGCCGAAGGAAAGCATGCTTCAGAGGAAGTAAACTTTGGTATAGAGGATGCGATCATGCTTACCAGGATGATGGAGGCGGCATATAAGTCCTTCCGCTCCGGTAAGAAAGAATTAGTATAGGAGAATTGGTCTATGGAGATTTCATTACAGCTTTATTCCGTTCATAAGGAAACACACAAGGATTTTGCCGGCACGGTAAAGAGAGTGGGGGAAATCGGATTTTCCGGAGTGGAATTTGCAGGATACGGCGGCCTCACCGCCGAGGAACAGGCACAGCTGCTGAAGGAGAACGGTCTCTATTCTGTGGGGGCACATTGCGGTCTCCCGGTATTTGAGGAGCATTTTGAAGAGGAGCTGGAATACAGCAGGACAATTGGCTCCAAATATATTATCTGTCCCTATGCAGAGCTGAACAGCCTGGAGCAGGTGGAATATCTTGCCGAAGTGTTGAACAGAGCAGCAGAGAAGGCTTCAGCATGGGGGATTAAAGTGGGCTATCATAATCATGCCCATGAATTTGAGATGCTTGACGGCAAGTATGCCCTGGATCTGCTGTTGGAAAAGACCAGTGAAGAGGTGGTTCTGGAGCTGGACGTATTCTGGGCCGCCTATGCCGGTGTGGACCCGCTGGAGTACATTGCAAAATGGGGCAGACGGGTGGAGTTGATTCACGTGAAGCAGATGGACAATAATAAGGCGAATGTGGATGTGAGTGACGGGATCATTGATATGGGCAAGGTGAAGGAAGCGGCGAAGTATGCCACCTACTTTGTTCTGGAGCATGAAGAGTATGATAAACCTGTCTGGGATGCGCTGGCCAATGATTTTAAAGCGCTGGATTGCATCTAAGAACAGGGAGGTTTCAGCGGCAAGCTGGGTAATTATAACAGCAGCTTTTATTACGATGCGCCTTAAAATATTCGGAATGCGTTTCTCTGCGGGAGAATTGAATAAAAGGATGAGAATAACAGCCCCTTAAGCAGCATATGATATGCTAAAGGATATCCTGTCAGGGGGCACTGTTGGATGGATGGACGGGTCATCGTGAGAACCATGATCTTACAGCAGGATTTATATTATAAAGATACCAATATCCTGCGGTATACAATCAAGTATCCGCAATTTGTTTCAAATTGCTGGCAGACAATGCTGGAAAAGCTGAATTTATTATACCAGACGAAGGCTTCCATGTACGAGCGCAACAATATTATGAAATTGTACCAGTCGGCGATGACGGATTATGAATATTCCGTTGCCAACAATTATCCGGTCCACCCGTATGAAGCCTATGTGGACTTTGATGTCACCTATAACCGGGAGGGTGTGATCAGCCTCTATTTTGACCAGTACGAGTATACAGGAGGAGCCCATGGGAATACCGTGAGATATTCCGATACCTGGAGCCTGCCCAGGTGCAGAAGGATGGAGCTGGGCGATTTCTTCCCCTACAGGGAGGATTACCGGGAATTTGTAATACAGAGCATCCTGGGACAGATCAAGGAAGAAATAGCGGGCGGAAATAATATTTATTTCGATGATTATGAGAAGCTGGTGAGGGAGAATTTCAAGGTAAATCATTTCTATCTGACCGAGGAAGGGGTTGCAATATATTTTCAGCAGTATGAGATTGCTCCGTATTCCTCAGGCATGCCCACCTTTGTCATTCCCTACGGGCCGGACGGCGCGGTGCTGCCGGAGTGCTGGAAGAAGTGAAGATAATAGGGAAGAACCGCAAGCCGTCCTGACTATTGCGGCAGGACAGCGGCGGTTCTTTTTTTGTTGCAGCTAATATGGAGCGGTTTCAGCGGCAGCCGCATTACTTGCCCCAATTCCTTGGATTGAAGAGCAGCAGCATCGGGAAGATCTCAAGCCGTCCGGACAGCATGTCAAATATCATCACCAGTTTTGAGCCGTAGGAAAAGCCTCCGAAGTTACCGACCGGGCCTACCGCCTCCAGTCCGGGGCCGATATTGTTGAGTGTCGCTGCCACAGCAGTAAAGCTGGTGGTAAAATCAAAATTATCCAGGCTGACAAGCAGCACCGAGACGGCAAAAAGCAGGATGTAGGTAATGAAGAATACATTAATGGAGCGTAAGGTTTCATGTTCGATGGTTTTGCCGTCAAATTTGATTATCTTAATGCTTCGTTTATGAACCAGACTGGACATTTCCTTGCGAATGGTTTTAAACAGGATAACAATTCGGGACACCTTCATTCCCCCGCCTGTGCTGCCGGCACAGGCGCCGATGAACATTAGGCATACAAGGATGGTTTTGGAAAAGGTGGGCCAGTGGTTGAAGTCAACCGTGGCATATCCGGTGGTGGTTATAATGGAGGATACCTGGAAGGCTGCGTGGTGAACCGAGGAGAAGAAATTCTTGAAGCCGCCCAGGTTAAATGCGATCAAAACAATCGCGCTCAGTACGATCAGGGCATAGGCACGCAGCTCCTCACTCTTTAGGGCAGCCTTAAACCGTTTAAACAGAACCAGATAATAAATATTAAAGTTAACCCCGAACAAAAACATGAAGACAGTGATCACGTTCTGCTGGTACGGGGTATAATCCGCACAACCGGAATTCTTGATGGCGAAGCCGCCGGTGCCGGCTGAGCCGAAGGTGATGGTCAGGGAATCAAACAGGGGCATTCCGCCTAAGAGCAGCAGAACCACCTGAATGACGGTCATAACAAAATAGATCAGATAGAGCAGGGAAGCGGTGGACCGCATCCGGGGCATAAGCTTCTCTACAGAGGGGCCCGGGCTTTCCGCACGCATAAAATGCATGGTCTCGCCTCCTGCCATAGGGAGGATGGCAAGGATGAAAACCAGAATTCCCATACCCCCGATCCAGTGGGTGAAGCTGCGCCAGAAGAGCATGCACTGGGATAATGCCTCCACATCGCTTAAAATACTTGATCCGGTGGTGGTAAAGCCGGAAATTACTTCAAACAATGCATCAATGTAATGGGGGATCTCCCCGCTGATATAAAAGGGCATAGCCCCTGCGATACTGAGGACAATCCATCCCAAAGCTACGCTGATAAAGCCCTCCTTTGCAAAAAAAAGACGGCTCTTGGGTCTGCGTATGGCCAGGGGAAGGCCCAGGATGAGACAGGGAAGCATGGTGACCAGAAAGGCAAAGCCGCTTTCCTCCCGATAGATCAGGGAGACGGTGTAAGGAAGAACCATAAGGGCCGCCTCCAGAGTCAGTATCCAGCCGATAATATGTAATATAATGGATTTGTTCATAACGGCTCCTCTACTCGAAAATTTCGCTCAGGTCATCCAGGGCAAATGAGGTGGTTACTATGATTACGGTATCCCCTAATTGAATGCTGTCCTGACCATTGGGTATAATAATTTTACCCTTGCGGTTGATACAGCCTACGAGAGTGTCATCCCTCGTATTCAGCTGTGCCAAAGGAATCCCGATATAGAATGCATTGTTTTTTACACGGAATTCCACGGCTTCTACCTTATTGCCCACCAGCTTATAGAGGGTTTCCACATTGCTGCCCAGGGAGTTTTGCTTTGCCCGGACGTATTGGATGATACGATCGGCGGTAATAAGCTTTGGATTAAGAATGACCCCCAGATTCATCTCCCGGATAATATCATCAAAGGTAAGGCGGGTAATCTTGGTGAATATCTTTCCCTTGCATTTTTTTTGAGCATAGAGGGAGAGAAGGATGTTCTCTTCATCAAGATTCGTTAAGGAGGCAAAAGCATCGGCAGTATCAAGACCTTCCTCAATTAATACGTTATGATCGGAGCCGTTGGCATGAATGATCAGGCTGTCCGGCAGCAGGACGCTGAGTTCCTCACAGCGTTCCCGGTTCTGCTCGATGATCCTGACCTTGACACCTGTTCCGGCAAAGTGCCTGCCGATATAGCTGGCTATCATGCCCCCGCCCACAATCAGAATATCTTTAATATGGGAGGGAGGAAGACCGATTTTATTAAAAAATTCAGGAGCATTTTTCTGCGGTGCAATCAGGGATATCTTATCCAGAGCTTTGAGCATGAAATCGCCGGAGGGGATAAATACATCGTCTCCGCGTTCCACCGCGCATACTAGCACTTTGCAGTGTGTCTTTGCGGAAATATTTTTAATTTGCATATTGTTTAGAATAGAATTCTCGGGAATCTGACATTTTAACAGCTCAACTCTTCCTTTTGCAAAGGTCTCTATCTTGATGGCAGAGGGCAGATGGATCAGGCGGCCCATTTCTGCCGCTGATTCCAGCTCCGGATTAATAATCATGGAAATCCCCATTTCCTCTTTGATAAAGTCAATCTCCTCATTATACCGGGGATCACGGATGCGTGCGATTGTGTGACATTTGCCGGCCTTTTTTGCCACCAGACAGCACAGCATGTTTAATTCATCCGAATTTGTCACGGAAATCAAGATATCGGTTTCCTCAATACCAGCCTCAAGAAGTACGTGATAACTGGCGCCGTTGCCGACGATTCCCATAACATCGAGGGTGTCAGTGATCTTATGGATCACAGCCGGCTTGCTGTCAATAACAATAATGTCATGCCCCTCGTGGTCAAGCTGCTCTGCCAGGGCGGCTCCCACCTTGCCGCAGCCTATGATAATAATTTTCATGGTGATTATAAAACTCCTTTACATTATGTATGGTAATGTTTATTATAGCACAGTATTTTTAAAAAGCTACTAGGTTCTTATACCATAACGGGATCATAGAAACAGCACCAGCCATCCGCTATAATGACGGATATGCAAGTGCTGTTCGGCTGCTTATTCAGGCTCCTCCGGGACCGCTGCGCGGCGGACGGTTGTCCGGCTGATTTGTATGATTATCCTTTACGGAGTTGCCGGATTTGTTGGTGCCGGAGCTGCCGGACTTACCGGTACCGGAGCTGTCGCGGCTGTCTGTGTCGCGATTGGACGTGTTGTTCTTTGCCATAGCTTTCTCCTTTCTGCTTTTATCTATGATTCTTGCCGGAAAAGAGAATATTATTCGTGTGAAACAACACAATCTTATAGCAAAAGGATTATTACAGGGTAATGCTTCCCATGGTCAGGGAACGCAGCGCGCCTTCGTTGACCTTGTATTCGTGTTTCTTCAGAATCTCCTGGTATAACTCATCAAAGCCCTTGCTTTCAGCGGAGGTGATGGCATCGGATACCGCATTGTCATAGCTTTCGGAGGAGTTGTTGTTAATCATGCGCACCACGTAATAACCGGTGTCTGTCTCCTGGACTTCACTGATCGTATTGTTTTCCATCGCTATGACTTTGGCGGTAAGATCCTCATCAAAGATGGACTTCGATTCTATGAAATCCGTGGAACGGTAGGTGACGGTTTTCTCTTCCTCGGGAAGAAGGTCTGACCAGTCTTCGGCAGTCTTTGCCTTCTCCAGATAGGTGTCCAGAAGCTGGAGATCCGCGGTTATCTGCTCCTGTGTCTTGTCCGCCGCCTCGTTGTTCTCGTTGACGGTCTTCTTGGAGACAAAGAGGTATTCAACATCATACTGGCGGTATTCATCATAGGAAATGCCTGCCTTAATTCCTTCGTCATCGATATCCAGTTCATCAATCCGATCCTGACGGAACCGGGAGATCAGGGCCGACTTGCCGAGCATGTCGGTGAGATATTCTTTGGTAAATTTGTTCTTGGCAATCACTGCTTCGGTAAGAGAATCTTTCATCATGGATTCTACCGTATTGTTCACATTGGTCTTCTCCTCATCCGTTAAGGAATAGCCCTGGGACACCGCTTCGTTGTACAAAACCTCACTGGCAATCGCGCTGTTTATTACCTCTTCCTTTGCCATATCACGGATGGTGGCTCCGCTCTCATCGGCAGCCATATTCCAATAAGCCCCGTTGCCGCCAAACATCTGATCCAGATAATCATACTGGGACTCCACTGTATAGAAGTAATAGGATAAATCCTTTAAATGATATTTCTTCCCATCAACCCTTAACAGGGTGCTCTCGTAAAGCTGGTCGAAAAGTAACGCCCCCACTAAAACAACAACAAAAATAATGGATATAATCCGTAATACCTTAGAGCTGACCACCCGGTCCTTGCTTTTGTCATGTGTGCCGGTCTCCGCAGCGACTTTCTTAATTCTTTTTGATTTGTTCACTTATGCTACCTCCATAGTATTCTCATGAAGATAATTTTATACGATTTGCAGGATAAGTCAATATATTAACAATAATTTTACAGGGTTCGTTGAAATTGTGTAAATATATGTTATAATATCCAAGATGAGCAGATTAGTCCAAGACTGAGCTCCTAATCTGCGGATGACAGGGTGGTAGGAGAATAGGATTCGTGATGATAGAGTATAGGGTTCGTAGCGGGAAGAAGAAAGCTGTGGAGACAGACAGGCAGGAGGAAGGTTATGGTTCCATATAACGGAATAGCGGTACAGATAATGGATGAAGTGAATAAAGCTGTGGTGGGCAAGCGGGTTATTGTAGAAAAGGTTCTCACCGCAATCCTGGCAAAGGGACATATTCTGCTGGAGGATTATCCGGGTGTGGGGAAGACCACCCTGGCTCTGGCTTTCTCTAAGGCGATAGAGCTGGAACACCGCCGGCTTCAGTTCACCCCGGATGTACTGCCTACGGATGTGGTGGGCTTTCATCTGCTGAACCGGGAGGGAGACGGCTATCAGTATAAGCCGGGGGCCATTATGTGCAATCTGTTTCTGGCGGATGAAATCAACCGTACCTCCTCTAAGACCCAGTCCGCCCTGCTGGAGGTGATGGAGGAGGGAAAGGTAACGGTGGACGGTGTTACCAGGGAGGTTCCCAAGCCCTTTGTTGTTATGGCGACCCAGAACCCCATCGGTTCCGTGGGAACCCAGATGCTGCCGGAATCCCAGCTGGATCGTTTTATGATCCGCCTGTCCATGGGTTATCCTGATATTCGCAGTGAGATCGGGATTCTAAAGGAACGCCAGGGCTCCAATCCTCTGGATCGGATTGTCCGGGTAGTGGAGCGGGAGGATATTCTGACCATGCAAAATCTGGTGGACGAGGTGTACATCCACGATTCCATCTATGAATATATCGCTCTTCTGGTTCAGAAGACCAGGGAGAATCCCTTGATTGAGCTGGGAGTCAGTCCGAGAGGATCTCTTGCTGTCATGAATATCGTGAAGGCAATTGCATTCTTGAACCGGAGGGAATATGTGCTTCCCTCGGATGTGCAGATGATTTTTAAGGATGTGGCATCCCACCGGATTATTTTGAAATCAAAAGCCCGGATTAACAATGTGACGGTGGACAACCTTCTTGACGATATTCTGAGGACGGTTAAGGCGCCCAGAATCCTGACGAAAGAGCGCTGAGGAAAGGAACGGGGTGACGGGATGCTGCGCAATTTTATTAAATATCTGGTGCTGCTGGCTGCCCTGGGTCTGCTGTCGGTTTTGTATAACACATATCATATGGGAATCCTCTTTCTGACTATGGCGGTTCTGCCCTTCTTCCTGTTTGCCCAGCTTTGTTACCTGTACGGCAGGCTCAAGGCGGAGCTGGTATCGGAGGTTCATGTGGCAAAGAAGGGAGAGGCGATTCCGGTAACTGTTCGATTGGACAATTCCTCTATATTCCCCATGTCCGGCATAAAAATATATCTGACCTGCAGGAATGTGTATTCGGCACGAACTCATCGGAAAAAATTCCTGGTATCGGTGGATGCACGGACGAAGACCAATGTTACCCTTAATTTATATTCTGAATATGCCGGGAATCTGGAGATATCCCTGAGGTCCGTCCGGGTTTTCGATTATCTGAGATTATTTTCCCTGGAGAAGAAGAAAAAGGACGTCCTGGCGGCGGCAGTTCTGCCGGAGTATCATGAGCTGCCGGAGCATCTGTTCTCCGCACTGCACACCGGCATTGCGGACAGCGAATATTATTCGGCGGTGAGAAGCGGGGATGATCCTTCGGAGGTATTCTCTATCCGGGAGTACCGTGAAGGGGACCGAATCCAGAGAATTCACTGGAAGCTCAGCAGGAAGCAGGACCAGCTTATGATTAAGGAGTTCAGTGAGCCTCTGGGCTGCTCCACACTTCTCTTTGTTGATCTGTGTGCTCCGAAGGGAAGAAATCGTCTTCTGTGGATGGATGCCCTTACGGAATGTGCCCTTTCCCTGTCCTATTCCATGCTTTTATCGGGACGGCTCCATTATTTTGCCTGGTATGAGGAAAAGGATAAGATCTGCCGGAGGATACGGGTCTCCGAGGAGAAGGATTTGTTTGAGGCGATGGACGGGCTGCTGCGTGCAAGGCCCTATGCATCCGGTACGGATGCCCTTGGCGCCTACTATGCGGAGTATCCGAGGGAGCAGTATTCTAATATGATTTTAGTCACCGGAGATCGTCCGGAGAAATATATACAGGCATTGTCCGATCTGCAGGCGGCGGTCCGGCAGCTGGTCTGTCTGGGATATTTCCACGGGGATCCCGATGGGAATGCCCGCGACCGTCTGGAGAGTGAAGTTCCCGCGGCGGAGCTTGCCCGGCAGCTGGAGGATACGGGAATATCCCTGATTCCGGTGAATCCCCGCCATGTCCGGCAGGATCTGGAGGCATAAAGGGATTTCGGATTGTAGTTCGGCAGAGCGGCAGAAAAAGAGCAGACAGCGGTTTGCAGGCAGTGAGAAAGGCGTGGATATTTTGATGCACCAGCGTTATGAAGATGGCGTAAATATGGAATCTATCGTACAGATTGAGGAGGAGAACAGGACAGGGGTTCCTTTCTTCACAAGATTGTTTCAGTTTCTGGTTATAGCAATCGGAAGCTGGAGCGGAATTGCCATGCTTGTGGAATGTATCGGAATTCCCTGCGATATGCTGCGGATCAACGGAATGATGCTGATCTATTCCGCGGCCATATTCGGCCTGTGCTTAATTCCTGCCTATGAACTGGTTAAATTGTTTTTTGGGATTCTTACCTATGGGCTATTCTTTTACAGCAGACTGGATCGGATTGCAAACGGCTTTTACCTGACAGAAAATCTGCTGTTTGAGCTTATTTCGAATTATTATGAAACCCCGCGGCTGAGATTTTTAGCGGATATGACAACGGCGAGGGCAGACACCACGCTGCTGGTCATTATGATTTCCCTGCCTTTTAGCACGCTTTTGGCAATAGCGGTGGTCCGTAATCGACTGGTGAGGGTCGGAGGGCTGATTATGCTCCTGCCGGTGAGCGCCTGCTTCCTCCTTGGAATGATTCCTTCCGAGCGGTATCTGGTTCCATATGTGGTATGCCTCCTTTATCTTGGGCGATCCGGTGTCAGGCACCGTTCTCACCAGATCCACCGCTCCTTGTTTCACCGGGTCAGCAGCCGTACGGCCGGCTGGCTCAGCATACTCTGTATTACGATATTCTTTTTGATGAGGCTCCTTGTATCCAGGGAACAGTATAATGAAGTTACCGGTATCCGTGAGCTTAAATCAAAGATACAGGCGGCGATGAACCGTGTCTCCCTGGCGGATCTGGAGGACCGGTTTAACCGCTTCCGGGCGGAGCGCCGGCAGATATCCTCCACCGGCTTAAGCGGAGGGGAGCTGTCTAAGACGGGGGAGGTCCGCTATGAGAATGTGAAGCATCTCAGGGTGATTGCACCTTCAGAATCCGTGGCGGAGGGAATTTACCTGAGGGGCTACGTGGGAAGCTTTTATACCGGTGACCGGTGGGAAAGTCATTCAGAGGAGATGTGGCAGGAATACGAAAGGCTGGCAGAAGAGTTTAACGAGGAGCTGTTTTACCCGATGAACCAGATGAGCCTCTTTTTAAAGCGTTTTCAGACGGAGATGACATGGCAGGGAGATCAGGGGCAGAACCCTGGCGGGGCTGAATACAGTCTGAGCCGGAGCGGTATGGTGATCGATTACAGGGGGGCTGACAGGAAATATCTATATGCGCCTTATTTTATGGATTATGACGTTATGAAGGATATCCGGTATGAACAGGATTTGTATGCTGCGCCGTCAAACAGGGCGGAGCATTGGGAATACCTGTATTATTACGGGATATCCTTTCTGAACAAATATGCCGAATCCATGCGGCTGGGGGACTGGGCCGGCAGCTATATGGCATATGAGAAGCGGTACCGGGATTATGTGTACCGGGCTTATACCATACTTCCCGAAGAGGGAGTGGAGAGGATTAAGCAGGATTTTTCATCTGAGCAGGCAGAAGCAGCCGGAGCGGGCAGTATAGCGGAAAAGATAGAATACGTCAGAAAATATCTGGCCGGGAATACCAGCTATTCTCTGGCACCGGGAGTGCTGCCGGAGGGAAAGGATTATGTGGAATATTTTTTATATGAAAATAAGACGGGCTACTGCGTACATTATGCCTCGGCAGCCGTTCTGATGCTCCGCGCCATGGGCATCCCCGCAAGATATGCGGAGGGCTATGCTTTCGGACAGGAGGCGGTGGTTCAAAGCTCCGGCCATCAGGAGGTAACCCGCTATACCGGTTTGGGGAAGCTGTCAATGGAGCTTCAGCAGTCTGTGGCCGATGTCATGGATTATCATGCCCACGCCTGGGCAGAGGTTTATTATGATAACTGCGGGTGGGTTCCAGTGGAGTTCACCCCCGGGGCTTCGGTAAGCTATAACACTACCCTGGCTATGGAAATGGAGAAAATCAGTGAAGGCATAGAGGCCGGGGAAGAGACAGAGCCGGAGGCAACTCCCTCTCCTTCTCCCGCCCCTACGCCTGTGCCCACCTCCACGCCCAGGCCTACCCGCAGCCTTACTCCCGCGTCCGGCGCTCCCCGCCCTACTCTGCCGGTAAAAGCCGATCAGGGGTCTTCCGGAGCGGCGAAGGAGAACGTGCCGGAGAAAGGGGATCGCCTGTACCTCTGGAGTCTGTTGGGGATTGTATGCCTGGCGATGATATCCGTATCCCTCTACCGGGTGGGGCAAAGGAGCAGGGCAAGATCCACCCGTAATGTGAACCGGCAGGTTCTCTTCCTGTTCGGGGACATTCAGAAGATTCTCCGGGCCGGCCGGTGTCTTCCGGGTAAAAATGCTCTGCTGGAGGAGAGTGAAGCCTATATAAGGGAGCAGGGAGGATATCTGGATGGGCAGGAGCTGGATCGGCTGATGGAAATTGTGCGCAAGGCGAGATTTGGCAGAGGGCGGATTGCCGAGGAGGAACTGAAGTGGGTCCGGAGCTGCCGCAATCATCTCTATGCCCAGGTAAACAGGGAGATATCTCTGCCCAGAAAGATTTATCTGAAAATAAATTTGCTATAATAAGGATATTGCTTCTACAATTCGGCAAGATGTGGTATACTAATTAAAAATATTGAAATGGAGGGAGCTTGATGAATAAGATCATTACAATCAGCCGGCAGTTTGGCAGCGGCGGAAGAGAGATCGGCGAGAAGCTGGCGGCGAGGCTGGGAATTCCGTATTATGATAATGAGATTATTTCCAGGGCGGCAAAGGAAAGCGGCTTTGCGGAGGAAGCCTTTGAGCATGCGGAGAAGAAGGCAACCAACAGTCTGCTGTATTCCCTGGCCATGGGAATGAATGCCTACGGCAGCCAGGACATCGGCTTTACCCATCTGTCCCTGGATGATCAGCTGTATCTGGCCCAGTCCGGTGTCATACGGAAGGTGGCGGCGGAGGGCCCCTGCGTTATTGTCGGACGCTGTGCCGATTATGTCCTCCGGGATATCGGCAATGTGGTGAATGTGTTTATCTGGGCAGACCTGGAAGCCAGGAAGAAGAGAGTAATTGAGAAATATCACATAAAAGAAAGCAAGGCGGAGGAGGAGCTGCTGCGGACCGATAAGAGGCGGGCGAATTATTATAATTACCATGCCAGCGGGAAGTGGGGCAGGGCCCAGAATTACCATCTGTCCCTCCGCAGTGATTATACAGGGATTGATAATGCGGTGGAGTGTATTCTCACCTACCTGAAATCAGAAGAAAGGGAGCAGGGAAGAATAGAATGAAGTGGAAGGATAAGATTAATAAGCAGTACATGTTGATTTCCCTGTATGTTATTATAACCGTAGTGATTATCTATGCCCTGAGTCTGATTGTGAAGGGTGCTCCGCAGATTATCAAGGAGGTTATGGAGCGGCTTCACTGGCTGATCAAGGTAAGTAAACCGGTGATTCTGGGTTTCATCTTTGCTTATCTGATGGATCCGATGGTAGATATGTTTGAGCGCAGATATCAGAAGCTGAAGTCCACCCGGCTCTTAAAACGGATTGTTATGCCCCGTACCTGGGCGGCGGTTACTTCGGTGCTTCTGCTGTGTATGGTGATATTGGGACTGATTTCCCTGCTGGTATTTACCGTTACCGACCAGATCAGGCTGGTAACGCTGGACGATGTGATCGCGCTGGCGAAGGAATCCATGGCCAGTCTGAATGTTTTCTACCAGTCCGTTCTCACCAGGCTGAAGGAGCTTAATATCCAGTCCGGAGAGCTGGAGCAGTATGTGCTGAAGAGCACCACCTTCCTGGTGGACTCCCTGGCGGGCTTCATCGAGGGAACGCTGACCTCCGTTACCAATTTGTCCAGCTATCTGACCACCTTTATCTTCAGCATTATCATCGGCATTTACTTCCTGATCGATGGGAAGATGTTCCTTTCCTATCTCAGTAAGATTTGCAGGGCGTTGTTCAGCGAGCGGCAGAATGAAGGGCTGAAACGGATGGTCTCGGATCTGGATCATGTGTTCTCAGGGTATATCCGCGGGCAGATGATCGATGCCTTTGTGATGATGTTTCTGATCAGTATTGTACTGTCCATCACCGGAGTGAAGTTTGCCATTGTGATTGGAATATTAGCGGGGATCGGAAATCTGATTCCTTACTTCGGGCCTATTGTTGCCTATGTCAGCACCACCCTGGTCTGCCTGATCGGTCAGGATATCCGCACCTGGATTATATCGATGACAGCGCTGTTTTTGATCCAGGCTATCGACGGCAATCTCATCGGGCCCAGGCTGTTAAGCAGCTCCATCAAGATTCACCCCCTGATCATCATAATTTCTCTGATCTTTGGCAGCGCTCTGGGAGGTTTTCTGGGAATGCTGCTGGCGGTGCCGATAGGAGCTTATCTTAAGCTGGTCTTTGTGAGGTTTATTAACAACCGGCTGAAGAAGAAGGAGGTTCCTAATAATAAAGGTGCTGTGAAATAATTGATTAAGGAATCTATTGTACCCAGAAATACGCATAGCATCTTTTGGTACCTTAATCACAATCGTAAGAAAAAATTAAGAATTATAGTAGGCATTATTTAAGAAATCTGGTGTAATATTACTATACAGTATGTGCTGTTTTTGCCGCTCAGTCAGGAAGGTGTTAAATGAAAAACAACGGAGACGAAAATATCATAGAGGTGAGAAACGCTAAGAAGATTTACAGGATGGGTAAGGAGAGAATCAGTGCGGTTGACGATGTCAGCTTCGCCATACGGCGGGGGGAATTCTGCTGCCTGTATGGCGCTTCCGGTTCCGGTAAATCCACCCTGCTTAATCTTATGGCGGGGATTGAAAAGCTTACCTCCGGACAAATCATTATCAAAGGAAAGAACATACATAAAATGGGGGAAAAGGGTCTGGCAAAGTTTCGTCAGGATAATCTGGGATTTGTATTCCAGTCCTATAATCTGATGAATGCCATGACCGCTCTTGAGAATGTGGAGCTACCCCTGGTATTTAAGCGGATAGCGGGAAAGAAGAGAAAGAAAATGGCGAAGGATATGCTGGTCAAGGTGGGGCTGGGGCCCAGACTCAAGCATAAGCCTAAAGAAATGAGCGGTGGTCAGCAGCAGAGAGTAGGTATCGCCAGAGCCTTTGTCAGCAATCCCGAGATTGTATTTGCCGACGAGCCTACCGGTAATCTGGATTCCAAGACCTCCAGGGAGGTTATGGATCTGATTAAGGCCATGGCGAAGGCGAACCACCAGACGATTGTCATGGTTACCCATGACCGGAAGCTGGCAGAATATGCGGATCGAATCATTCATATATTCGACGGTAAAGTAGAGCATATAGAGCGGATTGAACATCCGGAGGTTCCGGAGACAGCCGGTCAGCCGGATGAAACAGGAGAATCCGGAAAGGAGCCGTCAACGGAAGAGCCCGCAGCAGGACGCGCCGGGGAACCGGGTACGGATGACCAGATACAGGAACAGATTATAGCATAAGAGAGAAGAATAACATTATATGAAGGAAGTAGAGGGACAGGGAATGAAAGGAAAGTTTAAGAAGATAATGGCGGTAATGGCTGCGGTGATGATGACCTTACTTAGCCTAACAGGAAGTTCACCCCGTGTATCTGCGGCAGTAGCTACGGGAATTATGGTTAATGAGACAATAAAGGAAGACGACCTGATATTGGTTCCGGGAAAAGTGAAGCACATGAGAATTCCCATCAGAGCGATGAACGGGTTCCTGCGGGATGCTACGGTTGCAGTCTCGGCATCGGAGGGGGCTCCTTTTTCCTTTTCTGTACCGCAGCTGACGGATATTAATCGCAATCCGCTTTCCTATCTGTCGGATTATGGTACTACCTATGTAGATTTTGACGTGGATGTGAAGGAGACGGCAGGGATTGGCTCCTGGTCCATTGATATTGAAGTGTCCAGTCCTGAGGACGAGGGGACGGTTTCCCTCAAGCTTCAGAAGCCCGTCAAGGTACAGGTGCTGAAGCCCCTGGCCAAGGCTCAGATTACGATGGGCAATATTAATGTCAGCCAGGCAATCATTGGTGAAGAAGCCAAGATCAGCTTTGTGATGAGGAATGAAGGCGAGATTACAGCAAGAAATACCTACTACAGTCTGGTTTATGACGGTGCGCCGGGTGTTGTCCCGAAGTATACCACCAAGAGGATTAAGGTAGGTGATCTTAAGCCCGGTGAATTTCATTCCGTAGAGCTTCCCATTGGTATTCTTACAACGGCGGAGCCCGGTCTGAAGAGTGTCATGGCAAAATTTGAGTATGTGGATGTAGATGGTAATCCGGGAAGTGATTCCAGTGAAATCTATTTTGATATTAATAAGAATGAAAACGCTCCTGAGCTGGTGGTTGACAGTATTTCCTATGAAGGAACCTTTAAGCCGGGAGAAAACGTAATTGTCAAGCTGAAGCTGAGAAATTACGGCAATCGTCTGGCGGATGATGTGTCCGTTAAACTGGACGACGCGACTTCCGGCGAGGATGGCTTTTATAAGAATTATTTTACCGACAGTGTTCTGGTTGGCTCCGTGGGTGCTGATAAAATTTTAGAGGCAAAGCTTCCGCTGACCATATCCAAGAAGGCGACGGGCGGCAATAAGAAGCTGAATCTGATTGTTGATTATGTGGATGAGAAGGGTAATAAATACGCCTTAAATGTCAATGTTTATCCGGAGGTAATCGGAAAACCGGAGGAAGTAAACGAAGAGACGATTCTGGTATTGAATAATGTGTCCCAGAGCCCGGAATCACCTGCGGCAGGGCAGAGCGTGACGGTTTCCTTTGATTTGCAGAACAAGAGCAAATCCGATGTGACCGAGATCAAGCTGGCTCTTCAGGGGCTGGACGGAACCACCTTTATTCCGAAGAATTCCGATCCGTACATATATATTGATAAGATAGAGGCAGGAAAGACGAAGCGCATCTCCGTTCCTTTGGATCTGGCCGATACGATTCCGGGAGGAATGAACAATCTTACGGTAAAGTATTCCTATGCGGAGAATGCTGCCGGCGACACAGTGATCATACCTGTGCGCAACATTCAGAATGATCTGGGCAGCGCCAGCATGCCCAAGCTGATTATCAGTAAATATGCGGCTGACGTGGAAGAGCTGCGGGCAGGCTCCACCTTTAATTTTACCTTTGATATTCACAACACCAACGGTTCTGTTGCGGCTAAGAATATCACCATCACCTTAAAGCAGGCTGAGAATATATTCTCAGTGACCCAGGGAAGCAACAGCTTCTTTATCAACAAGATTGCTCCCGGTGAGACGGTACAGCAGACGGTGGAGATGAAGGTGAAGTCCGATGCCAGCACCAAGGCATATGAGCTTGAGGTTATTATTGAATATGAGTATGACGGCATTAAGCCCAATCCTGAGACCGGTGAAATCGGTGTGGGACGTACAGAGAAGTTGAATCTGCAGGTGGTGGAGAATTCCAGACCTGTGGTGGATTATGTTAATGTTTATTCCTGGGATGGTCAGGTAACGGTGGGCAATCCGGCTACTCTGTCCTTTGAATTCTATAATATGGGCAAGTCTCCGCTGAATAATGTAGTTGCCACGGTAGAAGGCGATTTCACGAAGGCGGACGGCAATATGTTTTTCCTTGGCACGGTGGAAGCGGGAAGATCCGGCTACAGTGAATTTGACGTAATACCGGGAGTCGAGGGCCTTGCAAAGGGTACTTTGATGATTACCTTTGAGGACAGCAACGGCGACACCCTGAATTTCACCAAGGAGTTTGAGGCAACGGTTACGTCGGCAACCACCTTCGACCCGAATATGCCGGGAGGGGACGGTTCCGTGGATGTATTCAATCCCGAGGTGCCGGCGGCGAAGGAACCGATTCTTAAGTTATGGGTGTTTATCATAATACAGGTTGTGATCTTTGCTGCATTTATACCGATCACCAGAAAGGTTATTATCAGTATTTATAAGGTAAAGCTTCGTAAGAAGGAACAGGGCGAGCGCTAATCAGACAGCCTGTGGGAAACAGGAGAATGATCCTGGTGTTAAATTTTGTGCCGGCACCCGAAGGACGGTGCTTAGGCAGAATGGAGATTATTTATGGAAAGCTTATTGAATAATGGAATATTATTGACTGCAACTGCAACCGCAGTCGGCAGCACAAACAGCACGAGGGAGGTTTTGCAGAGCACTTCCTCTGCCGAATCCGTGACGGTGGAGGATACAACAAATGTTGATGCCGCCGCTGGTGATGTTGTAACCGGCGACGCCGCCGGTGATGAGAGCGCGGTTACGGATGGAGCCGAGGGTGCAGGAGAAGATGTTGCAGGAGAAGATGCCGCTGTTGATGAGAGTGTCATTTCCGGGGAAGACGGTATGGCTGCCGGTGATGGGATCATAGTGGATGATGGTATGGCATGGAACGGAGAAGGTATGGCCGGCGGTGACGGCATGATGGGAGAAGGAATGATGGTGGATCCCATGGGAGCGGGGGTAAAGGATCCCCTGTTATCCTCCTGGCCCTTTGTAATTGGTATTTCCTGTGCGGTATTGGCAGTCAGCATAGTTTTGGGAGCTCTTTTGGCCAAGCTAAAAATAAAAAAAGGGATTGAGCTGTATGAAGATTAGTGATTTGTTTAAAATGGGCCTGAGAAATCTGTCCCGTAGAAAAGCAAGAACGGTTTTAACCGTGCTGGGCGTTGTCATCGGCTCCTTATCGATCATTATTATGAGATCCATTGGCTATGGAATGGAGAATAATTTTGAATCCCAGGTTATGCAGCAGGGAGGATTAACGACTATTACCATCCAAACCTATGCGGGGATTATCGATGAGAACGGTGACTGGGTAGGCTCAAAGGAACAGAAGCTGGATGACCGTCTGGTGGAAGAGATACGCAAGATCAAGCATGTGAGGGCCGTATCTCCGCTGGTTGAGCAGTATGTGAGTCTGTACAGCGGAAAGTATAGGAGCGGGGTATCTCTTACAGGAATTGATCTGAGCACCTTTGAGGCCTTTGATTTCCCGGAGCTTGCTTATGGGTCCTATCCCACCGAAGGGGATAACGCATGGATTGTATTCGGATCAAATATGCCTTGGAGCTTCTATGAGTATAATTCCCGGAACTATAATGAGGTTCAGCTGGATTTGCAGAAGGAGAAGGTGGTCCTGAAGTTTGAGGGATATGCCATACCGGATCAGAAGAAGGAGTTCAGTCTTCCTTTAAAGAACATCGCCAAGATGGAGAAGACAGACAGCGACTATGACTACAGGGTCTATGTTGATATTAATTACATGAAGCAGATTTTCCGTAAATACTGTAACACCCTGTCCCTGGAGGACCGGAAACGGGCAATAAAGTCCATAGACAACTACCAGCAGATCATGCTGAATGTGGATAATCTGAATAAAGTAACCGAAGTTCAGGATGAGATCAAGAAGCTGGGTTTCCAGTCTTCCAGTATGATGCAGTATCTGGAGCCTCTGCAGGAGGCCTCGGATACCCTTCAGATGGTATTGGGAGCTTTGGGAGCGGTGGCAATGATCGTGTCCGCCATCAGTATTGCCAACACCATGGTAATGTCCATCTATGAGCGTACCAAGGAAATCGGAATCATGAAGGTGCTGGGCTGTGTGGTAAAGGATATCCGTAAGCTCTTCCTTCTGGAAGCGGCAATTATTGGTTTGTTCGGAGGATGTGTGGGCATTATTCTGGGTTACATCGCCTCCTGGGCTATCAACAAATATGGCGCTCCCATATTTGGTGCGCTGATGTCCGGTAACTATATGTATGATACAGCAAATACCAAGTTCTCAATCATACCGATCTATCTTCCGCTTATATCATTGATGATCTCCGTCGCGGTAGGTCTGTTGTCGGGATATTTCCCTGCAAGACGTGCAACGAAGATCAGTGCGATTGAAGCTATGAAAACAGAGGGTTAACTATAACGAAAGAGTTCAGCCGGCGACAGGAAGGAACATCATGTCCTCCTTTCTGTCATCGGCCGGACTCTTTCCTCTTAATCTTAATTTACAATTTTGGACAATTGATTTTTGGATATAATGTGGTATAATGGTATACGTTGCTAGCAACGCAGGTGTTGTTAATGGCGCAGGATAATGTAAAAACGAGGTGAAAACCGATGATATGTAATAACTGTGGAAGGCAGATACAGAATGAAGCCGCTAATTTTTGCGAATACTGCGGTTTTTCCTTCCGGGAACAAAGGCAAGGAACAGAAGCGGGGGCCGTTCCGGAACCGGGGCAGAGCTTTTTGCCCAGACAGGATATGCAGCAGAGACCACTTTCTATGAGCGGTATGGAGCAATTCCCGTCAGGAATGACCCAGGCAGGGCTGCCCCAAGGGGAAGCCCAGGACAAACCCATAAGCTTTTTAGGCTGGCTTGGAACCTATGCTTTGCTGCTGGTGCCTTATGTCGGCTGGCTGATCTTTATTGTTATGCTGTTCGTCTGGGCCTTTAGCAATAGCACACCGGCGACAAAGAAGAACTGGGCCAGAGTTACACTGATTTTTGTGGGAATTCTGATTATTGCCCTGCTTGTCCTTATGATTTTTGTATATATGCCGTACTATCAGCAGATGATGAGCGGGGATTTTGATTTTAACAGCTTTTATAAAGGCTTATCGAATAATTTACAATAATATGCTGCTTTTTCCCAGCGGATGGAGGTCAGAATGAGCACAATCAGAACCAGATTTGCACCAAGTCCTACAGGCAGAATGCATGTAGGTAATTTAAGAACCGCATTATATGAGTATTTAATTGCAAAGCATGAGGGGGGCACCTTTCTTCTCCGAATAGAGGACACGGATCAGGAGCGTCTGGTGGAAGGAGCGGTGGATATTATCTACCGTACGCTTCAGGGAACCGGGCTGATTCATGATGAAGGACCGGATAAGGATGGGGGATATGGACCCTATGTGCAGAGTGAGCGCCAGGCCAGCGGAATTTATCTGAAATATGCCAGGCAGCTGGTTGATAAGGGGGCGGCTTATTATTGTTTTTGTACGAAGGAGCGTCTGGCATCCCTGAAGACCGCGGTAGGGAACCCTGCGGAGGAAGAGGATGAGGATTCCAAAGAGGAAAACACGGCAGCTAATGTGAAGGAAATCATCAAATACGATAAGCACTGTCTCCATTTGACGAAAGAGGAGATAGAGGCCAACCTGGCAGCCGGACTGCCCTATGT
The DNA here is from genome assembly GCF_050433395.1 of Anaerotaenia torta. Lineage (NCBI taxonomy): Bacteria > Bacillati > Bacillota > Clostridia > Lachnospirales > Lachnospiraceae > Anaerotaenia > Anaerotaenia torta. Next base: position 319,602 of record NZ_JBNPXH010000001.1, read on the forward strand.
TATCCGCCAGAATAATCCGGCCCAGGGCTCCACTACCTTCCAGGATGCGATTTTCGGGGAGATTACGGTGGATAATGACGAGCTGGATGATATGATTCTGATCAAATCGGACGGCTTTCCTACCTATAATTTTGCCAATGTGGTGGATGATCATTTGATGAAGATAACCCATGTGGTACGGGGCAATGAATATTTGTCCTCCACTCCCAAGTACACCAGATTATATCAGGATTTTGGATGGGAGGAGCCGGTTTATGTTCATCTGCCGCTGATTACCAACGAGGAGCATAAGAAATTAAGTAAGCGCAGCGGGCATTCCTCCTACGAGGATCTGCTGGAGCAGGGCTTTGTATCGGAAGCAATTATTAATTTTGTGGCACTGCTGGGCTGGAGCTCCTCTAATAATACGGAGATTATGTCCCTGGAAGAGCTGATCAAAGAGTTTGATTACCATCATATTAATAAGGCTCCGGCGGTGTTTGATATTGTGAAGCTGCGCTGGATGAACGGGGAATACCTAAAGAGCATGGAATTTGAGAAATTCTATGAGCTGGCGCTTCCCTATATCCGTGAGGTGATTACAAAGGATCTGGATCTGAGAAGAATTGCAGCACTGGTGAAGTCCAGGATCGAGACACTGGTGGACATCAAGGAAATTATTGATTTCTTCCAGGAGCTTCCGGAGTATGATATTCAGATGTATACTCACAAGAAGATGAAGACGGATTCCCAGAGCTCCCTAAAGGTTTTGACAGAGCTTCTTCCCAGCTTCGAAGCGCTGGAGGATTACAGCGAGGAAGCCATCGAGGGTGTGATTATGTCCTATATTGCCCAGGAGGGAATTAAGAACGGGCAAGGTCTGTGGCCCGTAAGGACCGCCGTGTCCGGCAAGCAATCCACGCCGGGAGGCGCTTATGAGATTATGAGCATTCTGGGCAAGGAAGAAAGCCTGAGAAGAATTAGAAAAGCAATTGAGTTGTTAAGCATGGCCTAAGCAGTTCGTGGCTGTTTAAGCTTTTTCACAAAGGGGATGCTGTGCGTTTGTCTGCGGCATTCCCTTTGTAGATATCATATCTGCGCTCCGGTTTTCTATAGGGAATTGAATCTAACGCATTCTATTTTTTCGCAAAAGAAGTTCCATGAAGGAAAGGCAAGTATTATGAACAGAGAGATGAATCAGGCACAGCAGCAGGCGGTGCTTCACAGAGATGGGCCGATGCTGGTTCTGGCGGGCCCGGGATCGGGAAAGACACTGGTAATAACGGAGCGGACAAAGCGGCTCATTGAAGACGAAGGAATACCGGAGGAGCAGATTCTGGTTATTACCTTTACAAAGGCGGCAGCCGGCGAGATGAAGGATCGTTTTCTGAAAATACGGGGAACAGAGCGGACCAGAGTTAATTTTGGCACCTTTCACGCGGTCTTTTTTACTATTTTGAAGCATGCCTATCATTTGAATGCAGGGAATATTATCAAGGATGATATGCGTTTCCAGTTCATGAAGGAGATTATTCACCAATATGGGCTGGAATACGATGATGAGAAGGAATTCATCTCCGATCTGTTCTCTGAAATCAGTCTGGTGAAGGGAGGCAGGATGGAGCTTGGGAACTATTACTCCATAAGCTGTGCGGATGAGATTTTCCGCGGCATTTACACCGACTATCAGCAGAGACTGGCGAAATTAAATCTGATTGATTTTGACGATATGCTGCTCCTGTGCTATGAGCTGCTGGTGAAGCGGAGGGATATCCTGGAGCTGTGGCAGAAGAAGTTTTGCTATATCCTTATTGATGAGTTTCAGGATATTAATGCGGTGCAGTATGATATTGTCCGAATGCTGGCGCTTCCCCAGAATAATCTGTTTATTGTGGGAGATGATGATCAGTCCATTTACCGTTTCCGGGGCGCCAAACCGGAGATTATGCTGAATTTCCCTAAGGACTATCCGAACTGTGACAGGATTCTCCTGGATCAGAATTACCGGAGCACACCGGCCATTCTTCAAGCGGCGGGAAAGCTGGTGAAGCACAATAAGAATCGTTTTGACAAGCAGGTATGTGCGGTCAGGCAGAGTGGAAATGAGATTACCATACGGCATTTCAATACCCTGTCCGAAGAGAACCAGGGATTGGCACAGGAAATACGGAGACTGAATAAAGAAGGGATTTCTTTCTCGGGTATGGCAGTACTGATCCGTACCAGTCTGGGCTCGGGAGCCATATTGCACAAGCTGATGGAGTATAATCTTCCCTTTGTCATGAAGGATGCGCTGCCAAATCTCTTTGAGCACTGGATTGCCAGGGATATTCTGGCCTATCTGAGGCTGGCAGCGGGACGGACGGACCGCAGCCTGTATCTCCAGATCATTAACCGGCCGAAGCGGTATGTGAACAGAGAATGCTTTGACCGGCCGGAGGTGGATTTTGAAGCGGTGAAGGATTATTATGAGGATAAGGAATGGATGCTGGAAAGGCTGACCCAGTTTGAATATGATCTGGCTCTGCTGGAGAGGATGAATCCCTATGCGGCAGTTAATTATATCAGGAAGGGAATCGGATATGAGGATTATTTGAGGGAGTATGCCGGACAGCGCAGAATAAGGGTTGAGGAGCTGATGGATATTCTGGATGAGCTGCAGGAGAGCGCCAGGGAGTTCAAGACCTGTGAGGAATGGTTTCACCATATGGAGGAGTACCGGGAAGAGCTGAAGAAGCAGGCGGGAGAGGCCCGGCAGAAGGATACGGACAGCATCACCATAACTACCATGCATGGCTCAAAGGGATTGGAATTCCGGGCCGTATTTCTCATGGATGCCAATGAAGGAATCACCCCTCATAAGAAGGCCTTGCTGGAGGCCGATCTGGAGGAGGAGAGGCGCTTGTTCTACGTGGCAATGACCAGGGCCATGGAACATCTCTATATCTTCAGCGCGAAAGAACGCTATAATAAGGTCTCTTCCTGGTCCCGTTTTATCGATGAGATAAGAGAACCGGAGGAGACAAAACCGGGCAGGGAAGGTACATAGGAGCTCGTAACATAAAAATAGCCTGGGTTCCCTTGGAACCGCAGGCTGTTTTTATGTTATTCCTCTTCGTCTTCTAAATCATCGAAATCATCTTCATCGTCGTCATCAAACATATCATCATATTCCGCGGCATCCAGCAATTCTTCAAATGCATCTGCCACAGCCTCGAATTCATCGTCATCATCTATGTTGAGAAGCTGGGGTTCATCATCGCCCTCTTGAATGAAGCGGTACAGAAATACGTTGTCCTCTTCCTCTTCTCCCTCTTCCGGCTGTAATGCGATATATTCTTTGTCATCTACAGTAAAGATTTCCAATATGATACAGTTTAATTCGGTGCCATCATCTAATGATAATGTGATTGAATCGTGCTCATGCTCGTGACCGCAGCCGCAGCCATCTCCGTGAATGTGCTCACCCATAATACTACCTCGCTTTTTTATTTAATGACAAGCAAAATGTATTTTATTCGGCTTGTCTATCCCAATAAAATCACTATTGGAATATAAGTAGAATGTACCAGATTGAGGTAAAAAATGCAAGTGAAATCATTTTTCTCACGATACTTTTGTTTAAGCGGTTGACCTTATGCCGCTTGCTCCCAGAGACAACATGACGGACAATCGACCACAAGAGAGGCGCATAGCTTGCTTTTCTATATAAATTCGACAAAATAAGAGAAAAAAATGTATTTTTCTCCATGAGTTCTTGCTTTTCCCACTTAGGTATAATAGAATGAAGATAAGAAAATTTAATAAAATTGGGGGAACATTCAATGAAGCAAATCAAGCAATCAATCAAGATTCAAGTTTGGCTCCTGTTCGGTATTATCTTCTTATTCAATCTCGTTTCAGTGGGTGTTCTGCTCAGTGGATGGCTGCATAATGCGGCCTGTGTGGAGGATATTGAGGGAAATGTTTCACACAGCCAGGAGATTTCCGGCATTACTGCAGCTCATGTCAGTTGGGTGAACCAGCTTAGCGAACATTTAAAGGACGGCAAGGAATTCACGGGAAGCTTAGACCCCGCAACCTGCTCCTTTGGAAAATGGGTGGGAGTGCTTCCCCGGGAATTCAGGGAGGATGCCGCCATCGCCGAGGCACTTCATAACATTGAAGGCCCCCACACGCTGATTCATGAAAAGGCGGCTGAAATCATTGAGCTGAACAAAACAGATTCTATGACGGCATATAATGAGTACGAACACACGATTCTGCCCAATGTGCTGACGATCCTTTCCAATCTAAACACCATTTCAAACCGGTATAATGATCTCACTTTTAATAGTGTCATCACATCGGCAGATCTCCTGCAAAGAAATTCCATCATTCAAATTTTGCTAATCATACTCGTATTGGTGATATCCGTGGTCATTGCGCTGCTGGTTATGCGCCTGACTATCCGCCCCATTAAGAAGATCGCAGAGGCCTTTGAGGGAATCGCACAAGGAAATCTGAAAACCAGCATCCAGTATCACAGCCGGGATGAGATGGGCCGGATGGCCGGGCTGATCAATGAAACCATGCGGGGACAAAGCCTGATTATAGAAGATTTAATCGATAAATTCATCAAGATTTCTCAGGGAGATCTGCAAATTCAGGTGGATGTGGAATATCCCGGTGATTTTGCGGTGCTGAAAGAGACCATTGACGCGACAGTATCAGCCCTCAATGAAACGATGTATATCATTCATGCCGCCGCCGAACAGGTTGGCACCGGTTCCCGTCAGGTTTCCGACGGGGCGCAGGCGCTGGCATCAGGCTCCGCGGAACAGGCGGCCAGTGTGGAGGAATTGAATGCCGCAGTCGCACAGATTGCAGAACAAGCAGAGGAAAACCGCTCCACTATGGAAGTAGCCGCCGGATATATCGGGCAGGCGGGTGCGGGGGTGAGCGCCAGTAACGAATATATGCGCCAGCTCTCCGCGGCGATGGCTGAAATCGGATCTTCCTCAAGCCAGATTGCCAATATTACAAAAGTGATCGAGGACATTGCGTTCCAGACCAATATTCTTGCTCTGAATGCCGCCATTGAAGCGGCCCGTGCCGGAGCTGCAGGAAAGGGCTTTGCGGTTGTGGCCAGCGAGGTGCGTAATCTTGCGGCAAGGTCTGCCGAAGCCGCCCGTCAGACTGCGGAGTTGATTGCAGCTTCGGCAGTCACAGTGGAGCGCGGAGCGGAAATTACCGGGCAAACGGCGCAGGCCTTGCAGGACACAGGAGTAAATGCCGGGAAGGTGACCGAAAGCTTTGTCAGAATTGAGCAGGCATCAGCCGAGCAAACACGTGCCATTGAACAGATCAAGGAAGGGATTTTTCAGGTTTCCGCCGTGGTACAGACCAACGCCGCCACAGCGGAGGAGAACTCCGCCACCAGCGAGGAAATGTCAGCTCAGGCCGCCATGCTGCGTGAGGAGGTTGGAAAATTTAAGCTGAAGGATGACAGGGCCAAAGCCGGATTTTTGCTTCCCGGTACTATGGCGCTGGGAAAGTATTAATGACTTCCGGCCTTAATGGGCAGCCTAAAAAATCAAACAAATGTTTTGTTCTTCTTGGCAGTGCTGCCGGCATTATGGTATAATGTCGATAGACATTATACTGCGCGTTCTGGCACGAAGTGCCATACCATGGACGCTTGCGGACCTGGTATAATGTCCATGAATTCCTGATCTGTGGATGACATTAACTGACAGCAGGCGGAGAGGATGGATGAGGCTCATGGGAGAAGTCAGGGATATTAAAATTTCAGTGCGCAGTCTGGTTGAGTTCATTCTCTGTTCCGGCGATCTCGATAATACAAGAGGAAGAAATGAAATGGAAGCCATGCAGGCAGGCTCCAAGATCCATCGGAAGCTGCAGAAGCAGGCGGGTGCTGATTATACGGCGGAGGTTCCTCTGAGCATTACGGTGCCGGTGACCAGGGAGGACATTACCTTCGAGCTGACCATTGAAGGAAGAGCGGATGGGGTAATCCGCAATGGTGCAATTAAGGATAAGGAGGATAATAATCCTCCGGAGATTATCATAGATGAGATTAAAGGAGTCTACAGGGAGCTGTCCCATATGACGGAACCGGTGGGGGTTCATCGTGCCCAGGCCATGTGTTATGCTTATATCTATGCGGCGCAGCAGAAACAGAGCAGGATTGGCATCCGCATGACCTATTGCAATCTTGAGACAGAGAACCTGCGGTATTTCGAAGAAACACTGACCTTTGAAGCGCTGGAGGAATGGTTTGAACGGCTGACGGGTGAGTATGCCAAATGGGCCTCCTGGCAGATAAAGTGGACTGAGAAGAGGAATGAGGCAATTAAGAAGCTGGAATTTCCCTTTCCCTACCGTGAGGGGCAGAAGGAGCTGGTCACAGGAGTTTATAAGACCCTTCTGAGAAAGAAAAAGCTCTTTATTGAGGCGCCCACCGGTGTCGGAAAGACAATATCCACGGTGTTTCCCGCGGTTAAGGCCATGGGGGAGGGGATCGCGGAGAAGATATTCTATCTTACGGCGAAGACCATCACCCGGACCGTGGCAGAGGATACCTTCCGCCTTCTGGGAGAGGGCGGGCTGCACCTTAAGGCGGTAACCATCACGGCAAAGGATAAGGTCTGTATTCTGGAGAAGCCGGACTGCAATCCCGGAGCCTGCCCCAGGGCCAAGGGACATTATGACCGGGTCAATGATGCGGTGTATGATCTGCTGCGGAATGTAAATGAAGTCCGCCGGGAGGATATTGTCTATTATGCGGAGAAGTATGAGGTCTGTCCCTTTGAGATGGGGCTGGATGTCACTCTTTGGGCGGATGCCATTATCTGTGACTATAATTATGTCTTTGATCCTAATGTATATCTGAGGCGGTTTTTTATGAGTGAAAAACCTGGTGATTATGTGTTTCTTATTGATGAGGCCCATAATCTGGTTGATCGGGCCAGGGAGATGTACAGTGCCGTATTGTATAAGGATGATTTTCTGGAAGTGAAGCGCCTGGTGAAGGACCGGGGGGACAAGCTGGTCAGACAGCTGGATCATTGCAATAACGATCTGCTGAAGCTTCGGAGAGACTGTGATGATTTTGAAGTGCTGGAGAATGTGGACGGCTTTGTCATGCATCTCATTAGTCTGATGACGGAATATGAGACCTTTTTGCAGGAGGGGTATATACCGGAGGGAAAGGACGAGCTCCTGCGCCTCTATCTGGATATTCGGCATTTCCTGAGCATGTATGAGCTTCATGATGATAAATATACCATATATACAGATTATGAGGAGGACCGTTTCCGCCTGAAGCTGCAGTGCATGGATCCGTCCCGGAATCTCATGAACTGTATGAGCAGGGGCCGGAGCGCGGTGCTCTTTTCCGCCACACTGCTTCCCATCAGCTATTACATGGAGCAGCTGGGAGGAAGTAAGGAGGACTATGCAATCTACGCACCTTCTTCCTTCCTGCCGGAGAACCGGCTGATTATGATCGGTACGGATGTCAGTACCAAATACACCCGGAGAAATGAGCGGGAATACCGAAGGGTACTGGATTATATTAAGGATTTCACCGGGGCCAGAACCGGGAATTATATGGTGTTCTTTCCTTCCTACCAGCTGCTGCAGACTGTGGCGGAGCTGGCGGGAGATGAGCTGGAGGGACTGGTGGTGCAGAGCGCATCCATGACAGAGGCGGAGAAGGAGCTGTTTCTGGAGGAATTCGTGGAAGAGCCTGTCAGCAGCCGGATCGGCTTCTGTGTCATGGGTGGTATCTTCAGCGAAGGAATTGACCTGAAGAATAACCGGCTGATCGGTGCGGTCATTGTGGGAACGGGCCTGCCCATGGTATGCAATGAACGGGAGCTGTTCCGCGGATATTTTGATGAGAAGAACGGCAATGGCTTTGACTATGCCTATCTTTATTCCGGCATGAACAAGGTTCAGCAATCCGCGGGAAGGGTAATCCGGACAAAGGAGGATCGGGGAGCCATTCTTCTGCTGGATGAACGCTTTACCCAGAAGCAGTACTATAATCTGTTCCCCAGGGAGTGGTTTCCCCATATGACGGTCAATCTGGGATCGATGAAGAAAATATTGAATGAATTCTGGGGTTCCGCAGAATAAGGACACAATATTGGAACCCCGGCGCTGCGGCACTCGTCTAAAATATGGAAGGATTTCATAAAGGAGGGTATCGGAGTGAAAAATATTAAGAAAGTATTTATCTGTCTTCTCATGGCGAGTGTCATTTTTACGGGATGTACTGCGAATAATAATGCGGCGGTGCATCTTGTTTCCGTCAAGAATGTAAAAGAGCTTCGCGCGCCGGTTTACGGGGAACAAAGCGCTTTTGCGACTGTTGTTTCAAAGGGTGCCAATGAGTTCGCCTTTCAATTAAGCGCCGCGCTGTCCGAACGGGCGAGAGATAATAATTTCATCTGTTCCCCGTATTCTGTCTGGCTTCCGCTCGCGGCCCTTGTCAATGCTGCGGATGAGGCCAGTAAACCGCTGCTGCTGGAAGCGCTGGGTGCAGCGGGCATCGGCGAAGAGGATATCAATCTGGCCGCCTCCCGTATGCTGTTCGATCTGACCAATCAGCGCGACAGGCAGGATATGGGAGAGGGTTATCATAATCCCCTTAGAATTGCAAACATAATATTTGCAGACAATCAGGTAAAAATAAAAAAAGACTTTGCCCAAACCTTCATGGATTATTACCGCGGCAGTGTGATGAACGTGGACTTTGACTCGCCGAAGGCGGTGGATACCGTGAACCGGTGGGCGAGCGACAATACGGATGGTCTGATTGCAGAAATAGTTCAGAAATTTGATTCAAGTACAGTTGCTGCTATTGCAAATGCTATTTATTTCTCTGACCGTTGGCAATGGGAATTCAACACAGACAACACAAAGGAAGATGTCTTCTATTCTCCCGCAAAAGAAAGCCAGGCATATTTCATGCTGCGGGAGGGAAACAACCAGACCTATTATGAGGATGACAGGGTTCAGGCCATGCCCCTGCGATTCAAAACCGGCGGCGGAATGTATATCATTCTTCCCAAAGACGGTGATGCGGCGGGGCTTCTGGCATCCATGACAAGGGAGTACTTTGATGAAATACAAAAGGACGCTATCAGCGCTACCGGCAAGCTGCTCCTGCCTCGCTTTTCCGTTGAAAGTGATGTAATGCAGCTGAAGGATACCCTTACGGCGCTTGGTGTCCCCCTGTTTGACAGCGAAGCTGCTCCTCTGACAGGAGGGCTGTTAGAGAATACAATGCCCGTATGGCTCTCAGGCGCGGTGCAAAAAGCGGCCATCAAGGTAGATGAAAAAGGCACCACCGCAGCGGCTGTGACGGTGATGCTTGCAGCCGGTACGGCAATGCCCGAACCCAGTGAGCCATTTGAAATGAACTGCAATAGGCCCTTTGTGTTTATCTTATACGGTGACACTTATGACGGCGGCAGTCAGATATTATTCACCGGTATGGTGAATCAGCCTTAGTCATATAAAATCAATTCCATTCGTCAGGGCTGCTTAAAAATGCAGCCCTGGTCTGGAATAAGGGTAATCGGATTCCCTGGAAAGAAAGTCCTTGCCGGTGATGGACCGGAAGATAAAATTGCACAGGTAATATAGAATAGAACCGAGGATTCCGCCGATAACCGCATAAATCACATCATCAACATCAAACCGTTCCGGGATGATAAAATATTGTGCCGCTTCCAGGGCGCAGGGAAGAATCAGGAGAACCAGGAATCGCGGAAGACGTGACTGTCTCTTCAACAGGAAGGTCATCTGGAAGCCGTAAGGCAGGAAGACCAGAATGCGGACGAAGACATAGAAGAGGATGTCACTTAAGGGGAGGACACCGTACAGATAATCCTCGATTAAGACTGTGATTGTCTCAAAGGGGAGAAAATTTGCTGCATCCAGGGTCCCCCGGTACACCTCGGGAAATGCCTTTGTAGCAAAATTACCATAGAGCAGGATGACCAGATACAGGAAGAAAAAGAGCAGGGCATCATTGCGGTAGAAGATCCGGTAATCGGTAAAACGTGTTCCGTAGTCCAGCATATTGCGCAGATAGCAATAGAGACAGGGAAGCAGCCAGTTGATTACGGCGATGCCTATCATGGTATTGCTGTAAGGCAGGAAGAAGGAGGAACCGCCCATGAAGGACAGGAACAGGATGATGCTGCTGATAAACAGGATTAATGCGGAGTAGTTAAAGCAGGTGGAATAGGCTGCTGTCTGTTCCAGCAGGATATGGCAGCTGATTATGGTTATGAGGCTGGATATTCCCCAGATCACATAGAAGGCCGCAAAGAAATAATATATTACAAACTGAATCAGTATCGTGGCAATGCTTAAAATAATAATGAAAGAAGAATCCAAAAGATTGGTCCGTCTCTGCATGGTTTCACCTGCTTTCTTTATAAGATCATTCGTATTTGTTCCGGAATACAGCTTACCTTTATGTGGGAGCATACTGCCGGGATCTCCCCGTCCGTATGAACCGCAGTGTCTATATCAGTCTGAATTTCCAGCTCGGTGCAGTGTATGGTTTCAACGCCCCGGACATTGACATGCTTGCCGGTGAAAATGGTGGGGAGAAGAAACAAAACCTTTGCATTGCTCAGACCATGTACTAAGGTTATGGTCAGCTTGCCGTCATTCGGATCGGCACTTGGCGCCATCATCAGGCCTCCGCCTTCATATTTATGAATCATATTGGAAATTAAAAGGACCTTTTTATAATGGTCTTTTTTTATGCCGTCGGCTGTGACGGTAACATTAACGCGGGGAGAGGTCAGAACCTGCTTCACGGCAATGGCAAGGTAGACAAATTTGCCCGCTCCGAACCGATTCAGACTTTTTTTCAGAGGAGATTCCTGAACCTCCAGGCATACCGAGGCGTCATAGCCCATGCCGCTGGAGCAGATGAAGCGCCGGGGTGCCAGCTCTTTATCTGGGAAGGCAATCATCCCATGATCCAGGTATTGGAATTTGCTGGGCTTGAGGATACGGGACAGGGCTTCCAGGGGATCCTTGGGGATCTTCAGGCTCCGGGCCAGGTCGTTGCTGGAACCGGAAGGGATGTATCCCAACAGAACCTGGGTGAAATCCGGAATGCCGTTCACTACTTCATTCACGGTTCCGTCACCGCCTAATATAACAATATTCTTGATTCCTATATTCTCCGCACAGATCTGTCCGGCGAGCTCCGTAGCATGCCCCATATGCTCTGTGTAGTATGCTTTGTATTCAACCTGCCGTTTATCCAGCTCGTCCCTTACGCTCCACCAATAGCGGATGCCTCTGCCGGAGCTTGACTTTGGATTAATAATAAAATGATGCATGCAATGCGCCCCCCTACCCGGCTCTGTTTTAACCGGAAGCTAATTAATACTGCTGTATGTTGCTGGCAGCTATACATTATTATCGATGTATTATAGTTAAAATATTAAAGGAAAATGCCGGGATTGTCAATGACCATAAATTCACGGTATGTACTGCGGTTCCTCCTGCGGCCGGAAGGCATCATGCTCTCTCACACAGGATGAGCCGCAGCGCGCACCTTTTGATGCTTTCAATCATAGTATGTATGGAACAACAGAACGAAACGGAATGTTGCTCGTCAAATGATACAATTTTGAAAGGAGAGTCCAGCTTTATGGATAGACGGATGTATCGCGGCACAGCGGGGAACTGCAATAATAATTATAACCGCAATGCGGCTCCCTACCGGCCGGCACCTGTTTACGCGGCGCCTGTCTGCGGGGATACCGTGGGCGGAGCGGTATCGGACAACAGGTGTGAAAAAAGCTGCTTTGACGGGAACACGGAACGGTTTCCCATCGGCATGTGTTATGTACCCTGGCAGTGCTTCAGGGACATATACGAGAACGAATGCACCGCATTGGCGAACGGAACGATGTTTAAGGAACTTGATTTAAACTGGTATGGAAGGGGATGTAGGTAGGATGGACGGAAATAACCGGAATAAGTTATTTGCATGTATAGAAGCGAATAGCTTTGTCTGCGATGAGCTCAGATTATTTCTGGATACCCATCCGACAGACAGAGACGCTTTAGCATACTGGAACAAGGTATCGAAGGTAAGAAATGAGGCGGTACAGGAATATACCAAATGCTATGGGCCGATCGAGGCATATCGTGTGGAAGTTGATAATTGCTGGACCTGGGTTGACGCTCCCTGGCCTTGGGAAGGAAGGTGCTAATGTATGTGGACATATGAGAGAAGATTACAGTTTCCTGTTAACATTACAGAGAGAAATCCCAAATTAGCACAGGTTATCATGAGTCAATTCGGCGGTCCTGACGGAGAATTGGCCGCATCCATGCGATATCTCTCCCAGCGCTATGCCATGCCCAACCGAAAAGTGGCGGGCCTGCTGACCGATATCGGTACGGAAGAGCTGGCGCACATGGAGATCGTAAGTGCCATCGTTCATCAGTTGACAAAGGATCTCACCCCTGCTGAGATTGTGGAGGGCGGCTTTCAGAATTATTATGTAGATCACACCCTTGGATTGTGGCCGCAATCTGCCGGTGGAATACCTTTTAACAGCTGCTTCTTCCAAAGCAAGGGAGATCCCATAACTGATCTGGTCGAAGACATGGCGGCCGAACAGAAAGCACGGACGACTTACGATAATATCCTCAGGCTGGTATGTGACCATGATGTATGTGAACCCATCAAATACCTCAGAGAGAGGGAAATCGTTCACTTCCAACGTTTTGGCGAAGCCTTGAGAATGATCCAGGATGAATTGGATTCCAAGAACTTCTATGCCATTAATCCAGCATTTCCAGCAGACTTTACAAAATAACACGGAGAGTCAAAGGTCCCGGCGGCCATAAGGCGGAGTGATTGCTTTTGCCTGCTGTCGGGGCTTTTGTATGTTTGAAAATATACTTTAGGTTTTTCTTCCCGTATGGTATACTAAAAGAGTATATGCTCTGTTACGCTGCTGATTGAGAGTATCCGGGCAAATTAAAATTTGCAGATTTGGGAAAGGCAAGGTGATTTGTATGCAAAACGGAGCGGCCAAAAACAGGACAACCAAACGCAGAATCGCGTGGTCTGCAGGAGCGCTTCTATTATTGGTAATAGGATTTTTGCTGTGCCGGTACGTGTTCTTTGCGGAAAAAAAGGAAGAGGGATCCCCGGCACCCACACCGGCACCGGAGGAGAAGGACATGGAGAGTATACACTCAGATGCTAAAATTATAGAAGAGGGCGGCGTAAAGGTGTTTTTAACCTCTACGGAACAGGCGCAAAACCAGGGCTGGTATAAGAAGCCCTTTCATCTCAGCAATACGCTGACACAAGCGGAGAATCTTAATATCACAGAACAGGATGATACAAAGATTACGGAAATACAGATTGATACTTCGAAAACCTATGATCCCTTTTATGGAATAGGTACCTCTTTGGAGGAATCTACCGTCTACAACCTGTTACAGCTAAAAGAAGAGGAGAGAAAGCAGTTTATCTATAAGCTGGTAGATCCCATCGACGGCGCGGGTATGACGCTGTTCCGCTTAACCATCGGTACCTCTGATTTTACAGGCCGGAACTTCTATACATATTATGACGGAAGAAGCCTGGAGGGGGACCCCAATTGGTACCCTGCCGAAGGGGAAAAGGGCTTCCGCATTCAGAAGGATATTGATGCAGGAATTATAGAGATTGCTCTCATGGTAATGGAGGCGGCCAGATATTATAAGGTGGAGGATGAGATTCGATTCTTCAGCTCGCCCTGGACCCCGCCGGGCTGGATGAAGCTGGAGACGCCTGCCAGCAAGGGCTTCCCGGATAATGAGCTGCTGTTAAAAGGCGGCAGATTAAACAGTGAGTATATTGATGAGCTGGCTATGTATTATACCAGGTATGTGGAGGAGTATACCAGGCTGGGGATACCGATTGCCGCCCTTACCCTGCAGAATGAACCCTTGCTGGAAATCAATTATCCCAGCTGCCATATGGCTCCCGTCCAAAGTGCAGAGCTCACCATTGCCTTAAAAAAGGCGCTTAACAGCAGTGAGATATTGAAGGAATATAATGCGCCGATTCCCAAGCTGTGGACCTTTGACCATAACCCGTCGGAGCTGATGTCCTTTATGGGAGAGTTCCTTCGTGTGGAAGGAGCCAAAGAGGCCCTGGACGGAGTTGCGGTCCATGACTACAGCGGTGCATTGTCGGAAATGGAATTCTTAAAGGCGTTATATTTTGAAGGTACGGCCTCAACCGTGCACCTGACAGAGCGCTCCGTATGGGGGACGGAAGGTGCAAACCGTATCATCGACTATTTTAGAAACGGCGCTGTCAGCTACAACTCCTGGGTTACCATGCTGGACAGCAATATCAGCCCCCATCAATGGGTGGGCACCCCGTCTACCACAATGTTTGTCCGCGAGGCGGGAAGCGATACGAATTACTGGGCCTGTCCGGAATTTTATATTACCGGGAATTTTGGACGCTTTATCCGTCCGGGTTATGTCCGCGTGGAATCGGATCCCGGATCACCGGACACCGTAACGAATATTGTTTATGCCAACAAAGCGGACGGAACCATGGCTGCAGTAGTAGTGAATCAAACCGGCAGCAGCCGGAATTTTAAATTGATGTTTAATGGAAAGCAGATAATAGGGACGATACCGGCGCGTAATGTGGCAACCTATGTATGGAAGGAAAGTGCGGAGCTGATCGGGGAGCCGGTTATCAACGGCGGCAGGGAAGAAGAAACGGAGAAGGATACCTCTGGCCGTGCCGCAGACACTTCTATGCAGATTTCAGTTGGGGATGAAAGCATTCCATTAAAGGAAGAGGATGCCTTTGAAAAGGAAGGTTCCCTGGCGGCAAACCTGGCAAAAGGAAACTATTTGGATTATTTAATCGACGTTAAAGAATCTGACATGTATCAGATTACCTATTCCGTTAAATGCGGCAGCGACGGTGCGGGGGTGGCCCTTGGACTTGCTGTTCAGTGGGGGTTGAAAGAGAATCCTGCTCAGGTCGGTGATGAGAAGATGAATATCAGCATTCCTTCCATCTATGGCGCACAGAAGATCCGGCATGCCGTAATGCTGGAAGGAGGCTTGCAGACACTCCGGTTTAAAGCTCTAAGGGGTGGATATACCATATCCAATATTACGATTCAAAGGGTGCGGGCATCTGCAATTACAGGAAATCACAGTCAGATCAGTGCAATCGACTTTTATGACAGCCAGAACTCTCATGCCATCGAGAATGACAGTAACATCGGATATACTTCCTATGGTTCTGTGCTGGACTATATGATTTCTGTAGAACAGGAAGGGGACTACAGCCTGCAGCTTAATTATTCCTCAGCCTCGACGCAGCCGGGTGTGGGAATTCAGACTGTAAAACCCGATAAAACAGTAAATGAGATTGCAGCAACTGTACTTCCTTCCACAGGGGATTGGAACGCCTATCAGCTTTCTGAAAAGCTTCCCGTCAGGTTGGAAGCCGGGGAGTATACCCTTAGAATTGCGGTACAGGGCGATGGAGTTAATTTAAGTGAGATTATAATAACGAGATAGGTATAAGCAGGGTGTCAGGCACCGGATTCCGGTGCCTGACACCGTAAAAATATATATTGACAAATGATGAAACAGGTATTATCATGTATTCATTAATAAGCAAAACCGTTGAGAAAGAAGAGTAGGCTTTAGTACGACATCACAGAGAGTCGCAGTTGGTGGGATGCGATATGGAGTTTTCAGCTGAATGGGCTTTTGAGGGCAACCCGAAGTAATAGTAGGCGTTGACGGGAACCATGACCGTTATCAGTATGGCATATATTGTTCGTATATGAAAGGAAGTGGATGTATGACAGGGCTGACGGTTCAGCTTTGGTCATAGGTCAATTTGAGTGGTACCGCGGAGTGAATTCGTCTCAAGTATAATAACATTATACTTGAGATTTTTTTATGCATTTTGATGCATAATAGTACGGACACCACCTGACCATCCATGAATGGCGGAAACGAACGGAGCGCAGGAGCATGCTTTGTTCCTGAAATATATTTCGAGGAGGAATAGATGATGAAGAAATTTGCTATGAAAAAATTAACAGCGCTTGTATTAGTGACCGCATTGGCTGCCGGTATGATGACCGGCTGCGGGACGGCGGCAAAAGGGGATGGAAAGGTAACCATCGGCATCGGACAGTTTGCAGTGCACGGTTCTCTGGATAACTGCAGGGAGGGCTTTCTGGCAGGGCTTGCCGAGGCAGGCTATAAGGAGGGCGAGAATTTAGAGATAATGCTTGAGAATGCTCAGGCGGACACCGGTGTTGCGGGACAGATCGCCACTAATTTTGTATCCAAGAAGGTGGATTTAATCTGCGCCATTGCGACACCCATAGCACAGAGCGCTTTTGGAGCCGCCAAGAATACGGATATTCCGGTAATCTATACAGCCGTTACGGATCCGATTCTGGCCGAGCTTGCGAAAGAGGACGGGACACCTTCCGGGAACGCTACCGGAACCAGCGATAAGCTTCCGGTTGAGAAGCAGCTGGAAATGATCCGGGCAATCCTCCCGGAAGCCAAGACCATCGGAATCATGTACAGCACCAGCGAAGTGAACTCCGTATCGGCAATCGAAGAATATAAGGCAGCTGCGGAAAATTACGGCTTTGAGATTGTAGAGAGCGGCATTGCCCAGACAGCGGATATTCCCCTGGCGGCAGACAATCTGCTGGAAAAGGTGGACTGCATCAATAATCTGACGGATAATACGGTAGTAAGCTCCCTGCCCGTGATTCTGAAGAAGGCGGAAGCTAAGAAAATTCCGGTGTTCGGAAGTGAGGTAGAGCAGGTGAAGATCGGCTGTCTGTCAACGGTGGGATTGGACTATTTTGATCTTGGAAAACAGACCGGCGCCATGGCTGCCCAGGTATTAAAGGGAGAAAAGAAAGCAAGTGAAATCAAATTTGAGATAATAGCAGAGGCTGCCTTCTACGGCAATACGGCGGTGGCTGAAAACCTTGGAATCACGCTCCCGGAGGATCTTGTGGGCAGTGCCAAGGAAATGTTTTCTGATATTGCAGAGCCGAAATAATATGAACTGAAGCATGGGAAAGAATAACACGGGAGCGGTTCGGCTGCTTGTGGTTTGTTCCGGGGAGGTAGGACAATGGAGTATATTTTATCAATATTGTTAGGAGTAGTAGAGGAAGGACTGGTATATGCCATCATGGCATTGGGGGTTTATATCACCTATAAGATTCTGGACTTTCCCGACCTGTCCGTGGATGGAACCTTTCCCCTGGGCGGAGCGGTGACGGCGGTTCTGATTATTGCGGGAGTTCCTCCTATAGCTACGCTTTTTCTTGCTTTTCTGGCTGGGGCGGCAGCCGGGGTGCTGACGGGTTTGATACATGTAAAATTAAAGGTGAGAGATCTGCTTTCGGGCATCATCATGATGACGGCCCTTTATTCTTTGAATCTTCGGATTGCGGGAAAAGCAAATGTTGCGATTTTTACCCGGGAGACTATTTTTGATAACGCACTATTCGGGAAATTGGTTCCGGCCGGACTTCGGCGCTATCTGATGGTTTTTATCCTGCTGATCATCGTCCTTGTGATGAAGCTGCTTCTGGATCTGTATCTGAGAACCAAATCAGGCTATCTGCTAAGGGCGGTGGGCGATAATGACACTCTGGTGACTTCTTTGGCAAAGGACAAGGGCGGTGTGAAAATTATTGGTCTTGCCATTGCCAATGCCTTTGTGGCTCTGGCGGGCTGCATTTATACCCAGAAAAGCGGATTCTTCGAGATATCCACGGGTACGGGAGCCATCATAATCGGCCTTGCCAGCGTGATCATTGGAACGAATGTATTCAAACATGTTCCCTGGGTCAGAGCGACCTCCGCAGTCATTGCAGGCTCTGTCATCTACAAGGCCTGTGTGGCCCTGGCTATCGAGGCTGGAATGGAACCCTCGGATCTGAAGCTGATTACGGCTGTTCTGTTCCTGGCGATTCTGGTCATAAGCAATGAGCGTAAAAGGAGGGTGAAGTCAAATGATCGAGCTGCGTAATATCAATAAATATTATAATTCCGGTACAGTCAATGAGATGTGCCTGTTCGACGGTTTTAACCTGCAGGTGGCGGACGGTGAGTTCGTATCTGTCGTAGGCAGCAACGGCTCCGGCAAGACCTCCATGCTGAATATTATCTGCGGAAGTATTCCCGTTGACCAGGGAATGATTAAAATCGGGCATGAGGATATCACCCATATGCCGGAATTCAAGAGACAGAGAAGAATCGGAAGGGTGTATCAGAATCCTGCCATGGGCACCTGCCCTACCATGACCATTCTCGAAAACATGTCCCTGGCGGATAATAAGGGTAAGAGCTTTAATCTGACCAGAGGCACCAACCGCGAGAGGGTGAATTTCTACCAGGAGAGCCTGCATTCCCTTAATCTTGGCCTGGAGGATAAGCTCCATGTGCCGGTGGGCTCCCTATCCGGCGGCCAGAGACAGGCCATGGCTCTTTTGATGGCGACCATGACCCCCATTGAATTTCTCGTATTGGATGAGCATACGGCGGCCCTGGATCCGAAGACGGCGGAGCTGATTATGCAGCTGACAGATCAGGTGGTGCGGGAGAAGAAGCTCACTACCATCATGGTTACCCATAACCTCCGGTATGCCGTGGAGTATGGCAGCAGACTGGTCATGATGCATCAGGGTGAGATTGTTATGGACAAGGCAGGAGAGGATAAGAAAGCCATTTTGATTGACGATATTCTGGATAAATTCAATGAGATAAGTATTGAATGCGGCAATTAAAAAAACTGGTTTTCATAAATAGTATCCTCGAAATGAATACCAATCATATATTGATCCATAAAATTAATAAAAAATCGTATTTTTCTTGGCATAAAAGCCGTTCCGGTATAATATAAAGTATGAGTACACCTGTATCTGGATTGTGTATCCTGATTACAGGAACATATATAATGATCCTGTAATCAGGAAATTATAGGATCATTATATTATAAAGGGATGAATTTATAATGCGCAGGAAAATCGAAGAAAGACTTCTCCAATGGAGAAATAAGGCGGAAAATCGTATGCCCGTGCTGCTCTATGGAGCCAGACAGGTAGGCAAGACCTATATTCTTACTGAGTTTGGCACCCGCCATTTTGATAATATGGTTTACATTAATCTTGAGACGAATCTGTCCGTTGCTGCTTATTTTACCAACGATATTACACCGGAGCGGCTGATCCGCTTTTTGGAAACCACGGTAAACCAGCCTATTACCCCTGGCAAGACACTGATTATCTTTGATGAAATTCAATCCTGTGAGCGGGCCTTGACCTCGCTGAAATACTTTTGTGAACTGGCACCGGAATATCACGTGGCGGCAGCAGGCAGCCTTTTGGGTGTGGCGATCCACCGTGAACATTATTCTTTTCCCGTTGGCAAGGTAGAGAGTATGCCCCTCTATCCGCTGGATTTTGAGGAATTTCTCTGGGCCAATGGAGAAGAACGTTTGGCACAGGAAATCCGCGGGGCATTTGATACCATGGAGCCGTTGCCGGATGCGCTCCATCGAAAAGCGATTGAACTTTACCGATATTATCTCATCGTCGGCGGAATGCCGGCCTGTGTAAAGAACTTTACCGAAACGGGCAAGCTGGTGCTTGTGCCAACGGTACAAAATGAAATTACAAATAACTATGTTGCGGATATGGCGAAATATGCCTCTGCTTCAGATACGGTAAAGATCCGCGGCTGCTTCAATTCCATTCCTGCGCAGCTGGCCAAGGAAAATAAAAAGTTCCAGTACAAGGTTGTCCAGCGTGGCGGCAGCGCAGCCCTATTCGGAGAAGCGATTGAATGGCTGGCACAGGCAGGCATTGTGCTTAAATGTCGGAAAATTGATCATGGTACCAGCCCTATTGCCGTTTATGCGGATCTGTCCTCCTTCAAGCTTTATATGGGTGATGTGGGACTTCTGGTGATGAAATCCGGTGTGCCGCAGCAAACGATTTTGACAGGCGAATTAAATTTGTTTATGGGGTCCGTTACGGAAAATTATGTTGCCCAGGCGCTTGCTTCCAACGGACACAGCCTGTTTTATTGGGCAAGTGAGCATAGCGCCGAGCTGGATTTTGTATTGCAGAAAACCTCTGATGTCATTGGTATTGAGGTGAAAAAGGGAGTAAAGGTTCATTCTAAAAGCCTCAGCGTATTTACTCAAAAATACAAGCCGGGTTATACGATTCGATTTTCTGAAAAGAATTTTGGAAGGGCGGAGAATATACTTTCCGTCCCCCTCTACGCCGTGTTTTGCGTGTAGGTAATACATGACAGAAGATACGTTTGCCGCCATTGGTGCAAATAGGTGCGGTCGGAGACATTGGCTTAGGATAAGTTGGGGATAGGAAGGAATTGGATTAAGATTACCCTTGAAAAAAGAAAAACCTGTGCTATAATTTATCATAGAAATACAAAAAATTTAAAGCAGAGTAGAATCATGTGCGTTAAGTGCCGGGTGAACAGGGAGTTGTCATCTGGACGAAAAGTAGAAACTTGCGGTACATGGTTCGCATCCCGCTGCTACAACGAGAAAATCCGCCGCTCTTTTTGGCAGGCTTTTGCTGGCCATGTAATTTGATGCGCGGCTGGATTGCATAAGGCAGGTGCCCTATGGGCACAGTTGTGTTATCTCTTCTTGTAGTAAAAGGTCTGCAAAGGAGGTAATTTTTTTATGGCCAAATTTACAGAGTTATTCAAAGCGTCATCTCGGGAGCTGAGGAGCGTAAAATGCCTCACTCTGACGGCTATGCTGGGAGCCGTGTCCATTGTGTTGGGAAGCCTGGTAGTCACCATAGGCGATTTTTTGAAGGTAGGCTTTAACTTCCTGCCGAATAATTTCGTCTTCTATCTCTTCGGTCCGGTTGTGGGAGTGATCTATGGATTGTCTGCGGACATCCTGACCTTTATCGTAAGACCGACAGGCCCCTATTTCTTTGGATTCACCTTAAGTGCTATGGTTACGGGCCTGCTGTACGGTATCCTCCTGTATAAAAGACCCTTGAGCATGCGAAGAATTATTGCTGCCAATCTAGTGCATCTGTTTGTGGTGAATCTTTTCATGAATACCTACTGGCTGACTCTTCTCTATGGGTATCAGTTCATGGCGCTTCTGCCGGTACGGGCGTTGAAGGCTTTCCTTCTGCTGCCGCTGGAAACCGTCATGCTGTATCTGGTAATTAAGGGCGTGGAAGCAAGCGGTGTAATTCATAAGCTTCACCTGGGAGAAAGAACTAAGATTTCAAACAAATAAGAGAAGTGTATCAGGCCGTCGTTTGCCGGGCCAGCACTTCATTAATGGTATTTTGTATGGTTGCGGCAACCAGATCTGCTATTTCGGTGGATTTCATGTCCTTGTAATCCTCATAATAAAGAGGCTTAAGATAGTGGATCTGGACCGTCAGCTTTTTGATGGAATTGGTATCAAAGGGCTTGAAGGAATCAATGAGGGCTACGGGAACAATAGGGCATCTGGCATTGGTCGCGCTCTTAAAGCTTCCGCCCTTGAAAGGCAGAAGCTGGTTGCCGTTCCGTGACCGGGTTCCTTCTGCAAAGATGAGGAAATTCTCTCCCGCCTTCACGCGCCGGGTCATATTCATAATCACCTGCATGGACTGGCGGATATCCTCACGGTCAATTACCTCTGCCTGGAGCAGCTGAATCACCTGCTTCAGCAGAGGGGTATTGCGGACTTCCTTCTTCATCACCGTAACGAAGGGGCGTTCATGGGTTTCCAGGAAGGCCAGGGCATCATAAAGCCCCTGGTGGTTTGGAAACATGATATAGCCGGTTTCCTTCGGAAGATTCTCCAGTCCATAACAGTCAATCTTAACCCGGCCCCGGCGGTTCACAATGGGAACCAGCTTATGAAGATAAGCATAGCGGGTGGGGGCGTCATATTTTTCTATATTGCATAGCTGGTGGATGCGGAAAAACCAGCCGGGCAGGCGAAACAGGCATCGAAGAACCATGAATACAATCCGCATGAAATGAAGTCTCCCTTCCTGTTGATTTTTGAACAGCTTAGTCTTGGTAATCTGTTATCTTAATTATTATATTCCATTGGCTTCTATCTTTAACACAGCATACGGCTGCCTAGATAATGTCATAGCCTTTTAACATCTTGGCGCGGCTGGGATGTCTCAGCTTACGCAGGGCTTTCGCTTCGATCTGGCGTATGCGCTCACGGGTGACATTGAATTCCTTGCCCACCTCTTCCAGCGTGCGGCTTCGTCCGTCCTTCAATCCAAAACGCAGAATAAGAACCCTCTGTTCCCTTTCTGTCAGGGTATCCAGCAGCTTGGTGATCTGATCCTTCAGAATAGAGTAGGAGGCGGCCTCTTCGGGTCCCATCATGGATTCGTCGCTGATGAAATCGCCCAGATGGCTGTCATCCTCTTCACCAATGGGAGTGTCAAGGGAGATGGGATCTGCGGAGACCTTGAGAATCTCCCGGATCTTGTCAATAGGAAGATTCATGGCAACCGACAGCTCCTGTTCCGTTGGTTCCCTTCCCAGTTCCTGCAGCAGATTACGGGATACCCGGTAGGTCTTATTAATGACCTCCGACATATGTACCGGAATCCGGATGGTACGGGATTGGTCTGCAATGGATCTGGTAATAGCCTGGCGGATCCACCAGGTGGCATAGGTGCTGAACTTGTATCCCTTCAGATAATCAAACTTTTCCACGGCCTTAATCAGGCCCAGATTACCCTCCTGAATCAGATCCAGAAAGGAAAGGCCTCTTCCCACATAACGCTTTGCAATGCTTACCACCAGCCTCAGATTTGATTCGGCCAGCAGCTGCCGGGCATATTCATCGCCGTCTGCGATCTTCTTAGCCAGATCCACCTCGTCCGCCATGGTAAGAAGGGGGTAGTTGCCGATCTCCTTCAGGTAAAGATGAACCGGGTCATCAGACATGGAATAGGAGGAATTCGTAAGAGCTTCCACCTCGGACTGCACATCCTCGGCATCTTCATCCAGCTCCAGCAGAAGCTCATCGGAAGGCTCCTCTTCTTCGCTGCTGCTGAGAACGACGATGTTATAGGCTTCAAGCCGTTCATAAATCTTATCAATTTGATTATTATCCAAATTCAGCTCGCTAATCAGATTATGTACCTTTTCTATCTCCAAAACACCTTTTTGCCGGTTGGCAAAAGCGATTAGCTCCCGGAACTTGTCCTCTAACACATCATGTGTTGCTTGCTCATTCATTTTATTTCCTCCATAGGTTGAAAAATTGCATAACCAATATTATATCATACGGATTGAAATAAGGAAACAGAAAAATTGAGGAAACAGAAAAAGATAAAAACTTGGTAACAGATCAGCCAGGTGTCAGGGAGGAGAGCATGGTGCTCCCTCACACACAGGATGGAAGAGATATGAGTGGATTTGTATGTCACACCCGTACATGATGGTTCGTTTGTGCCATATAAATCCACTCATATCTCTTCCATACAGTGCATTACGGGAGCACCATGCTCTCCTCCCTGACACCTGGCTGATCTGTTACGAAACATGCTGCAGATTAACTGTGTTCCTGTGCTAAAGTTATGGAAGGATGCCGATTTGGGTTACGACAGCGATGAGATTCTGCCAGTCCGCAATGCTGTCTCTGAGGACTTGTCTGCCTTGGTCCAGGATGCGGTAGTATTTTCTGGGCGGCCCGTTGGATACCTGGCCGTAATATACCTCCGTCAGACCTTCCTTGTTGAGTCTTCTCAGTATGGCGTAGAAAGTGCTCTCATCGACCTCCGGGAAGAAGGCGCTCATGTATTTCATGATGTCATAGCCGTACATTTCTTGTTGCTGGATTGTGTAGAGGATGCACATATCCAAAATTCCTTTTTTTAGTTGGGCATTCATGAATTCAGCTCCTTCTTTGGAAGAAAAATAATGAACAGGGTAAGGATAACCAGGAGCTCCAGATAGAGGCTGCCGCTGACCTTGACAAAGCGGGAGATCATATCATCCGGCCGGGAATCCATCCGATGAAGAATATTATTGTAGATGAGGAGCATCGCCTGTACGGCCAGGGCGTGGCATGCCGCACTATAATAAAGGATGGATATTCTGTGGTAATGCATCACGCTCAATATGATGATCGCGCATAGGGCCAGGATGAAAGTGAAGAACGTATTTGAAATCAGGGGGCCAATCTGATGTGGCTCTATTTCAAATGGTAATCGGTCAAAATCCGACATACGGTTTGTATAATAGATAACAGAGCAGATTGAAGAGATGCATATCAAATGAAAGAGTCCAAGAAGCAGTAAAGCAAATTTTTTCGAGGCGGGACGCGCAGAAGAGGCCGGACTTTTCCCCTGCATGAGGCTAGTCTTGGTGTGCCTCAATACCAGCCATAGGAGCAGAGCCGTAAGGGGATAGTAAAGCAAAAACTCATACAGAAGGCTCTTTCCGGCTGTTTCCGAGCGATAGACAGCAAATGCAGCAACAGCACAGATGGCGGCGATGAGAGCGCAGGCCTGCAAGAGGCTTTTGGATAAAAATCCGGGGAAAGTGCCGGCTCCGGGGGGCAGCTCCGCACTCAGGCTTTGTGCTATGGCACAGGGACTGCCCAAAACAGCACAGACCTCCTCCTCTGATTTTCCCTGTTCCGTTTCGATATTAAAGAATTCATCATAATCTTTCAAAACATTAATGGCATCCTTCTTATCGTATCGATGCCGCAGTTCCTTGTTTAACTGCTTAAAGAAAACTTTTCGAGTTGATATTTCTTTCATCTCTCAGCCTCAATCCTTTCTTGAATCCCCGTGCACAGCAGGAAACCTGTCTCCCGGGTAATTTACACTACTGTTTAATGGTCAGTAGTATAAAAATAGAATAGCATATCATAAATGGAATGTCAATAATGACATTCCCCCAACATCGGCAGAAATGAAAATCTGTACCCAAAAGGTCGGAAATGTTCAAGTGATATGTCTGATATTTTCATTATTCTTTCCCGTACATTTTTCTATAATATTTTTATGATCCTTTCTAAAACACCGGATTAAAAATCAATTTAGCTTAAACTTTAATTCTGCGCTATAATAGAAGCATCACTTATTTTAAAGGAGAATATATGAGGAAGCGGCTTTTAACACGGCTAAAGAATATGAGGCTGTCCAGAAAAATGATTCTGGTCTATGTAATATTTGCCGGGATCTCCTGTATTATCTCAATTACAGCGCTCCAGGTCAGCTTTAATATCTATGACGAAAAGCTTTATGAAAAATCATTGCAGGAGTTGGATTTCTTTACGCAGCAGGTCAATGCCAGCTTACAGGAAATTGAAGAGCTCAGCATGGATATTGCCATGGATAAGGAGGTTCAGAACAAGCTTTCCCAAATCTTTGCCATGGACCCCGATTCTTCCGGCTACGCTTATGAGATGAATAATTTTCGGTATATGCTTTTAGACAGGCTGGCCTATCAACCGACCGTCCAGAACATTATGTACACGGACGGGCAGAAGGTGCGCTTTCTCATCGGAGTGGACAGAGGGGCTATTGATGATGCCGTGTACGAGGAGCTTCTGGAACAGTATCATGAAAGACGGGGCGGGTATGTAATGCAGCCGCCTACCGGGGAATATCCCTATCTTTTATCCGGGCGGGATATTTTGGAGAGGATATCCAATACCAGCCTGGATTACCTGGGCTCCATAATCATAACCAGCGATATCGCCGGTGTTATTAAGAGAAAAGTGAATGCTTTGGAAGCAGATCATTCCAAGCTTTTTGTGTATTCCGAAGGCGGCATGATATACCAGGAGGAAGACATGGCAGAGGCTTTCCGTCTGCCGTTCCTTAATAAAAAGCAGGGATATGAAATAATCCGCCGGAAAGGGCAGAAATACTTTATGTGTTATCTGAAATCATCCTCCAACGGATGGATGTATGTGAATCTGTTTCCCTATTCCGAGGTTTTTGGGCAGACCATGGCTCTGAGGTATCTGATGTTGATTGGCTTTGCGGCGGTCTTCCTTATGACGCTGCTGGCTATGGAGAAAATGTCCAATGTTATTACAAGGCCTCTGGTCCGGCTGGCAGAATCCATGCAGGTGGTGGCAACCGGTGATTTTGAGGGGGCCAAGATACTAATGGAGGGAGAAAAGCATAAGGATGAGACCGGATTATTGGCGCAGGAATTTCAGATCATGCTGGAGAAGATCAATGTACTGATCCGTGAAAATTATGAAAAGCAGCTTTTATTGAAGGACACGAAGTATAAGATGCTTCAGGCACAGATTAATCCGCATTTTCTGTATAATACGCTGAATGCCATCAACTGGATGGTGAAAGCCAAAAGAAATGACGATGCGGGTAAGATGATTATGGAGTTAGGGTATCTGCTTCATGCTTCCTTTGCGGAGGACCCTTATATTACAGTAGAAGATGAGGTGCATGTGGCAAAAAGCTATATTACAATCCAACAGTTCCGCTATGGCGCGCGGGCGGAATTTACCGTCATTACAGAGGGGAATCTGGAGGGATACATTATTCCCCGTATGGTGCTGCAGCCGCTGATTGAAAATGCAATCTACTATGGAGTAGAAGGTGCGTTAGGGAACAGTAAGGTCGATGTAGTGGCAAAAGAAGAGGCGGAAGGGATTGTACTTGAGGTCTCGGATACCGGAAGCGGAATGACGGAAGAAGAGCTGGAAAGTGTAAGAAACTTTCGGGTTAAACCCAAGGGGCATGGCATAGGGCTGAGTAACATCAGGGAGCGCCTGAACATCAGCTATGATAATTATGAATTCACCATCGACAGCCGGACAGGAGAAGGAACAGTAATCAGGATAAGAATTCCCAAAATAAAAGGAGAAGGATATCATGTATAAGCTGCTTATTGTGGATGACGAAGAGATTGAACGGGAAGGTATGGCAGAATTTATACCCTGGTCCCAATACGATATAGAGCTGGTGGGAACGGCATGGAACGGGGCGGAGGGTCTGGAGAAGATTCAGGCAGAACAGCCGGATATTGTTTTGACAGATATTAAGATGCCGGTTATGGATGGTATTTCCTTAATTAGAAAGACGAAAGCGCTCTCTCTTGAGATTGAATTTGTTGTGCTGTCCGGTTATGGCGAGTATGAATACACCAGCCAGGCTATGGGGGAGGGGGTGCGTCACTATCTCCTGAAACCCTGTGACGAGGAAAAGATAGCGCAGATACTGGACAAGGTGAAAAAGGAAATTGATGAAAAGAGAATACGGCAAAAAAAGGAGAAGGAATATAAGAGCACGGTTTATCGCCTGCTGCCCCGTGCAAAGGAGCAGATTTTCCGCAATATGCTGCTGGGACGGGAACAATTAGTCGGCGACTATCAGATGTTTCTGGAAGAAATGGGGAATTGCAGGCCGGAAGTTCTGCTTCTGGCGGTACATAGCAGGAAGAGCTTTGATTATCTGGAACAGTTCGTGATAGGTAATATTTTAGGAGAGCTGCTGGGGGAGAGGAACATCCTTTTGTCTGCTGCAATTCAGCAGAATGTATTGTTTCTGATTAATGCAAAGACCAGGAATTCTATCGAAGCAGTTGCGGCGAGAACCGTACAGGAGCTGGAAAAGGCGCAGATCAGGCAGCTTCAGACTGCGATCAGTGAAAATGGCCGGCTGAAGAATGTGAATGTGCTCTATGAACAGGTACAGGAGCTGTTCCGGATTGGCGGGGCGGAAGGCAGGGAGAGTTTTCTGCATTATGGCCTTTTCCGGGAGATGAAGAATACGGCGACGTCCCTAGTGGATTACGGAAGACTAAAGGAAGCATATGCTTATGTTGATATTCTCTTTGAGGTTTTTCTGGCATTTACGAAAATGGAGCTAAAGCATTACACCATCCCGGAGATAAAGGAAATCTGTAATTGGACCTTGAAGGTTCTCTACGGGGAGGAGCAGGTTCCGGAGTACAATAGCAGCCATGAGGATGTATGGCAATTATTAAAAGATACGGTAAATGTGATTGCCGGGAAACAAAACGTGGATTTTAATACGGGCAAAGAGGCTCAGAGGGTGAAGGCGATCTTACTGGAGGTGTTCCGGCATATTCGTAATCAGGAATTGAGCATTCAGTACTTATCAAAGGAAGTGTTGTTTATGAACGAGGATTATTTCAGCAGAATGTTTACAAAGAACCTGGGAGAAAAGTTTTCGTCATTTCTTTTAAGCCAGAGAATTAATCTGGCGAAGAGAATACTGCGATATGATCCGGAGATAAAGATATCCCAGTTGGCGGAGCTGGTGGGCTATGCTTCGGATGGACAGTATTTTTCCAAGGCATTCCGGAAAGTGACCGGGATGTCGCCCATGGAATATAGGGACAGGACGGTTTTTCCTTAATTGGAAAAGTCGCTTTTTTTCAGATACTATTGCGCTTAATTCCATTCTTATACTGAGAAAATCCGGTTATAATGGCATCGTAGCTGATCATCAGCAATAAAAAAGGAGAGAACGGTATGAAAAAAGGAAGGAAACAATTGACAGCAGTATTGTTGGCATGCGTGATGGCACTTTCATTGACGGCTTGCAGTCAGGGCAAAGAAGGGGATGCACCGGAAGCGACAGGAAAACCGACGGCAACAGATAAGCCTGCGGCGGAAGCCACAGAAGCGCCGGCACAGGAGAGCAGCGATGAACCGGTTACCATCAAGATTACCTGGTGGGGAGGCCAGAGCAGACATGATTATACCCAGCAGCTTCTTGATCTTTATACGGAGCTGCATCCGAATGTAAGCTTTGAGGCAATGCCTTCCGGCTGGGACGGATATTTTGACAAGCTGTCCACCCAGACCGCGTCCGGTTCCATGCCGGATATCGTACAGATGGATTATCTGTATATTTCCACCTATTCAAAGAATAACTCTCTTGCGGATTTACAGGGATTTATTGACGATGGAACCATTGATGTGTCAGATCTGGAGGAAGCACTGTTAAATACCGGGAAAATAGACGGTAAAGTAACCGGACTTGTACTTTCCAGCTCCCTGATGGCCGTAGGATATAATCCGGAGGTGCTGGCAGAAGCAGGAGTTACAGAACCCACCAGCGATTGGACTTGGAATGATTTTATTGCAGCCAATAAGACGATTAAGGAGAAGACGGGTAAATTCGGAGCGGCCTTAAGCCCGGTTATCGATACCAATAACTTCAATTATTGGGTGAGACAGCACGGTTCCAGCCTGTTCAGCGGGGATAAGAAGGCATTAGGCTATACGGACGATAAGATTTGTGCGGATTATTTCCAGATGTGGAAGAGCCTGATGGATGAGGGCGTTGTTCCCAATCCGGACGAATGGGCACAGATTGAGACCCTGGGCCAGGAGGCAGGCCCGGTTGTAACCGGCGACGGCGCCATGATTTTTGAGTGGAGCAACTATGCCGCTAAATTAAGCGGCGTAAATGATAAATTAAAAATTGTTTCCATGCCTTTATCCAATGATTCTGATCATAAGGGCCTGTGGATGAAGCCTGGCATGTTCTTCTCGATTGCCGAGACCTCTAAGGTGAAGAAGGAGGCGGCAGAATTTATCAACTGGTTTATCAATTCAAAAGAAGCAAATGATATTATTATGGCGGAAAGAGGGACACCGGCATCTTCAAAAATTCGTGATTACATGGTTGCTTCCGGTAAGCTGAATGAGCAGCAGAAGGCGATGTTTGAATTTGTGACCAATGCGGCGGCGCTTTGCGGAGAGACCCCGGCTCCGGATCCCATCGGCATGTCCGAGATCAATGCAGCCTTTAAGAATGCGGCCAACAGTGTATTCTACAATCAGATTTCGGCGGATGATGCAGCGGCCAAATTCCGTTCGGAAGCAGAAGCGATCCTTTCAAGAAACAACTGATGAAGTGGGCGGGAGGGTACCTGAGGTGCCCTCCCCTTTCATTATAATAAAAATAATTGCCTGCTAGGGCTGTGATAATTTCAGAAATGAGGTTTAAAGTGAAAACAAAAAAGGTGATCAATCATAAAACGGTATATAAGGGCAGGGATAATATGGTGGCGTATCTGATGCTGTCCCCATGGCTGTTTGGATTTGCCCTCATGTGGCTGCTTCCGATGATTATTTCAATCTATTATTCTTTTACAGATTTTAATCTGCTCAATGTGCCTAAAATCATCGGATTACAAAATTATATCCGTATTTTCACAGAAGATACCACCTTCCGGCAGGCGCTCATGGTGACTTTTCTCTATGTGGTACTACTGGTGCCCCTTCGTCTGGCCTTTGCGCTGTTTGTCGCCATGCTGCTGAACAAGAAGCATAGGGGCCTGGGACTTTACCGGACCCTTTACTATATCCCTTCAATTATCGGCGGGAGTATTGCGGTTTCTGTGGTGTGGAAACAGATATTTGGAAATCGCGGCGTAGTCATGTCGATTCTTGCTGCTCTCGGAATAGAGCAGAAGATATCCCTGCTGGGCAATCCGAAGACCGCGTTATCCGTGATTATTTTAATGGGTGTATGGCAGTTCGGCTCTTCGATGCTGATCTTTCTGGCGGCACTGAAGCAGATCCCGAATTCCCTGTATGAATCAGCCCGGGTGGACGGCGCCAGGTCCTGGAGAATCTTCCTTAAAATTACCCTTCCCATGCTGACACCGACCATATTTTTTAACCTGATCCTCCAGATTGTCAACGGGTTCCGGGTATTTACGGAAAGCTATGTAATCACCGGCGGAGGTCCCCTGGACAGCACGCTTTCCTATGTGCTGTATTTGTACCGCCGTGCCTTTACCTATTTTGATATGGGCTACAGCTGTGCGCTGGCATGGGTTCTGGTGGCCATTATTGCGGTCTTTACAGTAGTGATCTTCAAAACTCAGAAAAATTGGGTGTATTATGAAACGGAGGCAAACTAGGCGATGACAAATAAAAAAAGGTTAAATTCTTTCCTGTTTCATACAGGAGCATGCCTTTTGGGCTTTCTTATGATTTACCCTCTGCTGTGGCTTCTGGCAAGCTCATTTAAAAGCAATAAGACGATGTTTGTTGATGCATATTCTCTGATACCCCAGACATGGGATGCGGTGACAAACTATATGAGCGGCTTCAAAGGAATTGGGGGTGTGCCTTTTTCAACCTTTCTTATGAATTCGGTATTTGTTACGGTATTTGGTGCCTTAGGATGCGTGGGAACCTCATTATTTGCGGCCTATGCCTTTTCCAGAATAAAGTTCCGGCTATCCGGCTTCTGGTTTGGGTGCGTGATGGTGACCATGATGATTCCGGCGCAGGTTATGGTGGTGCCGCAGTATATTATTCTGAAGAAATTGGATCTGACCGATACAAGAATGGCATTAATATTGCCGTGGTTTTTCGGCGGTGCTTTCTTTATCTTTCTAATGGCTCAATTCTTCAGAGGCATTCCAAAGGAATTGGACGAAGCGGCTGAGATTGATGGCTGCGGAAGAATCGGCACCCTGTTCAGGGTGCTGGTACCGGTTGTAAAGCCGGCGATCATTACCTCCTCCATTTTTTCTTTTTACTGGATATGGCAGGATTTCTTCCAACCCTTAATTTTCATGAGCTCAACAAAGAAATATACCATTCCTCTGGCGCTGAATATGTATTTAGATCCAAACTCTTATAATAACTATGGCGGGTTGTTCGCTATGTCGGTGGTCTCGTTGTTGCCTATTCTCATTTTCTTCATTATTTTCCAGAGATATCTGGTGGATGGTATTGCGATGGATGGAATAAAGGGATAGGCATCCGATCAAAGGAGAAAGAATTATGAGGCTTTCCAGCTTATCCATGAAAATGATAGCAATCTTCATGATACCGATCGCATTTATAATTGTTCTTGGTATTGTGTCCTATAAAAAAGCGGCGGAGAGTATTTGCAGCAGCTATGAGGAAACAGCAGAGCAGACAATAAATACCACCGCACAATACATTCAATTTGGAGCAGATTCTATTGAGGCGCTGTCGACACAATATATTGTGGATGTCGCCATACAGAAGTATCTGTGGAATTATAGCTATGACAGGGCTGAGAATAACCAAAACAGGAGATTGATCAGCAATTCTGTCTCTGCAAAGGAAATTACGGATCAATTTATCTCCGGAATATCCATCTTTTCTGACGAGGTAGCCTCCGTCACAACAGCCGTTTCAGTCCGGGACGGTATCTATGGAGGATTTATAGAGACGGAGCTGGGAGCAGAAATAAGTCAATCGGATGATGTTTTCTGGTTGGGAAAAGATTCTTTTCTGGATGAGAGGATAGGGTCTGCAGCCCATGGCTATGCACTGCGGCTGGTGAGAAGCTTCCAATCTGCGGATGCATTGATTGTTATTGATATGGATATAAAAACGATTCGGGATATTCTTGACAGGATAGGATTTGAAGAGGCCGGCATCATCGGTTTTGTCACAGCGGACGGAAAGGAAATCCTGTCCGGAGCAAAGGAAGGCGCTTCGGATGAAGTGTTTTACCATGAGGATTTCTATCAAAAGGCAGCTTCACTGGATGGGGCAAGCAACGCCTTTCGCGTGGATTACCGGAAGCAGGAGCATTTGTTTATTTATTCAAAGATTGGTGATACGGGAGCCATGGTCTGTGCGCTGGTCCCCAAAAGCGCAATCACGAGCCGGACGGACAGCATACGGCAGCTTACGGCCGTTATTGTGGTAATTGCATGTGTTGTTGCAATTGGGGCCGGATTATATATTTCCGCAGGCATAGACAGAATAATCAAATAC
Source organism: Anaerotaenia torta (assembly GCF_050433395.1). NCBI lineage: Bacteria > Bacillati > Bacillota > Clostridia > Lachnospirales > Lachnospiraceae > Anaerotaenia > Anaerotaenia torta. The sequence continues at coordinate 352,441 of NZ_JBNPXH010000001.1, forward strand.
ATCATATTAAAATTAAAGCTGGCTGCGGAGGGCGATTTATCCATTGATTTTACTACGAAGCGCAAAGATGAGTTCAGAATACTGATTACGGAGATAAATAATACCTTTGCTAATATGAAGGAGCTCATAACCCAGGTAAAAGAGATGAGTGACGGCGTATCCGGGTCTGCGGAGGATATCGCAGGCACATCAGAACAATTTTTAAGGACAACAAAGGACATATCCGGTGCAATGAACGAGATGGAGCAGGGGATTATACAGCAGGCAAAAGAAGCGGAAGAATGCCTGTGCCAAATGGACGGGCTCTCCAATAAAATAATTGATATGGGTAAGGTTACTGATAAAATCAGCACAATCGGTGAGAATACAAAGAAATGGATTCAGGAAGGGACAGTTGTAACAAAGAAGCTTACAGATCAGACCCGGTCTACCATAGGCATTACAACGGAGATTGTGAAGGGAATCGAGAATTTAAATGAGAGATCCAAATCTGTAGGCATGATCGTAAGTACCATCAGTGAAATCTCAAGTCAGACCAACCTCCTTTCCCTGAACGCATCGATTGAGGCGGCAAGAGCTGGTGAAGCAGGAAAGGGTTTTGCCGTGGTTGCGGATGAAATAAGAAGATTAGCCAACCAAACCGGGCAGTCTGTAAATGATATTCAGCGGATAATCAAAGCAATCCAAAAGGACACCAATGATCTGGCCCAATCGGCCAGGGACGCTGAAAAGGTATTGTTCCTTCAGGATACGGCAGTGAAGGACACAACGGATTCCTATGATGGAATCAATGAGAGCGTAGATGGTCTGATGCTGGAATTTAAGCATGTCATAGAAAATGTAAAGAATATAGAAACAGCCAGAATAAGCACAATGGACTCAATTGAAAATATATCTGCTGTTCTGGAGGAAATGGCCGCGTCAACCAGCCATGTTAATCAGATATCCAATCACCAGATGGATTCGGTTGAAACCCTCAATGAAGCGGCGGGTAATTTAAATCAAAGATCAAAATATTTAATTCATGCTATTCAAAGATTTAAAATATAGCTCACCTTTTCCTTTGAATACAGAAACAAAATGAGTTTTGTCACAAACAGAGTGGACAAAACTCATTTTCTTTTGCTTTACCCGGGGAAGAATCCTGTTTATACTTAAAGGAAAGGGTATATGTTGCCGGCAATGTAAGGAGAAAGAAACGGAGGGACAGATTTATGGCGGCATTAAAAGGGAAGCCTATTTCACCGGGAATAGCAATTGGAAAAGCACTGCTGAGGAAAAACGCCTCCGAGGAAATAAGCCTGCGAAGGATTGAGGATACGGAGAAAGAGAAGGAACGATTTCATATAGCGAAAGACAGGGCCATCAGCCAGCTGGAGGATATCTATGAGAAGATGCTTCGCGCCAAGGGACACCATGAGGCCTCCATATTCCTGGCACATATTCAGATGCTGGATGATGTGGAGTTTATTACCGGGGTGGAGAATGCCATCGAGGAGCACCTCTGTAATGCGGAATGGGCGGTAAAAATGGTTCGGGACGGACTAATGGAGATCTTTCAGGCCATGGACGATGATTATATGCGGGAAAGAGCCATGGACATCAAGGACATCAGCCGGAGAGTGCAGGAGCTTCTCCTGGGAAGGGAAGGAGGCACGGCTGCGGGATTAACGGAGCCTGTGATCCTTCTGTCTGAGGATCTGGCGCCCTCCGATACAGCCCAGATGAATCCGGAATTTGTTCTGGGAATTATTAATGAGACCGGAGGCCCCACCTCCCATGCCGCGATTATAGCCAGGACTCTCGGCATCCCCTTTGTGGTCTTTCCTGGTATCATGGAACGGGTACGGGACGGAGAGCTCCTGGCTTTTGACGGCGAGACCGGCGTGATCGAGCTGGAGGCGGATGAGGCGGTCTTGCAGGAATATAGAGAGAAGCAGGAGGCTGCCGCCAGGAAGAAGCAGGAGCTGGAGAAGCTTAAGGGAACCAAATCCATTACAAAAGACGGACATGAGATTCTTCTGGCGGGAAACATCGGCTCCCCGGAGGATGCCGATATGGTAGTCCGCCAGGACGGGCACAGCGTCGGACTGTTTCGGACGGAATTCCTGTATATGAACCGAACCGGAGCGCCGGATGAGGAAGAGCAGTTTCAAGCATATAAAGCGGTTGCCGAAAAGCTCCAGGGCGGTCCGGTCGTGATCCGGACCCTGGATATCGGCGGGGACAAGGAAGTGGATTATCTGGGCATCCCCAAGGAGGAGAATCCATTCCTGGGCTATCGTGCCATCCGTCTTTGCCTGGATCGGAAGCCGTTCTGGAAGACTCAGCTCCGGGCCCTGCTCCGGGCCGGTGCTTTCGGAAATATCCATATTATGTTTCCCATGATTGTCTCCGTGGAGGAGCTTCGGCAGGCAAAGCAGATGGTAGAGGAAGCCAAGGCCGAATTAAGGGCTGAGGGAATTGACTTTAATGAAAAGGTGCCCGTCGGCATGATGATGGAAACCCCTGCCGCAGCGCTTATGGCGGATGTATTTGCCAGGGAGGTGGATTTCTTCAGCATCGGAACCAATGATCTGATCCAGTACACCATGGCGGTGGACCGTATGAATGAGAAGGTTGCCCATTTATACTCCCAATATGACCCGGCAGTGCTGCGCTTTATACGGAAAATCACAGAGAGTGCCCATGAAAATGGAATCTGGGCGGGAATCTGCGGAGAGGCCGCGGCGGATCCGTTGCTGCTTCCTGTCTGGGTGGGACTGGGACTGGATGAGCTCAGCATGTCCCCGCTATCCATTCTGCCCACAAGGAGCGGGATACAGAAATTATCAAAAGCGGATTGCGAGAAGCTGACAAAGGATATCTTCTCACTGGTAACAGCAAAAGAAGTGGAAGAGGTGCTGAGAAGCCGGAGGATTATCTGAGTTGCGAAGGTCCGGAATAAACTTAGGAAATGTAAGCTTAGACATCGGAAGGAGATGTCTAAGCTTAATTTTTGTGTTCTAAAAAATATTAGCATATACACTGAACTGTACTTAATTAATTTAGGTCATATTTATAACTATAATCCTGTAGTTAGCAGTTTTTGGACTAATTCAACAATAAAGCTATAGAAATTTTAAAATTATTCTATGATTTTAGGGTTAAAGTATTGACAAACACTAAATTCAATACTATAATCAAAATAAATAATTTAGATATTAACTAAATTATATTTAAACACTTTATATGTGACTTGCGAGGAGGATAAGTATGAAAAAGAAAATGTTAGCAGTTATTCTGACCCTCACCATGGTAGTTTCTCTATTGGGTGGATGTGGTTCAAAAAATGGCAAGGAAGATGGCGATAAGAAAGGAACGGCGCCCACTTCCGGAGCAGCTGCAACGGAAGCGCCGAAGGGGGACGACTCCCAGGCAGAGCAAGCTGAGCCGGTGGAACTGACCGTGTGGGGATGGGATGCATCCTTTAACGGTCTGGCTTTACAGGAGGCGGATAAGCTGTATGACGGTGCAACCATTAATTTTGTAGAGATGGCGAAAGGGGACTGTCTTCAAAAGATTCATACGGTATTGGCTTCCGGTGTGACGGATGACCTTCCGGATATCGTAATCATCAGTGATCTGGTGGCTCCGGGATATCTGATGTCCTACCCTGGTGCTTTTTATGCAATGGACGGGGTGCTGAATTACGATGACTTTGCAAGCTATAAGAAAGCGGCAGTATCCTATGACGGAGTTGGCTACGGCGTACCCTTTGATACCGGTGTGGCCGGCCTGTTCTATCGTACGGATTATATCCAGGAAGCAGGATATACGGATGAAGACATGCAGAACCTTACCTGGCAGGAATATCAGGTACTTGGACAGAAGTTAAAGGAAAAAGGACATTTGCTTCAGACCTATAATCCAAACGATATCGCAGAGTTTCAGATCATGCTTCAATCTGCCGGAACCTGGTTCACCAACGAGGACGGAAGCCCCAACTTTGCTAATAATGAAGCATTAAAGGAATGCTATCAGATCTTTAAGAATTTTAACGAAAGTGATTATGTAAAGGTAGTCAGTGATTGGACCGGATTTGCGGGTGCCATCAACGGCGGAGACGTTGCCTGCGTAATCCGTGGTTCCTGGATTGCATCCACTATTAAGGCGGCCCAGGATCAGAGCGGCTTATGGAAGGTGGCTCCGGTTCCGACCTTAAGCACCAGCGGTGCAAGCAATAAATCCAATCAGGGAGGCTCCAGCTGGTTTGTGCTGAATAACAGCAAGAATGCTGCGGCTGCCGCGGACTTTTTGGCAAAGACCTTTGGACAAAGTACTGATTTATATAACACTCTGGTAAAAGAAAAGAATATCATGGCAACCTATTTACCGGCATCCAATGTAGAAGCCTATAATACGGAGGACCCGTTCTTCTCCGGAACAAAAATCAATCAGGTGCTTGCAAGCTGGATTGCGGAAATTCCTGCAGTGAACACCGGTGCATATTCGGCGGAAGCACAGGCGGCATTGTTAGCGGTAACTCCGGACATTCTGGCCGGCAGTGATCTGAATGCAAGCTTACAAAAGGCAGAAGAACAGTTCAGCCAGACAATTCAAGAATAGGGTTTCGTGAAAGGGGATTTTACGAAGGTAGAATCCCCTTTTTAAAGATATTGTTTGAGATAGTGTAGAGTGACGTCATGGAGGTAATTATGCATGGAATACAATAATAAAAAGGGACATGCGTTACACGGCTGGTCCATGGTATTTGTAGCCTCAGCATTTATATTGCTGTTCAGTTATGTACCGATGCTGCAGGCGTTGTTCCTGTCTTTCAAAACCGGTAAGGGTGCCAACCTGGTTTTCCGCGGATTGGCGAATTACAGAAGAATGCTGGGAGATGCCACATTCTGGGCAACCATTGGAAACACCATGTTTTATGCGGTAATCCAGATACCGGTGATGCTGGTGCTGGCTCTAATCGTGGCGGTGCTGCTCAATGATCCGAAATTAAAAGGCAGGGGTATCTACAGGACCTGTATTTTTTTACCCTGTGTCACCTCCATGGTCTCCTATTCGATTTTATTTAAAAATATTTTTGCTGTGGATGGCTTTGTCAATAATTTTCTGATCAAGATCAACCTCATCGACGCACCGATTGCTTTTGTTCTGGAAGCCGGATGGGCAAAATTTGTTATCATTGTGGCATTGATCTGGCGTTATACCGGATACTATATGATCTTCTTCCTGTCGGCGCTGCAAAATATAGACGGGTCCATCTATGAAGCGGCAAAGCTGGACGGCTGTAATTTCCGGCAGACCTTTATGAAAATAACCGCTCCCCTGCTGCGTCCCATCGTATTCCTAACCAGCATTATGGCATTGAATTCGACGCTGCAATTATTTGACGAGGTGGTTAACCTGACCGGCGGAGGTCCCGGCAACGCAACCCGGACAATCTCGGAGTATATCTATGATCTGTCCTTTAACTATGTGCCCAGCTATGGTTATGCGGCGGCAGTATCCTATGCGGTATTTCTGATTGTGGCAGTGATCACCGTAATTCAGAAAGGAGTCATGAAAGAACGATGAACCGAGTGAAGAATCTGTTTCGGCATATATTTTTGATTATAGTATCCTTTGTGTCGATCTTCCCCTTTCTGTGGATGATCATCAGTGTGACTAATTCGTCCAAGGATATTACAATGGGCAAGCTCACCTTTGGGAGTCACCTTATTACCAATGTGCAGAATGCTTTTCAGGCGGCAAATCTGGGAAAAGCATTTGTGAATTCCATGGCGCTGGCCCTGATTATTACAATAAGCTCTCTGCTGATCTGCTCTTTGGCAGGCTACGCCTTTGTAATGTTTCCCTCCAGGGGAAGGGAAATATTATTCATGGTCCTGATTGCATCCATGATGGTTCCCTTTGCAGCCAGAATCATCCCCATGTTTCGCATGTTTGCTCAGGTAAAGCTGCTGAACAACTACCTTTCCATTATTCTGCCGGCAATCGGAGCGCCGTTTTTAGTGTTCTTCTTCAAGCAGAATACCCACTCCTTTCCGAAGGAAACCATCCAGGCGGCCAGGGTGGACGGCTGCAAAGAGCTCCAGATTTTTATCCGCATCTATATGCCCATGATGAAATCCACCTATTCGGCAGCGGCGATCTTTTCCTTTATGGCCAGCTGGAATAATTATATGTGGCCGCTCATAGCACTGCAGAGCAACAGCAAATTCACCCTTCCCCTCACGGTTGCCAACCTGGCTTCGGAATTCACCCCGGATTACGGCATGGTTATGGTGGGAATTATTATATCGACCCTGCCGATGATTTTGGTGTTCTTCTTGCTGCAGAAGCAGTTTGTGGAAGGTATCCTGGGCTCGGTAAAGTAATTTAACAGGAAGAAAAGATAGATTGCAGTAGACAGGCTTCCGAATCAATGCTAAAATTATTTAAAGATTTAGTTGAATTTAGGAGGCGGAGAAATGGCGTTTAAATCAAAGGAAATTGCGAAGATGCTGGGGATTTCACCTGCCAGTGTTTCGCTGGTTTTAAATAACAAGCCCGGGGTCAGCGAGGCGACCAGAAATAAAGTATTTAGTTTAATTAAGGAACTGGGATATGAGGACTTATTGCCGGAGACAGCGGAGGAAACAAAAACAATCCTATTTCTTGTATATCGCAAGAACGGTGCCAATACGGAGGCAAGTCCTTATTTTTCGCAAATATTCTCGGATATTATCGAGGGCGTGGAGAAACAGGCAAGAAACAGCGGCTATAAGCTGATGATAACCTATGCCGACACAAGTACGATCCAATCGGAAGTGGCCAAAATCAAAGGAGAGCAGATGGAAGGCCTCCTGCTTCTGGCTACCGAGATGGTCGAGGAACAGATGGATCTCTTTACAGAGATGCATGTTCCCACGGTAATTATTGATAATTATATGGAAACAAAGGATATAGACAGTGTTGCGATTAATAATGAACAGGGTGTAAGCCTGGCTATTTCCTATCTGGTATCCATGGGTCATAGGGATATAGGCTATTTGCATGTGAACGGCAATGCTCATAATTTTAGCGAGCGCTATTATGGTTTTTTGCGTGCTGCAAGGGAGTATCAGCTTGCGGCCGGTGAGGAGCGGATCATAGAATTTTCATCCGGCGGCGGTGATGCGGCGTTTCTGGAACTGAAGGAGCGGATTGGGGCTATAAAGTACATGCCCACAGCCTTTTTTGCAGATAATGATATTATCGCAATTTATGCCATCCGCATTCTACGGGAGCTGGGATACCAGATACCGGGGGATGTATCCGTGGTTGGCTTTGATAATATATCCCTGTCGGAAATGCTGGACCCTCCGCTCACTACCATACAGACGCCCAAGTACGCCATCGGAAGAGCAGCAGTGAATACGCTTACGGATATGATATCCGGCGAATCCGAGGGGATTCGAAAAATAGAATTGAAGACCAGTCTTGTAAAGAGGAATAGTGTAAAGAGGCTGAATGTGTAAATGGCCTTATAGATAAAGATAAAGGAGAAGAAAATGAAGAAAGAGAATAATTCGTTCATCTGGTTCGGCGGCGATTATAACCCGGACCAATGGGATGAGGCAACAATTGAAAAAGACATGGAGCTGCTGAAGGAAGCCAAGGTAAATGCGGTAACTCTTCCGGTATTTTCCTGGGCAAAGCTGGAGCCTGAGGAGGGAGTCTACCGGTTTGAATGGCTGGATAAGATCTTGAAGAAGCTTTGGGATAATAAAATCCATGTGATTCTTGCAACCCCCACCTGTGCCCAGCCGGCCTGGCTGTCCGCCAAATATCCCGAGGTGCTGCCGGTGGATATCGCCGGACGGAAGAGGACCCACGGCATGAGAGTGTTTTTCTGTGTTAACAGTGAAAAATACCGTGAGCGTGCCGCCGCCATTGCTGCAGCTATGTCGGAGCGCTACAAGGATTTTCCGGGGCTGATTGCCTGGCATGTGGCCAATGAGTATGGAACCTACTGCTACTGTGAAAACTGCCAGAAGAAGTTCCGCACCTGGCTGAAGCAGCGGTATGGTACACTGGAGAAGCTGAACGAACGCTGGCATACCTCCTTCTGGGGCAGAACGCTGACCTCCTTTGAGGAGGTAATGCTGCCGACGGAGCTGAATGATGATTACCGGTTTAATCCAGGGATTCAGCTGGACTATATGCGCTTTGTCACAGCCTCCACCATTGAGTGCTATAATAATGAAGCTCATATTCTGAAAAAGGCGACACCCCACCTTCCGGTCTACTCCAATATTTCAGGATACATTAAGAAGCTGAACCAGTTCGAGATGATCCCTCATATGGACTTTGCAGGCTGGGACAACTATCCCTCTCCCAAGGATGAGCGCAGCTTCCTGGCGTTGAAGTTCGATATTATGCGCGCGGCCAGAGACGGGGAATCCTTCCTGGTTGCGGAGATGTCTCCCAATCAGCAGAACTGGCAGCCCTATAACAAGCTGAAAAGGCCGGGCGAGGTTCGCCGGGCGGCTTATCAGGGACTTGCCAGAGGAGCGGACAGCAGCTTGTATTTTCAGCTTCGTCAGTCAGTGGCGGGGCAGGAGAAGTTTCACGGAGCCTTCCTATCCCACAACGGAAGGAATGATACAAGAATCTTCCGGGAATGTGCGACCCTGGGTGCCGAGCTGGAGAAGCTGGACGGAGCGTTCCTCAAGGCGAAGACCTCTTCCAGGGCCGGTGTTATCTTTGACTGGGAGAACTGGTGGTCCCTGGAGCTGAACAGCGGTCCCACCAAGGACATGAATTATCTGGAACAGGTGCATACCTATTATAAACCCCTTTATTATCAGAATATTCCGGTGGACATTCTGAAACAGACTACGGATTTTTCCGGTTACAGTGTGATCATCGCGCCGCTTCTGTATATGCTTAAGGGAGATATCGCCCAGAGGCTTAAGGAATTTGTTAAGAACGGCGGAACACTGGTTGCAACCTATATGACCGGTTATGCCGACGAGAATGACAGGTGCATCTTCGGGGCCTACCCCGGCCCCCTGAGAGAGGTATTCGGCCTCTGGGTGGAAGAAGTGGATGCCATGTTCCCCGAGGAGAAGAATACCATCCGAATGACCGGGGCTGCGAAGGGCTTCCGGGAAGCTTATGAGAGCGGCTTCCTCTGCGATCTGCTTCATACCGAAGGAGCCGAGGTGCTTGCGGAGTATGGCGAGGATTTCTACCAGGGAATGCCGGCAGTGACGGTGAACCGCTATGGAAAGGGACAGGCTTATTATATCGGCACCCAGGTGGAGCAGGAATTCCTGGATACCCTGTACCGTCAGATCTGCAGCGGGAAGGAGCTGGCTCCGGTGTTTGATTTCCAGGGTGAGCTGGAGATAACATCAAGAAAGAATGAGAGCGGAGAATATTTCTTTGTGATCAATCATGGCAGCACCGACGGAGAAGTGGATTTTGGAAACGTAAGCTATCAGAATCTGCTGGATGATCAGGTTTATACCGGGAAGACAGCTGTACCGCCTTCCCAGGTGTATGTGCTGAAGCGGGCGTAGTATTACGGTAACAGATAATGTGATTTGAGCGTTAGATGGGCGAGGGGTTAGGCTGTGAGATGAATAGGAGTGTATCACTATCCGTCTGGGCTTGCCTTTAACATCCCATGATTGCCAGGCGCAGGCAATCACGGGAAGCCCGGTCTGCGCCCAGATGGATAGTGATACACTCCTATTCACCGCGTCAGTATTAAGAAGACGTTTATCGGGCGAGTCATGTTGGAAGGATAATATTGTTGAAGCATAATAATAGAAAGATAATGTCAGAATGAGGTGGATTTATGAAAGCAGCATTGGTATATACGAGCACAACGCCGGAATTAATTCAGCTGGTTACCCGGGAGGTTACGAAGAATCTGGGGGATCAGGCGGAGATATTAAGCTATGAGGACGGAAGCATCCTGTCTGAGACACGGGACGCGGGACAGGTTACACCGGCGGCAGCGGCGAGACTGGTTTCCATGTATATGAAGGCCGTAGAGGAGGGTGCGGATGCGATTTTGAACATCTGCTCCTCTGTGGGAGAGGTAGCGGATGCCGCTCAGGATCTTGGGAAATATATTGGAGTGCCTATTGTACGCATTGATGAAGAGATGTGCAGGGATGCGGTGAGGCTGGCGTCGGCAAAGGAGAGCAGAATTGGCGTGCTGGCAACCCTGCCTACTACCCTGGAGCCTACGAAGAACACCATCAGGCGGGTGGCGCGGGAGCTGGGACAGCGGGTGACGCTGGTTGACGGACTGATTGATGCCTTTGGCGCCGACAGGGAGAAGTTTCAGAAGCTGATGCTGGAGAAAGCACAGGAGATTGCGAACCAGGCGGATGTGATTTTGCTTTGCCAGGGATCGATGGCGTATTGCGAGGAGCTGCTGGCAGAGGCCTGCGGTATGCCGGTGGTGTCCAGTCCCCGCTATGGTGCGCTGGCGCTGAAGGAAGCGCTGGTGAAGAAAGGTCTGATCGCTGAAAGCAAGTGATTGAGCGTTGAAAGTACTTTATTAAGGGCAGCTTGATAAAGCAGCTATAGAAGCAAAAAAGAAAGAGAAAGCAAGAAAAATGGAACTGAAAAATCGTCAGAAGATTAATAGGAGAATGAAATTATGTTGACGGATACAAGAAAATCACCCTATGCCAAGGTGTCTTCTCTTCCGCACAATGCCGTAGCCTGGACGGAGGGCTTTTGGGCGGACAGCATGAAGGCATGCACGGAGACGACGGTATGGCATTTGAAGAATATGTTTGATTCAAAGGATATAAGCCATATTATAGAGAATTTTAAGATCTGCGCCGGAGAGGCCCAGGGAGATCACGACGGAACCGTGTTCGGGGACGGGGATTTCTATAAATGGATGGAAGCGGCGCTTTATACGGCGTCGACGGCCGGGAATGAGGAGCTTCTGGCAGAGCTGGACCGTTATATCGATCTGATCGGAAGAGCCCAGCAGCCGGACGGCTATCTTTCCACCAAGCAGATTATCGGAGAGAAAAACGCCAACGGGGTATTCCGCATGGGGGATATCAATGATTTTGAGGTATATAATTTCGGGCATCTCTTTACCTCTGCCTGTCTTCATCATAGAATTACAGGCAAGGATAACTTTTTGAAAATTGCCATTCGGACAGCGGATTATCTGGATCATATGTACCAGGAGGCCGCCAGGACCGGCGAAGTGCAGACGGCAGTATGCCCCTCCCATTACATGGGATTGGTGGAATTATACCGCACCACGGGAGAGAAGAGGTATCTGGAGCTGGCGAAGCTGGCTATTGAGCTGCGGGATTCCGTGAAGGACGGAACGGATGACAATCAGGACAGAACGGCGTTAAAGCAGCATGACAGGATCATCGGGCATGCGGTTCGTGCCAATTATCTCTACAGCGGAGTGGCCGATCTGTGCGCCGATGTGGAGGATGAGGAATACAGGGCCATGCTTCATCGGGTATGGGACAGCCTGATGCAGTATAAAATCTATATTACAGGGGGCTGCGGCGCACTTTATAACGGCGTATCACCCTACGGGAATTTCTTCAAGGATCAGAAGACGCATCAGGCCTATGGTTATGAATATCAGCTTCCCAATATTACGGCTTATAACGAAACCTGTGCCAATATCGGCCTTGTGATGTGGGCACACCGGATGTTTAATATTGAGCCCGAGGCTAAGTACTATGATATCATTGAGCGCACTATGCTCAATGTAAACATGGCGGCTATCAGTCTGGACGGAAAGCATTATTTTTACGAGAATATGCTGCGCCGGACGAAGAAGCTGGAGTATGAGATGGTCTGGCCCCTGGAGAGGACAGAATATATTACCAGCTACTGCTGTCCTCCCAATCTGGCCAGAAATCTTGCTCAAAGCAGCGAATATGCTTATTCCGTATCAAAGGATGCGGTATATACGGGAATGTACGGTGCCAGCCGGGCCCATATCCAGTTGGAAAACGGCGCGGACTTTGTACTGATCCAGCAGACAGAGTATCCTTACCAGGGAAAGATAACCTTCCTGGCAGAGGAAGTGAAAAATGAGATACCCGCAACCTTAAATATCCGCATACCGGGATGGGTGGAAGATGGCTATCTTGTAGACGGCAGCGGAAAACGGCAGCTTCTGTCATCAGAACAGGCCAATACCTATCTGCCGGTGGAAATAAAGGGACAGACAGCGGTCGAGGTATTCTTTGCCATGCCCGTACGGCTGACAGCAGCTCATTCCATGGTGGAGGAGAATACGAATCAGGCTGCCGTTGAGCGGGGTCCTCTGGTCTATTGCATTGAGACACCGGATACGGAGAACGTTCCCATGGAGGACCTGCTTCTTCCGGTATCGGCAGAATTTACAGAGCTTCCTTATGAAATTGCAGGAAGAAGCATGACAGCGCTGGAGACGGAATTCTACGCTCTGAAGAGGGAAGGCTTCCAAAGGGATGCTTTGTATCAGCCTCTGCATTACCGTGGGATGGATAAGGTGAAAGTCAGGATGCTTCCCTACTTTGCATGGGATAACAGAGGTTTTCATGAGATGAAGATCTGGCTTCCCCTGGTATATGAGGCCAAATCGTTCTAGATATCGCACACTGCGTTTTAGCATTGAGAGCCGCAAAATTATACTGGAAGAGATCCTGCACCATGGGGAACCCCGCCGGTGTAGTTTTGCGGCTCTATTTCTGATTCAAATTCTGGAAAAGCCATAAAAGCCTGTAAAACACCGGGTGCAGGTACTCAGGGAAATCAGCAGCGTCGCGCTTGAGGTGACGGAAAGCTTCGGAGAGATTGAGCAATCCATCGCGAAGCAGACCGGAGAGATTGGTCAGATCAGGGAAGGGCTTTCCCAGATATCCGCAGTGGTGCAGACCAATGCCGCCACCGCCGAAGAAAACTCCGCCACAAGCGAGGAGATGTCGGCACAGGCCGTCATGCAGCAGCAGGAGGTTGGAAGATTCAAGCTGTGGGAAGGAAACCGGCGTACTCCTGTGCCGGATGCATTGAATACGGAACGTGGGTTCAGAGAGGATGAGAAGATTGAGTATCAGGCAGCTTCACGGAGAAAAACCCTGCCTCATACCATAGAGCTGGGTAAGTACGGATGATATGTGAGGGAGAACTTGAGTCCAACCACAGGCTGAGCTGCTGACCTTCCCGGCGGCTCCATAAAAAAGTCCTTGACAATTTTCTGTGAAAAATATATAATCATCTAGCGTGCGGATTCCTGCATGCAATGTATTTTTCGTGCGTTTTTTGCCGATGCTGATATTGTGCCGGAGACGCAGAAGAACAACCACAGAATTCAGAAGTAAGAGCAAGCGGATTGGCGAACCAATTCATCTTGTAGTGAACAATTTTCAGGAGGTGAAAAATTAATGCCCACATTTAACCAGTTAGTAAAAAAAGGCAGACAGACAGTAGAGTATAAATCCAACTCTCCTGCATTGCAGAAGGGATTCAATTCCCTGAACAAGAGAACCACTAACGTATCGGCTCCTCAGAAGAGAGGCGTATGTACCGCAGTTAGAACAGCAACCCCTAAGAAGCCTAACTCAGCGCTTCGTAAGATTGCCAGAGTTCGTCTGTCCAACGGAATCGAAGTAACCAGCTATATCCCCGGCGAAGGCCACAACCTTCAGGAGCATAGCGTTGTTCTGATCAGAGGCGGAAGGGTTAAGGATTTACCCGGTACCCGTTACCACATCATCAGAGGTACCCTTGATACTGCAGGCGTAGCCAAGAGAAGGCAGGCACGTTCCAAGTACGGTGCTAAGAGACCGAAGGAAGCTAAGAAGTAAGATTACTAAATCGATAGTTAAAGTGCCGGATTAATTTTTCGTTTCCGTTTGATTTGTATTTTCTGTGGGTTACAGATTGAGAGTGAGATAAAGTTAAACTGAGCACGAACACGGACTGTGGAAGCATAGTCTTCCATTCAGCGCAGATATAGTAAGCGGGCGTCGGCCGGCTGAAGAGATTATCTGCATGTGAGTACCGTTGAATTAATTGACTGACGGATCTCCCGATTCGTCAAGTATTATTAAGGAGGGAAGAAACGTGCCAAGAAAAGGACATATACAAAAAAGAGATGTATTGGCTGATCCGATGTACAACAATAAGGTTGTAACAAAGCTCATCAATAACATCATGCTGGACGGTAAAAAGGGTACAGCCCAGAAGGTCGTATACGGCGCATTTGAGAAAATTGCAGCCAAGACCGGCAAGGATGCCGTTGAGGTATTCGAAGAGGCAATGAATAACATTATGCCCGTACTGGAAGTAAAAGCCCGACGTATCGGTGGTGCAACCTACCAGGTACCGATTGAGGTTAGACCGGAGAGAAGACAGACACTTGCGCTTCGCTGGCTGACCATGTTCTCTCGCAAAAGAGGAGAGAAGACCATGCAGGATAGGCTTGCAAATGAGATTATGGATGCCGCCAACAGCACCGGCGCATCTGTAAAGAGAAAAGAAGATATGCATAAGATGGCAGAGGCCAATAAGGCATTTGCACATTACAGATGGTAAAAGGATATTATCATGGCATGTACTTCTGCCTCATAAGGCATATGAGACTTGAAAATTGAATTTTATCATTGTTAACGAGATAAATTTATGCATCCCGGCTTTTCAGAAAAGATTTGCGGAATTACTTGCATGAATTTGCTTGTCATGAATTAAGGAGGAATTATCCTTGGCAGGAAGAGAATATCCGTTAGAGCGGACAAGAAATATCGGTATTATGGCTCACATCGATGCGGGAAAGACAACTCTTTCCGAACGTATCCTGTATTATACCGGTGTTAATTACAAAATTGGTGATACTCATGAAGGTACTGCAACCATGGACTGGATGGCCCAGGAGCAGGAAAGAGGTATCACAATTACGTCAGCTGCTACCACATGCCATTGGACTCAGGAATTCGAGCACAAGAAGATCCCCGGTGCATTAGAGCATCGTATCAATATCATTGATACTCCCGGACACGTAGATTTTACCGTAGAGGTTGAACGATCCCTGCGTGTACTTGATAGTGCGGTTGGTGTATTTTGTGCGAAGGGTGGCGTTGAGCCCCAGTCCGAGACCGTATGGCGTCAAGCTGACAAATATGATGTACCTAGAATGGCTTTTATTAATAAAATGGACATTTCAGGTGCGGATTTCTTTAATGTTGTAAAAATGATCAGAACCCGGCTGAGCAAGAACCCGGTTCCGATTCAGTTACCCATCGGCAAAGAAGATACCTTCAAGGGAATCATCGATTTATTCGAGATGAAGGCCTATTATTACAAAGATGATAAGGGCGAGGATATTGAGATAACAGATGTGCCTGAAGATATGAGGGATCTGGCCGAGGAATACAGGGCTTCCATGATTGAGTCCATCTGTGAGACGGATGATGATCTGATCGAGAAGTTCTTAGAGGGTGAGGAGCCCACGACGGAAGAGCTGAAGGCAGCTCTGAGAAGAGCCACCATTGCAGTTCAGATTATTCCGGTATGCTGTGGTTCCGCATACAGAAATAAAGGTGTCCAGAAATTATTGGATGCAGTTATTGAATATTTACCAGCGCCCACTGATATCGCTGATATCAACGGCGTGGATGATTTGGGCAATCCGATTACAAGAAAGTCCTCTGACGAAGAGCCCTTTGCGGCACTGGCCTTTAAGATCATGGCGGATCCCTTCGTAGGTAAGCTGGCATTCTTCCGTGTTTACTCCGGTACCTTGAATTCCGGTTCCTATGTATTGAATTCCACCAAGAATAAGAAGGAACGTGTCGGACGTATTCTTCAGATGCATGCCAACAAGAGAGAGGATCTGGAGAAGGTTTACTCCGGTGATATCGCTGCTGCTGTTGGTCTGAAGCTTACCACTACCGGTGATACCATCTGTGATGAGAAGCATCCGGTAATTCTGGAATCCATGGAATTCCCCGAGCCGGTTATCAATGTTGCGATTGAGCCTAAGACCAAGGCCGGTCAGGATAAGATGGGCGAGGCGCTGGCGAAGCTG
The DNA here is from genome assembly GCF_050433395.1 of Anaerotaenia torta. Lineage (NCBI taxonomy): Bacteria > Bacillati > Bacillota > Clostridia > Lachnospirales > Lachnospiraceae > Anaerotaenia > Anaerotaenia torta. The sequence continues at coordinate 368,492 of NZ_JBNPXH010000001.1, forward strand.
GCAGAAGAAGATCCTACCTTCAGAACCTATACCAACGAAGAAACCGGTCAGACCATTATCGCCGGTATGGGAGAGCTTCATCTGGAGATTATCGTAGACAGACTTCTTCGTGAGTTCAAGGTAGAGGCCAATGTAGGTGCACCTCAGGTTGCTTACAAGGAAGGCTTTACCAAGACCGTTGAGGTTGACAGCAAGTATGCGAAGCAGTCCGGCGGACGCGGTCAGTACGGTCACTGTAAGGTACGCTTCGAGCCTATGGATGCTAATGCAGAGAAGACTTATGAATTTGTTAATGCTATCGTGGGCGGTTCTATTCCGAAGGAATACATTCCTGCGGTAGACGCAGGTATTCAGGAAGCCTCCAAAGCAGGTGTCCTTGGCGGATATCCCGTACTTGGTATCAAGGCTACCTGTTATGACGGTTCCTACCACGAGGTTGACTCCAGTGAAATGGCCTTCAAGATTGCCGGTTCCATGGCCTTCAAGGATGCGATGCATAAGGGCGGAGCAGTGCTCTTAGAGCCTATCATGAGAGTAGAAGTAACTGTTCCTGAGGACTATATGGGTGATGTAATCGGTGATATCAGCTCCCGTCGCGGACGTATCGAGGGTACTGAGGACATCAATGGCACCAAGCAGATCAGAGGCTTCGTTCCGCTGTCCGAGATGTTCGGATATGCCACATCCCTTCGTTCCAGAACCCAGGGCCGCGGTGCTTATTCCATGTTCTTTGCGATGTATGAGCAGGTTCCGAAGAGTGTTCAGGAGAAGATCCTGTCCAGCAAGGGTAAATAAATTCCCTCTGGATAAAAAAATCACTATATCCATTGTTTATGCTTGAAAATATTTCTAAGTTGAAATATAATAGGGCATATGAGGCAATATATAGACAGGCCCATATATTGGCGGCGGTGCTTTCGTTTTGGAGGCCGCATTTCCCATCGGGCAAAAATCATTTGCTTACAGGCATTTATTATTAAAAGGAGGACGTTGTAAAATGGCAAAAGCTAAATTTACAAGAAACAAACCGCATTGTAATATCGGTACAATTGGTCACGTAGACCATGGTAAGACCACTCTTACCGCAGCTATCACAAAGACTCTTCATGAAAGATTAGGTACCGGTGAAGTTGTTGCATTCGACAAGATTGACAAGGCTCCCGAAGAGAAGGCAAGAGGAATCACAATATCCACTTCCCACGTTGAGTATGAGTCGAAAGCAAGGCATTACGCTCACGTTGACTGCCCCGGACATGCTGACTATGTAAAGAACATGATCACCGGTGCTGCTCAGATGGATGGCGCTATCCTCGTAGTTGCTGCTACCGATGGTGTTATGGCTCAGACCAGAGAGCACATCCTGCTCTCCCGTCAGGTAGGCGTTCCTTATATCGTAGTATTCATGAACAAGTGCGATATGGTTGATGATCCCGAACTTCTCGAGTTAGTTGAGATGGAGATCAGAGAATTATTAAATGAGTATGAGTTCCCCGGCGATGATACTCCTATCATCCAGGGTTCTGCTTTAAAGGCTCTTGAGGATCCCAGTGGTCCTTGGGGCGAGAAGATTATCGAGCTGTTTGACGCTGTTGACACTTGGATCCCGGATCCTGAGAGAGCAACCGATAAGCCTTTCCTGATGCCTGTAGAGGACGTATTCTCCATCACTGGCCGTGGTACAGTTGCTACCGGCCGTGTAGAGCGTGGTATTCTTCATGTATCCGAGGAAGTTGAAATCGTTGGTATCAAGGAAGAGACCCGTAAGGTTGTTGTTACCGGTATCGAGATGTTCCGTAAGCTCCTTGACGAGGCTCAGGCTGGTGATAACATCGGTGCGCTGCTTCGTGGTGTTCAGAGAACGGAAATCGAAAGAGGCCAGGTTCTTTGTAAGCCCGGCACAATCAAGTGCCACAAGAAGTTTACCGCTCAGGTTTACGTACTGACCAAGGAGGAAGGCGGACGTCATACACCTTTCTTCAACAACTACAGACCTCAGTTCTACTTCAGAACAACTGACGTAACTGGCGTATGTAATCTTCCCGACGGCGTTGAGATGTGCATGCCTGGCGATAACATCGAGATGAGAATTGAATTAATTCATCCTATCGCTATGGAGCAGGGTCTTGGCTTCGCTATTCGTGAGGGTGGAAGAACCGTAGGTTCCGGTAAGGTTGCTACCATTATTGAATAATTTATAACAGGTGAAATACAAAAAGCTGCAATTCCTTGATTTAGAGGAGTTGCAGCTTTTTCTTTATATGTATAATGAAAAAAATGAGAGAGCGTGAGTGTAAACGGGGCACGTAAAAAACGGTTCACATAAATTCTTTGAAAATCCGGAAACTAATCGATATATAACCGTTCCTTATCACAACAAAGATTTATCGAAGGGCTTAGAAAATAAAATTCTAAAGGATGCAGGGCTAAAATAAAGCTCATATTCTGTTTAATAAATAAATCATATGATAGGAGGTATTCATAATGAAAAAGCTATTTTATCCGGCAGTATTTCAGAAAGAGGAAGATGGTCGTTATTTTGTGTTTTTTCCCGATATTGACGGATGTAATACAGGAGGCGATAATATTAATAATGCGTATGAGATGGCGTTTGACGCTTTGGGATTAGTGCTGACGTATATGGAAGATAATAAACGTCCATTGCCCGAACCATCACAGCCGGAGGATATAGAGCTTGAAGAAAATCAGGTTATTGTTGTTATACAGTTTGATATGCTCGAATATCTTAAGAAACATGAATCAAAGGCTGTCAAAAAAACACTGAGCATCCCATCCTGGTTAAATGAAGCGGCTATGAAAATGAATATTAATTTTTCCCAGGTACTCCAGGATGCGTTAAGAGAAAAAATAAAAATGTAACATAAGAACAGGAGGGAATCATCGAGAGAATGATTCCTTTTTCTTATTAAATTACAAAAGAAACCTATCAGAGTACATATTCATATTCTTTCGTTCTGTTAAACTGAACATAATCCACAGAAAGGGAATCGGAACGGAGGAACATATGAGTACATTCGGAGAATTCATACATAACGGAGAAGAATATTGTATCACGGACAAGAATACACCCAGGCCCTGGCTGAATTATATATGGAATGACAAATTCCTGGCCGGAATCAATCATTTTGGGGGAGGAACCGGAGCCTATGGAGGCAGGGCGGCAAGCTATATCGACCCGGAGGGGAAGGGAAGATGCAGCATAATCAGAGAGGGCAGCAGGTATTTCTATGTGAAGGAGCAGGATGTCATCTGGAATTCGGGCTGGTATCCGGCTAAGACGGAGCTGGACGGCTATCGGTGCGTCCATTCCATCGGTTATTCAACCATAGAAGGAAGTAAGAACGGCCTCTCTGTGAAGCTTAAAGTATTTGTTAACGGAGAGCAGCCTGCGGAGATATGGACGGTTACCTTGAAAAACCAGACGGATCAGGCAAAGGAGTTTCAAGTATATTTTGCCTGTGATTTTTTACTGGAGGGGTATGCCAGGTACAGTGACTATGCATCCTATGTTTTTGGAAGATTTGACGAGGCCCGTAATCTGGTGCTGTGCTGTAACGAGGCTCAGGAGCGCCCCCATGGATGGTTCAATGCCTTTGCGGCATCGGATCGGAAGGTAACGGGATTTGACACCAGCCGCAAGGCGTTTCTGGGGGCTTATGGAAGCTTTGAGAAGCCGGACCGCATTCAAGAAGGGAAATTGAGCAACAGCCTTGCCGCCTGCGAATGGATGGTTGGTGCCCTGGAGCATACCTTTTCTCTGGAGGCGGGGGAAGAGGAGGAATACCATGTCATTCTGGGTGCGGCAGACAGTATGGAAACAGCAGCGGCTATGGCGGATATTTTATTTCAAAAGGGAAGGATTGAAGAAGACTTTCTTAAGCTGGCGGCAGAGAAGCAGAATCTGATTCAGGAAAATTATATTCAAACGCCGGATGAGAGGGTCAATTATATGGCCAATGGCTGGGTGAAGCAGCAGGTACAGCTTTGTGCAGAGGTGGGCAGGGATACCGGTAAGGGCTTCCGGGATCAGCTGCAGGATGCCTGGGCAATCGCCGCATTTCATCCGAAGCTGGCGAGGGACAAGATAATAGAGACGCTGCGCTATCAATATAAGGACGGCCGCTGCGTCCGGGGCTGGCTTCCCTTGGATCACCATATCTATTCCGACGGTCCTACCTGGATTGCGCCCGCTGTGAATGCCTATCTGAAGGAGACGGGTGATATTGGCCTTCTGGAGGAGACGGTTCCCTATCTGGATGAGGGAGAGGGCACCGTATGGGAACATATCCTGACTGCGGCACGGTATTCCTCAGAGGATCTGGGGGAACATGGGCTGGTTCTGGCACATGACGGAGACTGGAATGATTCCCTGAACGGAATTGGCACCGGGGGCAGGGGTGAGAGTGTATGGACCTCCATTGCGTTATGCTATGCGCTTCGTAATACGGCGGAGATAGCACAAGAGGTCTACGGGGATATTGATATTGCGAAAGAAATGGGGCGGCGCGAAGAGAAGAGGAAGGAGGCCATTAACCGGGAAGCCTGGGACGGGGAATGGTATCTGGCGGCCATCAATGATCTGGGTCATAAAGTGGGGAGCCATACAGAGCGAGAAGGACGAATCTATCTAAACAGCCAGACCTGGGCAATTCTCTCGGGCGTTGCGGAAGGCGAGCGCAAGGAAGCCTGCCTGAAAGCCATTGATACCTATCTTGAGTCAGAGCATGGTTCCCTAACCCTGTATCCGGCGTATCGCAGCTATCAGCCCCATATCGGAAGACTGAGCAGCTTTGTGCCGGGAATCTGGGAGAACGGAACACCCTATTGCCATGGAGGAGCCTTCAAGGCGGTTGCGGACTGCGTTGTCGGCAGGGGAAATGAAGCTTACCGCACCTTGTGTAAGATCATGCCGGACAGCCAAGGACATCCTTCCTCCCGTTCCACCTGTGAGCCCTATGCACTGACCAATATGTACCTGGGGCCTGAGAATCCGAGAGCAGGCGAGGCTATTATGTCCTGGATCACCGGGACGGCAGGATGGGTATACCGCCTGATCACCCAGTATATGATCGGTTTTATGCCGGGCTATGAAACGATCACCATCGATCCCTGCATTCCCTCCGGATGGGCCGGTGTGACAGCCCGGAGGGTATACAAAGGATGTGTCTATCATATAGAGATCAATAATCCCCAGGGCCGTCAAAAAGGCGTGAAGAGCTGCTTGGTAGACGGAGAGGCGGCAGGCGGAAACAGCTTTCCCATTTTCAGAGATGGAGGAGAACACCGGATTGTAATAGAGATGTAACCGTAGCGGACCAGGAAAGACGCGGGACAGCGGATGCAGCCGCGGCAGGTTTTTAGAGAGGAGCCAGGGGCAATATCATCGGCGGGAAAAGGAAAGGTAATTAATATGACAGATATAAGGAACTTAACTTCATACAAGAGTGAAATCAATCCCCTTATTATACAGGCAGCGGAGATTACCCGGGCCTATAAGGAATATGAGAATGCGCCGCTGGCTGTCCGGGAGGCTATGTGCCTTAAGAAGCAGTACCCGGCGTTGTTAAAGGAGATAGAGAAGGAGGGCCTGTTTGCCGGACGGGTGCCGAAGGACCGGATTCTCTATGTAGGCAGTATCTGGTGGATGGCTTATGACAGGACACCGGAGGGAGTCCGGAGAGAAGGTAAGCAGGGAGGCTATTGCTTTGACTTTGGGGCCATTGACCGGATGCCTGTAAACGAGGAAGAGAGGGCAATCCTGACCGAGCTGGCTGAATTCTGGAAGGACAGAGCAACAATGCGGAAAGAAATCGCGGGCCGTGAGGAAGCATTACGCCGGTATGCAGGCAAGCACCGGTTTATCAGTGGGGACAATATAGGATTTTCCATTGCGGTGGACCTTGACCGGCTGGTTCGGAGGGGGCTTCCCGGACTGCGGGAGGATGTGGCGGCCAGAAGGCAGAGGGCACAGGAGAAGGGAGAGGAGACCTCCTTTTATGATGGCCTGGAAACTGCTTTGGATATCCTGGCGGACACATGCCGTTATTACGAGGAGCAGGCCCGTACCCTTGCCGGGCAGGCAGAGGAGGCCGGTGACAGGGAGAGACTGCTTGAAATTGCCCGCACCTTGCAGGCAATTACGGTAAGGGTGCCGGAATCCCTGCGGGAAGCGATTCAGCTGGTATGGATATACACAATTCTGGCGGGAGGGAAGCACCTGGAGGCCTGGGGGCTTGACGTAGTCCTTGGAGATCTTTATGTGCATGATATGGATCATGGCATACTGACAGAAGAGGAAGCAGTCCGGATGATAGAAGCTCTCTGGAGACTGTATAATGAAAACGGAGAAGATGCTACCTGCCGGATTATGATCGGAGGAAAGGGAAGAAGAAATGAGGCAAATGCCGACCGTTTTGCCTATGCCGCTATGGAAGCAACCGGCAGGCATAAGAGGGTAACGCCGCAGCTGGCCCTGCGTTTTTACAAAGGGCAGGATCCGGGCTTGCTGAAGAAGGCATATGACACCATTAATGAAAGCGGTACCTTTCCCCTGCTGTATAATGATGATGTGGTTATTCCGGGAGTGGCGGAGGTTTTTAACCTGCCGGAGGAGGCGGCGGAGCATTACCATCCCCTTGGCTGCGGAGAATATATGATAGCCAGCCAAAGCCCCAGCCTGCTGGATTGTGTATGGAACATTCCAATGGCTCTGGAGGCGGCTCTCCGTGACGGACGCAGCCAGCAGGGAGAGCAGATTGGGCCGAAGACCGGAACCAATCATACCTTTGATACCTTCGACAAACTGTATCATGCCTTTCTGGAGCAGATCCGGTTTGGCGCGGAGCTGGTGGCAAAGGCATACGAGAATATCTGCCGCACGCTGTCGGGGGACTGTGCTTTTCTGTATGCCAGCCTGCTGACGGATGATTGCCTGGAGCGGGGGAAACCCATCATGGGTGGGGGAGTACGTTACCTTGGCGGCTGCGTTATGGGTCATGGTTATTCCAATGCGGCGGATTCCCTGACAGCAATTAAAAAGCTGGTTTATGATGAGAAGCTTCTCACCCTGGATCAACTTGTGACTGTTTTGGATGAGGACTTCGCAGGCCGGGAGGAGATACGCAGGCAGCTGCTGGACGCGCCCAAATACGGCAATGACAACGACGAGGCAGACCGGATGCATAGAAGGATGTGGGTGGATGTTCATGGGGCGGTTAAGAAGGCCGGAGAAGCATCCTGGCTGGACTTTCTCACGGCAAGCAGTGTTAATCCCGGAGGTCATGGCATGGGCTTTGATTCCGGGGCAACGGCTGACGGACGCAGAAAGGGGCAGGCATATGCCATCGGCAATTCTCCCACGGCCGGGGCCGACCGCAGCGGACTGACCGCGCTTTTGAATTCCTTAGCCAAGGTGGATCCCGCCAATGGCGGTTCGGTATCCAATATTAAACTATCCAGGGAGTTCTTCACGGAGGAGAGGCCGAAGCTGGAGGCTCTGTTTGGGGCGTTCTTTGCCAAGGGAGGAATGCAGGCCAATATAACCGTGGTGAACAGGGGAGATCTGGAGGCGGCATTAAAGGAACCTGAGAAATACTCCCATATACTTGTGCGTCTGGGGGGCTGGACAGCCCGTTTTGTTGATTTGGAACGCAGGATACAGGAAGAGATCCTGAACCGCACCCTGTACTAATCCCTTCTGCAAAGCAGCGGCCCGGGGCGGCAGGGTACAAGGAAGTGGGATGGGAAGGAGAGAAAGGAAAGGACAGAGAGGATAAAAATAAAATGAATAAAAAAGGTCTTGTTTTATCAATAGAAAAAGCCTCGATACATGACGGACCCGGTCTGAGAACCACTGTCTTTCTTAAAGGCTGTCCTCTGCACTGCCTTTGGTGCCATAATCCGGAGTCCCAATCCGTTGACCCGGAGCTGTATTATTTTCATGAGAGGTGCACTTATTGCGGGAAATGTGCCCAAGTCTGCCCGGAGGGCTGCCACCGGCTGGAGGGGGAGGCACATAGCATCAACCGCGTCCCGTGTACAGGATGCGCAAGCTGCGTAAGGGCCTGCCCCTATTCTGCCCTGGAGCTTAAGGGAGAGTGTATGGAGGCGGAAGCGATTCTTACAGAGGCGGAGAAGGACCGGGCTTATTATGAGGCCTCCGGCGGGGGATTGACGATCTCCGGCGGAGAGCCCATGCTTCAATATGATTTTACCCATGCGCTGCTTGCCGGCTCGAAGGAACGGGGGTTTCACAATTGCCTTGAGACCTGCGGATATGCGCCGGTTGAGAGGTACAGGAGTATCCGGGAATATGTTGACCTGTTTCTTTATGATTACAAAGAGACGGATACCCTAAGACATCAGTTCTATACAGGTGTAAGTAATTTTCTGCTTCTTAAAAACCTGTATGAACTGGATCAGCTGGGTTCCAAGCTAATTCTTCGGTGTCCGGTGATACCGGGGCTGAATGACCGGATGGAGCATTTTCAGGGAATTGCCGGACTGGCCAACCGCCTTGCAAATATCCGGGAGGTGAATCTGATGCCTTACCATTCCTTTGGGAGTTCAAAGAGCGCCCGGCTGGGAAGGGAATATCCGGCGGAGCTGGAAGGGGTCAAGACCGTGGAGAAGCAGCAGGCCGACCGCTGGGTGGAGCTGGTGCAGGAAATGACGGGAGTGCCGGTGAAGAGGGGCTAGATCCATCTATTCTGACAAGCCCCTGCGGTAAGCCGGAATAAGTCTGCGCAGTATTCTTCCGGACAGTCAGAAGTCGTATCGTCGGTGATCAGGCTTGTGATATCTTCACATGAATAACTGCTGATTTTATTCCATAAAATGCTGAGTATCCCACCTATACTGTATCACTATAATACTGATATCATTAACTGGGTATGTTTTATATTACGGCGCAGAGAAGGATAGGAGACAGGAATATGATTAATTCTAAAAAAAGAATTGTAACCAGATATGAGAGGAATCCCATTATCACCAATGATTTGGTTCCTTACAGCTGCAGGGGAGTGTATAATTCCTCCGCTGTAAAATATAATAATCAGTATTATATGGTACTGCGTTGTGAAGGGTATGACTTAAGGGATTATTTTATGGTGGCGGTGAGCCGTAACGGCTATGATGACTGGAGAATCAAAGGAGATATCATTCCCATGCCCGATACGGAGGAATTCCGAATCTTTGGAGATAACTATTATGATCCGAGGATTACGAGGATAGAGGATACCTTTTACATAACCTTTTGCTGCCATGCGGATGAAGCCCGGATGGCTCTTATGACTACGAAGGACTTTGAGAATTTTGAATGGAGGGGGTTTATCACAGGATACGGATACCGGAATACGGTGCTGTTTCCGGAAAAAATAAACGGGCTGTATATGGCTCTGGAACGTCCCAATTGTATCGGGAATATATGGATGACCAGTTCTCCCGACTTAAGATTCTGGGGTGACCATAAGCTGGTTCTGAAGGCGGGAAAGGAATCGGTGGGCGTGTGGGGAATTAGTAAAATCGGGCCCTGCGGAACCCCCATCCGGACGGATCAGGGGTGGCTGATCATCTTTCACGGAGTACAGACAATCTGTGACTATGAGTATTTATATCATACGGGGGTAATGCTCACGGAGCTGGCCGACCCCTCCAGAATAATTCGGGTGGGAAAGGAACCGATCCTGTCGCCCGAGGAGACCTATGAGCTGACCGGACATGCGCCCAACGTGGTTTTTGCATCCTCCCATATAGTGGAGAAGGATGGCAGTGTGAAGCTATATTATGGTGCGTCGGACCGGTATCAGTGTGTGGCGGATACTTCCATCCCCTTATTGCTGGAAGCAGCCCTTGAAAGATAACAAGCCGGAGGCTATAATGGTGATATAGGATGGAGAGGGGGGCTGCAGAATGTATCGAGTGATTCTGATCGATGATGAACCATGGACCTTAAAGGGAATTATTCAAACCTTTCACTGGAATGATTACGGTCTGGAAGTGATTGGAGCATATACCTTTGCTACTGAGGCATTGCAGGAGATTCTGGAGAAGAAACCGGACGCGGTATTTACCGATATCCGTATGCCCATCATCAGCGGCATCGACATACTGAATTCCATTCGGAAGAACAACCTGGATACGGAAGTCATCGTCATCAGCGGTTTCGGGCAGTTTGATTATGCCCAGGAAGTGATCCGGCATGGAGCCTTTGATTATATCTTAAAGCCGATTGATGAAGAGCAGACGGATTCATTGCTGGAGCGGCTGCAAAAAAGACTGGATCAAAAGCAGGAAGAGAAGAAAAGAAGAATCCTGGAGATGATCATTGAGGACCCGGAGCAGGTTGATCCGGAGCAGTACGGTCTGCCGGGCCGGTTTCCCGGTTATCAGGTGGTAGTCTGGAGCGATCCGGACCGGTCGGAGCTGATGGCATTCCTGCGGCAGCAGGAGGCTGATTATATTGAAATTATGATGTCCAGCAAGTATTATTACATCCTTAACTGTAAGGATGATTTATATGAGGTATTGAAGCAGCGAGGGTTTCCGGTTACCCTGGGAGTCAGCAGGTGGTCGGAGAATGCTTCGCAGATTCCGAAGCTTATTACCCAGGCGGCAGCGGCGGCACTGGATGAGTTTATCACAAGGGAAAGCGGCACCTACCGGTATCGTGAATTGCAGTCGGGCAAACTGGTTCCTTTGATTCTCAGGATCACCAGGATGCTAAATGAAGGCAGGATGATGGATTTCGCGCAGCTGATGGAACAGCTGCCGCAACTGTTTGCAGAAAACGAGTATGGTATCGAGGATTTATGCTACCTGTGGAATCAGATTACAATGCATGTGGAGCTGTATTCCCAGGACCGGTCTAAAAATACGGCGCTGGAGCTTTTTGACTGGCAGCAGCTGGAGACAAAATTTGACGGGATCGAGGCAATGTACCAGATACTGATCAATGATGTCCAATTTTGCTATGATGATACGGAATTGGAGTCGGGGGAGGAAGCGGATGCAGGAGGAGCCAACTTTAATAAAGTACTGAAATATCTTAATAAGAATTATCATAAACAGCTTAAATTAAAGGATTTATCCGAGATGTTTTATATTAATAAGAATTATGCATGCTATTTATTTAAGCGTTACACGGGTATGACCTATTCGGAATATTTGAACAAAATCAGAATGGAGCGTGCCAGGGGAATGTTAGCCGCTACCTCCTATACCATTGCAGAGGTGGCGGAAAAGGCAGGATATACGGATTATTTTTATTTCAGCAAATTATTTAAAAAGACCTATGGTGTGACACCGTCCCAATACAGGCAGAAGCCGATAAGAAACGTCAACTGACGGATACGGAGGGCAGCATGATCAAACAAATAAAACGTATGGGCCTTCGGAAGCAGTTAGTGGTTATATTTGCCGCCTGTATCACCATCGTATTATCTACGCAGTTATTCTATAACATCAGCATCTTTCGAAAGAAGACGGATGAAAATACCGCCAACTGCTATAGTACCATAATGCAGACCAATTCCATGCTGACCCAGGTCTCGGACCGTATCTCCTCCGTTGGGAAGTCGGTATCAGGAAATCAATATGTACAGGAATTACTGAATCTGAATAATGACAGCAGTAAGGAGAACCTGAACCGCAGAAAGGAACTGATCGATATTCTGTCGAATTATATGGGAAGTATTATTAATGCCAATGAGATGCTGAATGATATTGCCCTTATTGATAATAACGAGAGAATCATCGCAACCACCGCTCAGTTCAATTATATATCCTATAAGAAGTTAACCATGGAATATGACATTAATAACCTGAAGAGCAGTATCTTTACCTCCTGGCTGTATTTTGTGCCGGTACAGGTGGGAAATAACGGGTTTGCCTATATTGCGCCGGTATATTATACGACCGGTGAATTTGAGGTTGAGTCAGCGAGACTGGGGACCTGCATCATCTGGTCAAAGCCTACGCCCCTGGTGGATATCGTGAAATCCACAGCAGCTACGGAAGGAGCTACTGTTCTGGTGGCGGATGCCAACGGATATGTTATGGCCCTCAATTCCTCCTATTCCATATCTGAAATCAGTGAAGAGATCGACGCAATGCTTCAAAATCATAAAAGCAGTGAAGATCAGGAGGAGATCCAGAAGATGAAATTCATGGGGCGGGAGAGCTTTGTACTGATGAAGGAGCATACGGATACCGGCTGGAAATCGGTCAATATTGTTCCTACGGAGGAGGTATATAAGGAAACCTTTGAGACCCTTCACTTTGGCATAGGGGTAGTACTGGTATCCATAGTTATCCTGACGGGCTTTGGCGTCTATATGGTCAGCAGCATAACCAGACCTTTGGACCAGATCACTCATGCTCTGGATTCCATTGGCAGCGGCAATCGGAAATACAGGGTCAATGTTTCGGAAAAAAATGAATTTGGTATTATCAGTGACAGGATCAATGCGATGCTGGATAATATAAATCATATGAATCATCGGATATTCGACATGCAATCCAAGCTGTATGAAAAGGAATTAATGCAGAAGGAATCGGAGATGCTGACCCTTCAGAGCCAGATCAACCCGCATTTTCTATATAATACCCTGGAGTGCATCAGAGCGATTGCGGTCATCCATAATATCAGGGAGATACCGGTAATTACTACGAGTATGTCCAAGATCTTCCGGTATAGCATCAAAGGAGGCATGGTCACTACCATCAAAACGGAATTGGAGTGCCTGGAGGATTATTATAAGATTATAGCGATCCGTTATAATGAGAGGCTGATATTAACCGTGGATGTGGACAACCGGCTGTATCCCTACAGCATGCTGAAGATGTCTCTGCAGCCAATCATCGAGAATTCGGTCTATCACGGCCTGGAGGCTACGGAGCGGAAGGTGAATGTGACGGTCAGGGGGCGGATGGAAGGGGAATACGCCGTCTTCTTTATTGAAGACGATGGGGCGGGCATACCGCCTGATAAGCTTCAGGCCATCAATGCTTCGCTGGATAGGGATGCTTCGGAGGATATCACCGAGGTCAGCCGGTCCAAAAGCAGTATCGGACTTACTAATATCAATTCGCGGATAAAGCTTCATTATGGCAGGGAATGCGGCCTGAAGCTGGAAAGTCCGGAGGGCGGAGGAACACTGGTAACCATAAGGATCAGGCTGTTGTTGGAAATATAAAGGATGTCCTTTTTGATAAACAACGAGAAGCGGTTTTCCGCTTCTCGTTGTTTTTGCAGGAAACTGATTTTTATACCAAAACTACTTAACTCAGCGCATTCCAATAGGGCTGGAAATCCTCTATACTAAGGTACAACAAGGAGGACACGACATGAATGTGATAGCCAGGAATGAATTAAAGGATCAAAGAAAGCAGATGCGGCTGCAAAACAGGCGCAGGCTCCGCAATGAAATATGGCGTTACCGCAAGCTTTACCCGCTGATGCTGTTTGGTGTTCTGTTTTTCGCCGTATTTTCTTATGCGCCCATGTATGGGATTCAGTTAGCATTTAAACACTATAAAATAGGCCAGGGAATTACCGGAAGCGAATGGGTAGGATTTAAGAATTTTACAATATTATTTGCCAGAGCCGAATTCTGGGACAGTATCCGCAATACGCTGGTCATTTCGTTTTTAAAGCTGCTGATTGCATTTCCGGTACCGATTCTTTTGGCCATAGGCCTGAATGAGATATTATCCAGTAAGCTAAAGAGAAGCTTGCAGGTTATCTTTACCCTGCCCCATTTCCTCTCCTGGGTAACCATCGGAGGCATCATGCTGGCCCTCTTCGCCACCGAGGGAGCGGTGAACGGCATGCTGGAAGCGTTAGGGGGCCCCCAGATAAAGTGGCTGAGTAACGGAATGGTATTCCGGGGACTGATTATTTTCACCAGCATCTGGAAGGATGCGGGCTGGTCCTGTATCATATACATGGCCTCCATCACCGGAATTGATCCCGCGCTGTACGAAAGCGCCAGGATTGACGGTGCAAACCGCCTGCAATGCGCGGCTTATATCACCTGGCCTTCGATTAAGGGCACCGCCGCCATTCTGCTTATCATGCAGGTCGGGCATGCGATGAACGGCAATTTTGACCAGATTTTCAACATGTATAATCCGACGGTATATAATGTGGCGGATGTTATTGATACATATATATACCGGATATCCTTCCTGCAGGCGGCGGATTACGGGTTGAGTACCGCGGTGGGATTATTTAAGGGCATAACCAATTGTATTCTGTTATTGACGACCAACTATATCGTCGGCAGATTTAATAAAGAAGCAAAAATGATATAGGAGGTGACGAAGATGATAGGAGAAAAGACAAGAATACAGACAAGAAAGAAAAAGAAGAAGTTCAACATGCCCCATTTCATTTTGGCTGCTGTTTTATGCTTTTATGCATTGATTATCATATATCCTTTTTACAGCAGTGTTTTAACCTCCATTGTTCCCTATTCCGTTGCCATACGTAATTCGTTTTTATTATATCCCAAGGGGATTGATCTGAGCTCCTATGAATTTATATTCAGCTGGGACACCCTATGGTACGGGTTCCGGACAACAATTATTGTCGTGATCCTGGGAGTGGCGTATAATCTCTTCCTTACGGTTACCTTATCCTACGTGTTATCCAAGCCGATTCCGGGAAGAAAAATAGTCAATATGATGATCGTATTTACGATGTTTTTCCAGGGAGGCTTAATTCCCGGGTATTTACTGATTAAAAATCTGGGATTGATCGATCATTACGGTGCCATGTTCCTGCCCATGGGAATTAATATCATGAATATGATGATTATGCGCACTTATTTTCAGGGAGTACCCGAGGAGCTCAGCGAAGCGGCGAAGCTGGACGGAGCGGGGGAATATACAATTCTTCTGCGCATTGCACTGCCCTTGTCAAAGCCTATGCTGGCCACCATCGGACTGTATTACGGTGTGGACCGCTGGAATGAATGGTATAACGGAATGCTGTTCATGAGGTCGGTGCAAAAATGGCCCCTGCAATTGCATATCCGGAATATGATCCAGTCGGTCACCAGTATTGTGGACCAGATACCGGAGGCCATAAGGCCGAATGCATATCCGGCGGGTATACAGATGGCGGGAATTTTAGTGACCATATTTCCCATAGCGATTATATATCCGTTTCTCCAGCGGTATTTTGTCAAAGGGCTGACACTTGGAGGTGTCAAAGGTTAGTATATAAAGTCCGCCACAAAAGGGGCGGAATTTATGTATAGAGGTACTCATTAACATATCAAGGAGGTATAGTATGAAAAAAACTAGGAAATGGATTGCTTTATTGCTGACAGCCATCATGCTGACAAGTGTTCTGGCAGGCTGTGCAGGTGAAGCAAAGCAAAAAGGGGAGGATAACAAAGGAGGCACCGCGGCACCGACGAGCGCGGCAAACCAAAGCGGGGATGACAAAGCTGGGGATGATAAGACGGCAGATGCAGATAAGGAAGAAGAGAATCCCTACGCAGAGAAAATAACCTTTTCCATGAGCGTGATCGGAGCCGAGACAGCGGGCTTAACCAATGACGGGCAGCCGGCAGCCAATCTTGAGTGGCTGAAGGAGAAATTCAATGTGGATTTTGATTTTTGGCCTTTAACCTGGTCCAACTATATTGACCAGACACGGATGTGGCTCAATTCCGATTCCGCACCGGATCTTATTATGCTGGATATTGCACCCACACGTTACGGGGAGTATCTGGAGTTCGTGGAAGCCGGGCTGTTTAAGCCGTATCCGGATCTGGCGAATTATGAGAATTTAAAAATGCGTTTTGATAATATGACAACAGGAAAGAAATTTGAAGTTGACGGAAAGATCTATGCATGGCCGGCTTACAAGGATTCGTCAAAGTATAAATATGTTAATCCCCTGGGCTATCTCTACAGAAAAGACTGGGCGAAGCAGGTAGGTCTGTGGAAAGAGGATGACATCTACACCTGGGACGAATGGTTCCACCTTGTAGAAACGGTTATCAAAGAAGATCCCGGCAAGAACGGACCGGGTAAGACAATCGGTATTATTACCGCTCAGGCATGGGGCTTTCCTAAATTTATTGTAGGCTCCATCTCCCCGTATCTAATGACCTTCACCAAGGATGCAAGCGGCAGCTGGGTATGGGGCCCGACGCTGGAAGAAAGCCTGGAAGCGGTTGTAACGACAAAGAAACTATATGATGACGGTATTATCTGGTCGGATCAGCCGATGATCACTCCCGATGACGGTAAGAACAATTTTGCGGCAGGAAAGCTGTTTGCCGCTGCAAACTCCAATCTCACTGCCAATGGCTTTAACGGAACAATTAATAATTTTACCAATGCAAACCCGGATGTTAATGTAGAGGAAACAGTGGGGGTTGCCTATGTGAGAGGAGTTGACGGCAAGTTCCTCTCCTGGGAGGGTACGGATCAATGGTCACAGACCGCTCTGAATTATAAGGTTTCCGATGAAAAGGCAGAACGCTGGGCAGCTATTCTCGATTTCCTGGTGTCGGATGACGGTTATAATTTCATCAACTACGGTATCGAGGGCGTGGATTGGGAATATGATGCCAACGGTAAGGCGGTATGCTTATGGACAACGACCAATGAAGCCGGGAATCTGGTGAATCCTTACGGAGCAGGAACACAGCCCTGGGCTCGTCCTGCCTGTGCAGCGGATGGCTTTGCGCTATTGAATCCGGCATATCCGGAATGGCAGCGTAACATAGTTATGAAAGCCAGTGAAATATATTCCGGCCCCGAGGCGAATATCATACCTTTGGACGTGGAGAAGGAATTCTTCAACAGTGAAGCGTATGCCAATGCCACGGCAGGTCTGGAAGCAGAGGTATACACAAAGATTGCCGAGCTTATGACCTCCAATGACATTGCGGCTGACTGGACGAACTGGGTAAATCAGAAGCTTGCCGAGGTTCAGCCGGCACTGGATGAGCTGAATGCCAAATTGAAATAATTGATAAATTAAATAGGGACATAGTAAGGGCGTATTGTATGACTAACATGATAAGTAGGATGCAATACGCCCTTCTGATTGTTGCGGTTGTTCGCTTAAAATCAACCGGAGAACGGGAGGGCGGATTCCCATGAAAAAGTCGGGTGGATGCAGGAAACGGGCAGTCTGGAAAAATCTCATATTGCTGCTGGCAGCGGGAGCAGTACTGGTTTCCGTTATTATGTTCGGCAGCAGAGCCTTTGCCGGGATCGGTGACAGTGACATCGTTGCATATATCGGCGGAGAGCCGGTGACGGTAAAGGAATACGCTCAGGTGCTGCTGATGAAAAGGTAGGATACCTATGCCTATTTCAGGCAAAAGTATGGAGCGGAGGATCATACCGGATTCTGGACCGGGGCATATGAGGGGAGGTTCCTCTTGATCGGGCAAAAGAAACGGCTCTTGAGTATATTGCCAACAGAAAGGTCTAGCAGCTTCTGGCCAGGGACAAGGGTATTGTACAGGATATCTCTTATGGAAGCATTATGTCAATCAGCCCCCCCTGGAAAGCGGATGGAAGAACCTCGGCATCCAAAGGCTCAGCCAGGGAACAAACGGATATATACAATTGACAAACAACGCGAACGGGATCGTAACGGCAGATGCCGTGAAGCTGGTCTACCTTGACGATTTCAGCTATGATGACATCGAGGCGGTGAATATCAGCACGGACAAGAACCAATTAGCAATCGGGGAAACCGCGGGCCTTACGGTTACCGGTGTGGATGGGGCCGGCAGACAGCTGGATCTTGTCTTTGACGGGGCACAAGTGGAATATGTGGTGGATAACCCGGGCGTCGCGGCTGTTGATCATGGGGTTGTGACAGGGTTGGCGAAAGGAACCACCTTCTTAAGTGCCGGAATTAATCTGAGCGGCAGGCAGATTACCAGCGACAGCGTTGTGGATCTGGCAGTAGAACTTACCCTGCCGGAGGATCTCACCGGCCATTATATGAAGGTATACCTGTGGGACAGCCTGGCAACCTTAAGGCCGCTGGCTGATGTGACCATATGGCCGTAACGGAAAGAATACGGAAGCGGTCAGCAGGATAGCAGTCCGTAAAGGATAGATGGTATCCTGCAGGTCAGGCACGGAGTATTTTCTGTGTCCGGCCTGCGGGATACCATTTACTGCGTTTATATTGGCAGGGATGATAATTCCTTACATAGATACAAAATCTTCTTAGTTTACTTCATATGATTAAGTACGTTCCTTTGCTATGATTGGGAGAAGACGGAAAGAATTAAAAGATGTAAATGAAGGAGGGACCGGATACAGGAAGGCACTTTCATGGAGATTTGTGCGGTAAGAGGCATGGACATAGGAGCGATAAAGTTCCGGATCATTCCATAGAATAACAAGAAAGGGAAGAACGAAATATGTCTGGTTTAGAAGCTTTAAAAAAGGAATTGTACGAATACCTGCCCCCTTTAACAAAGAGGGAGGATTTTGACCAATTCTGGCAGGATACATTAAAGCAGGCGGCATCCGTCGAGCTTAATCCAAAGAGGGAGGACTATGATTACCCGTCGGATCATGTGAAGGCGTATACCATCTCCTATAATGGCTTTGATGATACCAGGATTCAGGGCCTGTATCTGGTTCCGTCCTTTTTAAAGAAGGAAAAATATCCTTGTATGATACATTATCACGGCTATGGCGGAGGAATGGGAATCCCGTCGGATTTTATGGCCTGGGTGAATCTGGGAATGGCAGTACTGTCCGTGGATTGCCGGGATCAGGGAGGCGCCACCGGCAACAGCGGGAAATATTCCTCCGGCTGGCTGGGAAATGCGGCGGTCAAAGGGATCTTAGATAAAAATGAATATTATTTCCGCGGGGTCTATATGGACTGTGTGAAAGCAATCGATTTTGCCGAAACCTGCAGGGAGATCGATAAAGACCGGATCATCGTGGCAGGGGGCAGCCAGGGAGGCGCCCTTGCCATGGCGGTCAGCTGTCTGGATCACCGCCCCAGGTATGCTTTGGCGGATATACCCAGCAACAGCAATCTCGAAAAAATGGTGGAGGAATCCCGGAGCACCTTCGGAAGGGTGACGGATTTTCTGAGACGGTATCCGGAGTATCTGGAGCAGGCTTATGATACCCTGAGTTATTTTGATACCATGAACATGGCGGATAAGATTCAATGTGAGATCTTTGCCTGTGTGGCTCTGATGGACGATGTTTGTCCGGCCAAATACTATTTTGCTTCCTATAACCGGATTCAGGCGCCGAAGCATATGACAATCTATCCCTTTAACGGCCATGACGGAACCGGTCCGTTACATATCGAGAAAAAGCTGCGCTTTGTGAAGGAAAGCGGAATACTTGAGGATTAGGACAGGGATGTGGAGAGCAGGAAAGCAAGGAAGAAGGCAGGGGGTATTATGAAGAGGATGGAAAAACAGCTGCCGGAGCAGTACCTGATCTATGGAATTATGGGCCTTGGCGGAAGCTGGGAGGAGGATATCCCGGTATCGGCTCAGGATATTGAGCTGGGAAAGACAGCAATCGATGCGGCAATCGGATGCGGTATCCATTATTTTGATCTGGCGGATGTTTACCGGGCAGGAAAATCAGATCTGGTCTTCGGACATTATTTAAAGGAGAATCCTCAGATCAGAGAGAGGATTATAATACAGTCCAAGGCGGGGATCCGGCTTACCGGAACGGATTTTGGAGCCCGCTTTGATTTTTCCTGCGAACATATCAAAAATTCCGTGGAAGGAACCCTGGAGCGCCTGGGGACAGATTATCTGGATGTGTTGCTGCTGCACCGCCCCGATCCGCTTATGGATGGGCAGGAATTAAAGGCGGCATTGGACGAATTATTTCTAAAAGAAAAAATCCGTGCCCTTGGGGCATCTAATATGGATTATCATCAGATGAAATTAATAGAAGCCTGTACCGGCAGGAGGATTACCGTGAACCAGCTGGAGCTGAGCCTGTCAAAGACGGATTTTATCAGCAGCGGGGTGGGCTTTAACAACCGGAGCGGGCGAAATCTGGATTTTCCCATCGGGACTCTGGAATACTGCATGATGAACCGGGTAAGCCTCCAGTCATGGGGTGCTCTTGCAAAGGGGATTTACAGCGGAAGGCCCCTTGACCGGACTTTACCGGATACGGTACATAAGACCAGGGAAATCGTAGAACGCATCGCAAAGGACAGAAAGGTATCCCCGGAAGGTGTTGTTCTGGCGTGGCTGATGAAGCATCCGGCAAAGATAAAGCCGGTGATCGGTTCCACCAATCCGAAGCGGATAAAAAATACAACGGATGCATTTAAAATTCAGCTTACAAGAGACGAATGGTATGAGCTGCTGGTGGCATCCAGAGGGATGCAGATGACGGAATTTTATGTAAAGTATCCCGATTGAGAGCTTCGGTAAAGCGTGAATTAGCGGATTGGGCAGATCAGAACTTTCCCATAATAAGCTTTAATCAATTTACAAGCATAAGAAAGGCATGGTTATTATAATGAGGAAAACAACAGACATCTCAATTAACCGTCTGCCGGACTATGTGCTGCTGCAGACGGACAGCGGGTGGCACAGGGCCCGGACGGAGAATAAGGCAACGGTCTTTGCCGTTCCGGGTGCCGGGGTATCCGTGGACAGGACGCAGGACGGGCTGCGAATTGAACTGTCTGCCATACAGCCGGTGAAAAGAATCATATTTCGCTGGGATGCGGTTATCGGAGAGGAAGCCAGGCTTCTCGGAGATGCTTGGGAACGGGGCTACGGCGATCTGGAGTGGCGGAGCCGGAACCCGGAACGCATTATGCCCTGGTATTTTTATCTGGCGGACAGGGAGAGCCTCTACGGAATCGGAATAAAGACAGGGGCTAATGCCCTCTGCTTCTGGCAGACCGGTAATTCGGATATTTCCCTGCATATGGATGTACGCTGCGGCAGCTTCGGTGTGGAGCTCAAAGACACCCTGGAGGTTGCCACTGTGGTATTTAGGAAGGAGGAAGGCGGGCAGGTATTTGACTTTGCCGGCCGTTTCTGCGGGAGGATGTGCGATAACGGGATCTTCCCGTCAGAGCCCGTCTATGGGGGGAATAACTGGTACAATGCCTACGGTGACAGCAGTGAGGAGCAGATATTGGAGGACAGTGCCCGAATCGCCAGATATGCCCGGGGAAATGCGAACAGGCCCTTTATGGTAATCGACGCGGGCTGGCAGGCCTGCGGCATCAACGAAGATATTGCTGCCGGAGGGCCTTACGGGAAGGGAAATTACAGGTTCCCGGATATGAAGCGTCTGGCACAGCGTATGAAGGATACCGGAGTACGTCCGGGACTTTGGTGCCGTCCATCCAGGACCCTGCAGTCCCTGCCGAAGGATTATTATCTGTTTCCTGCCGTCTTAGATCCCACGGTGCCCCAGGTACTGGAGCTGATCCGCGGGGATATGGAGCGGTTTGTAGGCTGGGGCTATGAATTGATCAAGCACGACTTTTCTACCTATGATTATTTTGACAGACAGTGGGGATTTCAGATGGGCGGCAAAATCACCACAAACCGGGAATACCGCTTCGCGGACAGGTCCAAAACCACGGCCCAGGCGCTTAAGCTGTTCTACCAGGCTGTCTGTGAAGGGGGGAAGGGCGCTTATATCATCGGATGCAATACCATGGGGCATCTGGCTGCCGGATATGTTCATCTCCAGCGCACCGGAGATGATACCAGCGGACAGAACTGGGAGCGTACCAGAAAGATGGGGGTGAACACCCTGGCCTTCCGTATGCCCCAGCATAACCGGTTCTACCATGTGGATGGGGATTGCGTGGGGATAACGAAGCAGATTCCCTGGGAGAAAAACCGGCAATGGCTGGAGCTTCTGGCGAAAAGCGGGACTCCGCTGTTTGTATCCCTGGATCAGTCCATGGCTACGGAGGAAGTGGAGGCGGCTATTACGGAGGCCTTCCGGTATGCGGCTGTGCCGCATGCTCCTGCCAGCCCCCTTGACTGGTTCGGCACCACGGTTCCCGAATACTGGCTCATAGGGGACGAGGCGATCCGCTATGAATGGGATGACAAGCTGAAAACGGAGTCATATGTGGATTAATAGGATCCAATCGTTAAGCAGGAGGGGAGAGAAGAGGATTATGTTCTATGAAAAAGCAGTCCCAAAGGAGCTTCGAATTAAGGGATTTGAACCGTATCCTGCCATAGGGGACCGTGACGGCTGGGAAGCCGTAAATGCAGCGAGAAAGAAAGAGCTGGTGGCATTGGCGGAAGAAAACCTTCAGCATCCTTATCCGCCAACCCCGGCTGTTCTGTATATGGATTACAGCAGAACCGGCAACCGGATACGGTTTGAGGACAATTATAAAACAAGGCGGAGATATCTGAACACCTATGTACTGGCCGAGTGCCTTGAGGACCGGGGAAGATTCCTGGATGCCATCCTTGACGGAATATTCTTTCTGTGTGAGGAAAGCGGCTGGCAGCTTCCGGCACATAATTACTATGACGGCAAGCCGGGAGTATATCCTTTGCCGGACACGGACCGCCCGGTCCTGGATCTGTTCGCCTGTGAGACGGGTGCGCAGCTGGCTATGCTGTATTACCTGATGAAGGAAAGGCTGGACCGGGTCTCCGAACTGATCTGCATCCGGATCGAGAAGGAGCTGCTGCACCGTATCATCCGCCCTTTTCTCAACTGCCATTTCGGATGGATGGGAGGAAAGGGGGAGGTCACCAATAACTGGACCATATGGTGTACCCAGAATGTATTGCTGACGGTATTCCTATTGGCCTCCAAGCCTTCCAGGCTTAAAACCGGGGCGCCCATTGCCCCGTCAAACGCAATAAGCTGGGACAGCATATGCAGGCAGGTGCTTGAGAAGGCAGCCAAAAGCATTGATTATTTTCTGGAAGGCTACGGCGAGGACGGCTGCTGCGACGAAGGGGCCGTATATTACCGCCATGCGGGCCTGTGCCTGTTTAACTCCATGGAGGTGCTGAACCGGGTAACAGAGAGGGAATTTGATTTCTATCAGGCGGCAAAGATCAGGAATATCGCTTCCTATATCTGCAATGTTCATGTGGAGGATATCTATTATGTTAATTTTGCGGACTGCTCGGCAGTTGCCGGACGCTGCGGCGCCAGGGAGTTCCTGTTCGGAAAACGGATTGGATATCCCGGCATGATGAAGCTGGCAGCCCTGGAATACAAGGCAGCCGGAGATAAGATACTTTCGGAGGAGTTGAATCTCTTTTACCGGGTACAATCCCTGTTTGCCAATGACGAGATGGAGGCCTATCCTACCGAAGGGGCCATAGAACATAAGGATATCTACTATGAAAGTGCCGGAGTCTTCCTGGCAAGTGATTCCCGCTATTTTCTCGCCGCCAAGGCGGGCCATAACGGTGACAGCCACAATCACAACGATACCGGAAGCTTTATTGTATACAAGGACGGAAAGCCCTTCCTGATCGATGTGGGCGTGGAAACCTATTCCGGGAAGACCTTCTCTCCCCAGCGTTACGAGATCTGGACCATGCAGTCCGCCTATCATAACCTGCCCACCATCAATGGGGTGATGCAGTCCGGCGGCAGGAACTATTATGCAACGGAGGTGGAGGCGGAGCTTAAGGAGGATACGGCATCCCTTTCCATGGACATTGCGGCGGCATATCCGAGAGAAGCGGATATCGAAAGCTACCGGCGGAAGATCACTCTGGTAAAGGAAGGCAGTATAACAGTGGAAGACAGGTTCCGGTATCGGGAGAAACCGGAACGGGGCCGGTGTATGCTGACCCTGATGACCTATGAAAAACCGGTGATCCGCCGGAATATAATCACCGTCGGAGACCTGGGCGATATCAGGGTGGACGGGAATGCATCCATGGAATATGAGGAAATTCCCATTACCGACCCAAGACTGCAGCAGGCCTGGAAGCATAATATATACCGGATAAAAATTTATGTCCGGTCCGATTATATTACGCTTACCATACAGGAAAGCGCTTTATCTTAAGCGTATGTATACCGGATCACGATGGATAAGAGACAGGGAGGATTATAGATGGAACAATCAAAAATATGGATCGGAAATGACCACGGAGGCTATGAATTAAAGCTTGCCATCCTGAGATATCTGGAGGAAAAAGAAATTGAATATATGGACGTGGGCAGTGATTCTGCCGAAATCGTAAGGTATCCCTATTACGGCGTGCAGGTTGCCGGGGCCGTGTCCCGGGGAGAGACGGACCGGGGGATATTAATATGCTCCACGGGAATCGGAATGAGTATTATCGCCAATAAGTATAAGGGGGTAAGGGCGTCCCTCTGCACCAGCACCTATATGGGAAAGATGACAAGAAAGCACAATAATTCCAACCTTCTGTGCCTGGGAGGCAAGATAACCGGTGTGCTGGAGGCCATCGATATACTGGAGGCATGGCTTACGGCAGAATATGAAGGAGGAAGGCATGACATCTCCCTTGGAATGATTGCAGAGGCGGAAGAGCTTCTATGCAATATCGATATCCCGGCTGAGCCGGGTTTAAAGGACAGGGAGGACAGGATATGAAGCTGTCGGTGGCCATTGCATCGAAGGAGGCTTCTTCTTCCGCCTTTGTGGTGTGGAGGGGATTTGAAGAATCCATTAAGAAGGCTTCCCGGTACGGATATCAAGGGGTAGAGCTGGCTTTAAAATCCGCTGCGGATATAGATTCGGATAAGCTGTACCGGTGGCTGACACAGAGCGGAATGGAGGTCAGCTGTATCAGCACGGGACAGGTATTTTCCTGCCTGGGCTTGTATTTCACACATCCGGACAGAACTGTACGAGAGGAGGCAGTGAAGGTATTTGAGGGCTTGATCAGCCTGGCAAAGGATTTTGGGAAAATGGTGAATATCGGAAGAGCAAGGGGCTTCGTAGGAGAAGGGCAGACCTGGGAGGAAGCACAAAGGCTTTTCATCGATACCGCGCGAAGAATCAGCGAAACAGCCGGCCGGCATGGAGTCACCATGATCCTTGAGCCTGTCAACCGGTATGAAATTAATTTTATCAACAGCCTGAAGGAAGGTGCCGGGATCCTCTCAGAATTACAGAGAGGGAATGTGGGGCTGATGCCGGATCTGTTCCATATGAATATCGAAGAAGACAGAATCGGAAAAAGCATTATACAAAATGGGAAGCATATTAAATATATCCATTTTGCGGATTCCAACCGGCTGGCACCCGGCCTGGGGCATATTGATTTTGATGAAGTATTTGATGCCCTGGGACAGATAAGCTATGACGGCTGGGCAGCCATTGAGATTCTGCCGTTACCTGACCCGGATCAGGCAGCCGAACAGGCGGCCCGGTATATTCTTGGGCGGCTGGACAGATATAATAAGAGCATGCATGCTCTTTAACATAGGGCGGGAACTGAAGGGCAGGAAGGGAAGGAAGGGACGGAATATGAGGACGATGGAACAGCTTCAGAGGACGGCACAGGAATTGAGGCTTTCTGTGATTGATATGATATACAGGGCGGGGAGCGGACACTCCGGCGGAAGCTTATCCTGCGCGGAGATATTGACCGTTCTGTATTACCGGGTAATGAATATCAGACCGGAAGACCCGGATTGGGAAGACCGGGACAGGTTCATTCTGAGCAAGGGGCATGCCGCGCCGGCGCTTTATGCCGTCCTTGCCGGCCTGGGATATTTTGCCGCCGGGCATTTAAATACCCTGAGACAGCTGGACAGTGTGCTCCAGGGGCATCCCTGCATGTTCAAGCTTCCGGGCATCGAGATGTCAACCGGCTCCCTGGGAATGGGAATATCCGTAGGAGTGGGCATGGCGCTGGCAGCAAAGAGGCTTGGAAAAAGCTACAGGACCTTCGTCCTCTGCGGGGACGGGGAGCTGGAGGAGGGACAGAACTGGGAAGGCTTTATGGCAGCCGCCAAATGGAGACTTGACAATCTGATCCTTATCATAGACAGAAACCGGGTGCAGCTGGACGGAACAGTGGAGGAGGTCATGCCGATGGGCGATCTGGAGACAAAGCTGCGGGCCTTCGGCATTCATGCCATCTGCTGTGACGGGCACAGGGCGGAGTCCTTGGCGGAGGCCTTTGACGAGGCTCTTGCCTGGGAGGGGCCTGCCGCGGTAATTGCGGAAACGATAAAAGGCAAAGGCATCTCCTTCATGGAAGGACAGTCCGCCTGGCATGGAAAGCCCATTCATGAGGCAGAATATCTGCAGGCTGTGAAAGAGCTGAAAGGGGGGATCCTATGATGGAAGCAAAACCCATGAGAACCGTATTCGGAGAAGCTCTGTGTGAGCTGGCGGCTGAATATGAGCGTTTGGTGGTTCTGGACGCCGATGTGTCCAGCAGTACCCAGACCAGGTTATTCGGACAGCAATATCCGGAGCGCTTCTATAATTTTGGAATAGCGGAAGCCAATATGGTGAGCGCGGCAGCAGGAATGGCAGCCGCCGGATTGCTTCCGGTGGCCTCAACCTTTGCATTTCTTATGACACTGCGGGCAGGAGATCCTATAAGAAGCCTGATCGCCTATAACCGGCTGAATGTAAAGCTGGCCGGAGGATATGCCGGGTTCTCCGATTTTGCCGACGGAGCCAGCCACCAATCGGTGATGGATCTGGCGGTGATGAGGGCGATGCCGAATATGACGGTTCTGGTTCCCTCGGACAGGGAGACTACCCGGGGAGCGGTTCGGGCCATGCTTGCCCACGAAGGGCCGGTCTACCTAAGGCTCTCCAGAGATATGGCGGGCTCCCTGCACAAGGGAGAAGAAGCGTTTCCGATCGGAAAGGGGAGGGTGATAAAGGCGGGAGGCGAGATTACCCTGGCGGTATGCGGCACCCTCCTTTCTTCCGCGCTGGAAGCGGCAAAGGAGCTGGCCGTATTGGGAATCGACGCGGCGGTACTGGAATTCCCGACCCTGAAGCCCTTTGACCAGGAATTATTATTGCAGTATGCAAATAAAACAGGTGCAATAGTCAGTATAGAGGAGCATTCCATACTGGGCGGGCTTGGAGGAGTGATTGCGGAAAGTCTTTCCCTTTCCTCCGGAGCCAGGCTGAGGCGGGTAGGAATTGAGGATACCTTCGGAGAAAGCGGCCCCTATCCGGAATTGCTGAAACGATACAGGATGACGGCATCTGATATAATAGAGGCGGCACAGGAATTATTAGAGAATAAGATTGGAGTGTAAAGCATATGAACGAATCTATGTACCGGTATATGAAGGTGGGATTGATTCACTTTATGGCCTACCCTTCCACCATGAAGGGGGAGGGACCCATTCTGCAGACGATCCGGAATATCGCGGCGGACAGCTACTTTAACGCGATTGAGCTCTCCTGGATCAAGGACAAGGAGGAGCGGCGGCAGGTGAAGAAGCTGCTGGAAACTTCCCATATGACCGTATCCTATGGTGCCCAGCCCCGGCTGCTTACCACCGGCCTGAATATCAATGACCTGGATGAGGAGGGAAGGAGCAGGGCGGTTGCCACATTAAAGGAGGGCATTGATGAGGCCTATGAGCTGGGAGCCGTGGGGCTGGCATTCTTAAGCGGAAAATATGAGGAGGCGGGCAAGGAGCAATCCTTTCAGGCTCTGCTGCAATCCACCCGGGAATTATGTGACTATGCCCGGACAAAGGGGAATTTAAAGATTGTACATGAGATATTTGATTATGATATCGACAAAAAGAGCCTGATCGGACCGGCAGGGCTGGCCCTAAGATATGCAAGGGAGATCCGCAGGGATTATGATAATTTCGGCTTGATGGTGGATCTCAGCCATCTTCCCCTCATCAGAGAGACAGCGGAGCAGGCAATCCTGCCCATCAGGGATTATATCGTACATGCCCATATGGGGAACTGCGTGGTGAAGTCGCCGGAGCTGGACGCCTACGGTGACGCGCATCCCCGTTTTGGGTTCCCGGGAGGCGAGAATGATGTGGAGGAGCTGGCTCATTATCTGAAGGTACTGAAGGACATTGGTTTTCTGAATGAAGAAAACCCTCCCATCGTCAGCTTTGAAGTAAAGCCTTACGGGGAGGAGGACCCGGAAGTGGTCATCGCCAATGCCAAGAGAACCTTGAATCTGGCCTGGATCAAGGTATAGGGCGGAAGCCGCTGTACAAACCTTACCGGCGGGGGTATTCCTCCGCCGATGAATTTTAGAAAGGAACAGGATATCATGAAGATTACAGTATTGGACGGATATACGCTAAATCCCGGAGATCTCAGCTGGGAGGGCTTAAGAAGGCTGGGGGAGGTCACGGTATATGACAGAACTCCGCCGGAGCTGGTGACGGAGCGCTCCAGGGGAGCGGAGATTATCTTTACGAATAAGACCGTCCTGGGAGCGGCCCAGCTGGCGGAATTACCGGATGTAAAATACATCGGGGTACTTGCCACCGGCTATAACGTGGTAGATATTGCCGCGGCAGCCCAAAGAGGTATTGTGGTAACCAATATACCGGATTACGGCACCAAATCCGTAGGACAGATGACCTTTGCCTTGATATTGGAGCTTTGCAACCATGTACAGGCCCATAGTGACGCGGTCTGCTTTGGAGACTGGAGCAGAAGCAGGGATTTTTGCTTCTGGAATTATCCGCTGACGGAGCTTGCCGGTAAAACCATAGGAATCATAGGGATGGGAAGAATCGGGCGGCAGGTGGCACATCTTGCGGATGCCTTTGATATGAAGATACTGGGATACAGCAGGACACAGGATGACGGGCCCGGTTGCAGGGATTTTGCCTGGGCGGGACTGGAAGAGCTTTTGGAAGAAGCCGATATCGTCAGCCTTCATTGTCCGCTGACCTCCGAGACGAAGGGTATGATCAACAAGGACAGACTTCACAGGATGAAGAAAAGTGCATTTTTGATCAATACCTCCAGGGGGCCGTTAATCAATGAACAGGAGCTTGCGGACGCACTGCAGGAAGGTGTCATAGCGGGAGCGGCATTAGATGTATTGTCCGCAGAGCCCCCGGCGGAAGACAATCCCCTGGTGAAAGCGAAGAATTGCATTATCACGCCCCATATATCCTGGGCAACACGGGAAGCCAGAAGCAGGCTCATGGATATTGCCGCGGAGAACCTGAGATCCTATCTGGAAGGCAGTATAATCAATAGGGTGAATAAGCCGGCTTAAGGGATGAGCCAGCTGTCAAAAAGAACGTATTTTGCCGGAATGGTTGCGCTCCAGCGTACATATTCCTATTCCCGCGTTCTGTTAAACGGAACATAATACGGGGTCTATGGCAGCAGAGGCAGGTGAGATTTGGTCATATTCATAAGATAAGGAAGGTGTTACGAGGATGCATAAAAAGGAAAAGCAGATGCGAAAGAAAGAATTTGGGATACAGCAACCAGGAGCGTCAAAGAAAAAATGGAGTATCAAAGGATTTCTCACCCGGTCCATAAGGGTACGGCTGATCGGCGGCTTCTTAATCCCGGTATTGCTCATCGTAACCCTTGGGGTATTGTCCTATTCCATGGCCTCGGCGGCCATTATTAAAAACTATGAAGACTCCAGCATGCTCAGTGTGGACATGATTGCCCAATATCTGACCCTGGGACTGGAAACAGTGGAGACAAGGGCGACGGATATAGCCCTGGACCAGAAGCTTGTCAATTATTACTCCGGTAAGCTCCAGAATGACCGGATGGAGGAATTTAACGTCTATAAAGAAATCTCTGCCGCGATGATGGCAAAGGCAAGTACAGATCAATTCATTTATAACATTGCCGTATTTGCGGATTACGGGGATGATATCACTTATAGGGGCACCGTTGCGCATAAGGAAAAAGGGCCGTATCTTTACGGCAAATTCAGAGAGTCGCAGGAGGGTGTCAGGCTGGAGGGTACAAAAAGCCTGAACAACTGGGTGGGGACGCATCAGGAGCTGGACAGGGAGCTTACTATTTCGGAAAATACGTATTGCATGTCTTTGCTCCGGCCTCTCAAAAACATTGCATATAAACAGATCGGATATGTGCTTATCGATGTCAGAATGGATTTTATCCAGAATATACTGGAAAAAGCCGTTTTTGGAGAAGGAAGCCTGACAGGGATTATCACCGGTGACGGCAGGGAGATCGTAAAAGGACATCAGGAGTCAAGCTTTCGCAGCCAGCCGTTTTACAGGACGGCGGCAGGCGGGCCTGCCGACGGCAAAGAGTATGTGGAATATAATGGTGAGGACTGTTTGTTTTTGTACTCTAAGCTGGATGTGTCGGGAACCATGGTATATACGATAATACCTATGAAAAGCATTACCGGGCTGGTAAGCAGTCTGCGGTGGATTACTGTACTATGCGTGCTTGCAGCCAGTGTAATTGCCATAGCCATCGGAACCTTTCTGGCCGTGGGGATCGGCAAATCCGTGGGAAAAGTCAATCTGGTTCTGGAGCAGGCGGCTACAGGGGATTTGAGCAGAGAAGTAAATATGAAACGAAGGGATGAGTTCCGTGTTCTGGCAGGTTGCATTAATCGGACCCTGCTGAGCATCAAAGAACTGATTTCAAAGGTGGCCATGGTGGGCGGGACGGTTTCCTTGTCTGCAGAAAGGGTTGCCGGCAGCTCAAGGCTTCTTCTGCAGAGTGCCCAGGACATTGAAAGAACGGCGGAAGATATGGAGAAGGGAATTTTTCAGCAGGCAGGCGATGCGGAAAACTGCCTGCGGCAGATGGCCGCCTTGGCCGCCCAGATTCAGGTACTGATCGGCAACGCGGCCGAGACGGATATCATTACGGAAAATACAAAGAAAATGATTGACGACGGATTAATTACTGTCAATGATCTCTCGGATAAGGTGAGAAGCACCTCGGCTATCACCCGGACGGTAATCCGGGAGATTGAAGGGCTGGGGAAGGAGTCGGAAGCGATCAGTGAAATCACGGATACTATTAATGATATAGCATCCCAGACCAACCTGCTGTCACTGAATGCATCCATAGAAGCGGCACGGGCAGGGACGGCGGGATACGGCTTCGCTGTGGTTGCGGAAGAGATCAGGAGATTGGCGGAGCAATCCGCCTTGGCGGCGAGGAAGATCGATACGATTATCCGCCAGATACAAAAGCATACCCAGGGTACCGTAGCTACAGCCAATGAAGCGGAGAGTACGGTTGAGCTCCAGGTTCAGGCATTGGTTACAACGGTAAATTCCTTCACAAGAATTAACAACGAGGTGGAAAGGCTGTCGGAAAATACCTTTAAGATGACCCGGGGAATTAAAGAGATCGAACAGGCGAAGGATGATACCCTGGCTGCGGTAGAGAGTATCTCCGCCATTTCACAGGAAACTGCAGCAGCTGCCGGGGAGTTGGGAAGCACTGCAGCGAATCAGCGAAAGACGGTGGAGGAATTAAATCAGGCGGCAAGAGAGCTGAGTGAGGATTCTTATAATCTTAACGTGGCGACCCAGGTCTTCAAAGTGAGTTGAAACAGCACTGCCCCATGTTTTCTGACAGAGCTCCGGCCTGTATCAGTATGCGGGACACCTCGGTTTCCCTGCTGCCGGAGGCGGCGATAGATGCCATTGGCGAGCTTCGGGATGAGAATGGAGGACAGGTAAAAGCAGACAGGAAAAGATAAATAGAAGTTACTTTAGCAGAGGCTCAGCAGGCTTCCGGTATGAGTAACTTCTTATTTTTGCCCTCTGACTCTGTTTCAATGTAAAAAAATAATATTTCAATGGAAAAAGTTGATTTTAATGCCAAAAAGTTAATTTTTAAAGTCAAAAGCTGACGTTGAAGTGATCGGTGCAGTACTTATTCAAATTCATATCATCAACTCGGGTAAATATGACTCCGGAATTAACTTAGGTACCTTGACAATATAAAAAAACCATTTATAATTAATATAAGGTACCTAAATACAATCCATAAAAAGGGGCGTTGCTATGAACCAGAATATTTCAAACGGCGATCTGCTCCGGCTGCTGGAGAAAACAGGACATTTTCTCTATCACCGAAGAGGCGGCAAGCCAGGACAGGGGAGAATATTAAGGCTTCTGGCATCCAGGGAGGAGATGACTCAGAAAGAGCTTCAGGATTCTCTGGAAATACAGGCGGGATCCATGAGTGAGATTATCGCGAAGCTGGAGTGCAAGGGGCTGATAACAAAGGAAAAGAAGGAATCGGATAAGAGAAGCGTGGTCCTGCGAATCACGGAAGAAGGGCTGCGGCTGCTGGAAGCAAGGGAGCAGGAACGCAAACGAGTGGAGGAGGAGACCTTTGTAGATCTGGACGAAGAGGAACGGGAAGATTTACAGAGAATCCTTGGGAAATTGCTGGCCAGCTGGGAGAAGAATTACGGAAAGGAATTTTTTTGATACAGTTTCGATAGAAAGAAGGCGTATTTAAAATTAAAATCATCCTACGTTATATGAAAAACAGCAGGTATCGTATTGCTGCCGGAATGACGGTTAAAATGCTGGGAACCTGCGGTGAACTAATCATACCATACATACTGGAGCATATGATTGATGAGGTTGTTCCGACTAAGAATATCCCCAGGGTATTTCTCTTTGGATTTATCATGATTCTGGCGGCAATAGCAGTCCGCTATATCAATGTGACGGCCAACCGGATGGCGGTGTCCGTCGCCAGGGATTCCATCCGGAGGCTTCGCCATGACCTGTTTGAAAAAACGTCGAATCTCTCCGGTTCCCGATTTGATGCCTTCGGGCTTCCGTCCCTCACCGCCAGAATGACCTCCGATTCCTACAATGTGCAGAATTTTATCCGGATGGCGCAGACCCTGGGAGTGCGGGCGCCCATCATGCTCATCGGCGGGGTGTTTGTCACAATGACCATGGATTTCACTCTGGCAATGATACTGTGCGTTATGATTCCCATCCTTGCCACCGTTATATTCTTTGTTTCACGGCGCGGTATTCCCATGTATAACCGCGTACAGGAGAGCATGGATAATGTGGTGCGGGTTATGAGGGAGAATATCACCGGCATTCGCGTGGTTAAGGCCCTGTCCAAAACAGATTATGAGAAAAAACGTTTTACTGGAGTCAACAGCGAGATGACGAACCGGGATATCAAAGCGGGGATAACCATGGCCATACCGGGCCCCTTCATGCAGCTGTGCCTGAATGTGGGCCTTACAGCTGTGGTAGTGGTGGGGGCGAACCGTGTCAATGCGGGCAGGATGCAGCCCGGCGTGATTCTGGCATTCCTCACCTACTTTCATATGATATTGGAAGGGGTTATGGCCCTAAACCGGATGTTTATCCAGCTGTCAAAGGCCACCGCCTCCGCGGACCGTATCGGAAGGGTGTTGGAGGACCCTCCGGATCAGAGGGCGATATCCCCGGAAGAGACAGCCCGGCCTGTTTCTGATGACTTTATTGTTTTTGAGCATGTAAGCTTTGGCTATCAGAATAATGATGATCTGCAGAAGATGGCACAGAAGCAGTTTACCGGCGGAGAGAGGGAGAAATGCCTGGAGGATATCAACTTCACCATACGCCGGGGAGAAACCCTTGGAATCATAGGGCCTACCGGCTGCGGGAAGACAACGATAATCAATCTGCTGATGCGGTTTTATGATGCCGATGAGGGGGGAGTCTATGTTCAGGGCCGTGATGTGCGGACCTATGATAAGGATGAGCTTCACTCCATGTTCGGCGTCGTCTTTCAGAATGATATCATATTTGCGGACACCCTGGAGAGCAATATCTCCTTCCGGCGGGGGATTTCCAAGGAGCAGGTTGAGAAAGCGGCAGCAGACGCCATGGCTCTGGATTTTATCCGTGAGAAGGAGAATCAGTTTGATTATGAGGCGGACATTAAAGGAGCCAATCTGAGCGGAGGCCAGAGGCAGAGAATTCTCATTGCCCGTGCCCTGGCGGCCCGGCCGGACATTCTGATCTTCGATGATTCCTCCAGCGCCCTGGATTATAAGACCGATGCCGCCTTCCGTAAGGCTATCCGCGAGAATTACAGCTCCACCACCATCATGATTGCCCAGCGTGTCAGCTCCATCATGAATATGACGAATATTATGGTAATGGAGGACGGCAGGATAATAGGGTATGGCAAGCATGAGGACCTGCTGAAGACCTGTCCTGCGTATCTCGAAATCTACGAGTCCCAGATGGGTGCACTGGCATAGGCAGGGCCGGAAGGAGGAATTAATATGGCGCCGCGTGGCGATATCAAGAAAGAAAAACCCAAGGACGCGAAGGGGACCCTTCTTCGCATCTTACGATATTTGAAGGAGTATCGATATATTCTGCTGCTCATCCTGCTGCTGTGTGTTGGAAGCAATATCCTGGCTCTCCTGGGGCCGTCCCTGGCAGGGAAAGCCATTAATGAAGCCGCGGCGGGAGCAGGGAAGGTCAATTTCGGCAGAGTATACCATTTTGCCGGATTAATGCTGCTCTACTATCTGGCATCTTCCCTGCTGAACTTCATCATCAATATCAGTATGATGAATATGGGCCGAAGCATAGCCAGGAAGATGAGAAACGATGTGTTTTATAAATTGATGGAGCTTCCCGTGGGATATTTTGACCGGAACCAGGCGGGAGATATCATCAGCCGTGTCTCCTATGACGTGGATGTGGTAAGCACTTCCCTGTCGACGGACATCGTTCAGGTTATGACCAGCATCGTAACCGTGCTGGGCTCCTTTCTCATGATGCTGATCATCAGCCCCAGTCTGGTGCTGGTAACCCTGGTTACCATCCCCTTAGCGATTATTTATACAAAATATATGGGCAAGAAGACAAGACCGCTTTTTTCAAAGCGTTCGGCCCAATACGGCACCATGAACGGCTTTGTGGAGGAGATGTTCTCCGGGCAGAAGACAATCCTTGCCTATGCCCGGGAGAATGAAGTGCTGGAGGATTTTGATAAAATTAATGAAGGCGCGGCCCAGGCATATTATAAGGCGGATTTTTACAGCTCCACCATGGGGCCGTCCGTCACCGCGATTAACAATCTGGGGCTGGCATTGATCGCTATGCTGGGCTCCTTCCTGTACATGAAGGAGATCGTTACCATCGGACAGATCTCTTCCTTCATCCTTTACTCCCGTAAATTCTCAGGGCCTATTAATGAGATTGCCAATATCATGAATGAGATTTATTCCGCCCTTGCGGCATCCGAGCGTGTCTTCCGGCTTCTGGATGAACCGGAGGAGGTCCGGGATGTGGATTACGCAACGGTATTAAGCGATGTCAGGGGAGATGTGGACCTGAAGGATGTCTCCTTTGGTTATGTGCCGGACAGGCCGGTGATCAAGAACTTCAGCCTGAATGCGGAAGCAGGCGGATTGATCGCCATCGTAGGCCCCACCGGTGCGGGGAAGACCACCATCAATAATCTTCTCATGCGTTTCTATGATATGGATCAAGGGGAATGCCTGGTTGACGAAAAGGAAATCCGCACCCTGACCCGTTCCAGCCTCCGGCGTGCCTATGCCATGGTACTGCAGGATACCTGGGTCTTTGGCGGTACAATATTTGAAAATATTGCTTACGGAAAGGAAGGAGCTACCCTGGAAGAGGTGGTTGAGGTGGCGAAAGCCGCTAAGATCCATTCTTACATCATGCGTCTGCCCCACGGATATGATACGGTGATCAGCGAGGAAGGCGGGAATATTTCCAAGGGCCAGAAACAGCTGCTGACCATCGCCCGGGCAATGCTGTATGATTCTAAGATGCTGATTTTAGATGAGGCTACCTCCAATGTGGATACCACCACGGAGAGGCAGATTCAGAAGGCGATGCGCAAGCTGATGGCGGATAAAACCTGCTTTGTCATTGCCCACCGGCTGTCCACCATCCAGAATGCGGACAGAATCCTGGTATTGGATAAGGGAAATGTGGTGGAGCAGGGAAAGCATGAAGAGCTGATGGCAAAGAGAGGGTTTTATTACAAGCTTTACGCGTCTCAGTTCGAGTAAAGAAAAAGCAGACAGCCCGTTACAATCTGGCCGCTATCGGCGTCCGCCAGACTGTAATGGGCTGTTATCGAACCTGGTTATGAAACAGATCATGAGGAAGCTTCAGCCGGTAGAAGACTGTGCCTGCCAGCCGGAGCAGAAGTCCGGAGCTGATAATGAAAACCGGAACATTTCTGAGAAAATCATTTGAGATGGAGGAAGAATTATTTTTATATTGCCACAGCCCTATAAGAATAAGAAGGATGGGATAGGTGACGGAGTTGGCGATATGGCCGGTGCTGGTGTAATGATATGTTTTTTTCAGGTTGTCCAGCAGAAAATACCGTTCCGATGCAATACGGACAAGGAGAGGATTCCTGCCTTTGCCGGAATAATCCCGCAGGCCGGAGGAAAGGGCGTAGGGAAGGACAGCCAGAATAACCAGAATATACAGGGAGGATGGATTCTGTTTCGTATGGCCCAGATAGAGAGACATCAGGGAGAGCAGGACAGCGATATAGTATTTGCTGAGAATCAACCCCCGGTAATTGGCAATGGCCCGTATTTCGTATTTCATAAGATTTGCTTTTTTACGCATGGGGAAAGCTCCTTTGCTGTATTTAACATCCGCCGAAGTCCGCAGATTAGGAACTCAAGGACCGCGTGCCAGGATGCGCACTCCGCGTCCGCTTCGGCGCACACGTATCAATGCGTGAGTATAATGTCTACCGACATTATACCACAACATCCTTCCAATGCACAACGGAGCATTATTTCGATAAAAAATCCCGCAAATAGAGGACAAATGCCCTAAAAAGCGAAAGTTTTTAAAATTTCCTTTGAATATTATGAGAAAAGCGTATATAATATAACCGTGTACGTTTAAGTTGCCGAAGTTTGGAAAGAAATATAGAATAGAATGACCAAAGTATTAAAAAATAATCTCGTATTTACCGGGATCGATTATAATAGGAAAGAGACTTGATCATGAGATTTCATGATAAGGAAAGGAGATGTATTATGTTAGGCAGCGACATCGGAATTGATTTGGGGACAGCCAGTGTATTAGTATATATCAAAGGCAAGGGAGTTGTATTAAAGGAACCATCGGTAGTAGCCTTTGACAGGGATTCTAATAAAATAAAAGCCATCGGAGAAGAGGCAAGACTGATGTTAGGCAGAACACCCGGTAATATTGTGGCGGTACGTCCGCTGAGACAGGGTGTTATTTCAGATTATACAGTTACTGAAAAGATGCTGAAGTATTTCATTCAGAAGGCTGCCGGCAGACAGAGATTCCGTAAGCCGGTTATCAGCGTCTGTGTACCCAGCGGGGTCACAGAGGTTGAGAAGAAGGCGGTGGAAGATGCAACCTATGCGGCAGGAGCAAGGGATGT
This sequence comes from Anaerotaenia torta, assembly GCF_050433395.1. Taxonomy (NCBI): domain Bacteria; kingdom Bacillati; phylum Bacillota; class Clostridia; order Lachnospirales; family Lachnospiraceae; genus Anaerotaenia; species Anaerotaenia torta. The sequence goes on from NZ_JBNPXH010000001.1 coordinate 405,855, forward strand.
TCATATTATTGAAGAGCCTATTGCGGCAGCCATCGGTGCAGGCATCGACATCTCCAGACCCTGCGGTAACATGATTGTAGATATAGGCGGCGGCACCACGGATATCGCGGTAATCTCTCTGGGAGGTACGGTAGTCAGCACTTCCGTTAAGATTGCAGGAGATGATTTTGATGATGCTCTCGTACGCTATATGAGAAAGAAGCATAATCTTCTGATCGGGGAAAGAACCGCGGAGGATATTAAGATAAAGATTGGATCCGCCTTCCGCAGACCGGAATCGGTGTCCATGGAGGTCAGGGGCCGTAACCTGGTGACGGGCCTGCCCAAGACCATCGGGGTCACTTCCGAGGAGACGGAGGAAGCATTGAAGGAGACCACCTCCCAGATTGTAGAGGCGGTTCACAGCGTATTGGAAAAGACGCCTCCGGAACTGGCGGCAGATATCGCGGACCGGGGCATCGTATTAACCGGCGGCGGCTGTCTGCTGTACGGACTGGAAGAGCTGATCGAAGAGAAGACCGGAATTACCACCATGACAGCCGAAGATCCCATGACGGCGGTTGCTATTGGAACCGGTAAGTTTGTAGAGTTTTTGGCGGGTAAGAGAGACTGAAGATAAAGCGGATTGCAGGAAAGGGGTTGACAGTATGGTAAGAGGGTTATACACAGCCTATACCGGAATGGCCAATGAGCAGAAGCGCCTGGATATTATCGCGAACAACCTGGCCAATGCGGCGACTGTGGGTTATAAGGAAGAGAGCGTGACCAACCAGGCCTTTGACGAGGTGCTGACAATTAAGATCAGGGATGCCTCCGAAGCCTTTAACGATCGTCCCATCGGCAGAATGAGCCTTGGAGTAAGGCTGGGAGAGGTATATACGGATCACAGGCAGGGCTCCTTAAGAATGACTTCCAATACCTATGATCTGGCATTGGAGGGCAAGGGCTTCTTCACTATGTCGGTAACGGACAGAGCGGGGAATACAAGTACCCAATACACACGAAACGGTTCCTTTACCATGACCCGCGACGGTTATATCGTGGACGGGGATGGAAATCATCTGATGGGTGAGAGCGGGGAGATACAGGTACCTGTGGATGCTGCCGAGGTAGTATTTGATGCCGCGGGCAATATCTATGCAGACGGCGAGTACGTGGACGCACTCCGCGTCGTAGATTTTGAAAACTACGATTATCTGATCAAGCAGGGTGACACAAGATATCGGGCTCTGGAGGGTGCCGAGGAGGCCGAAGGCAGAGCGCAGGTAAGACAGGGTTATACGGAACAGTCCAATGTGAATGTCGTGTCTGAGATGGTAGAGATGATCAATATCACCAGAGCCTATGAAGCGAATCAGAAGATGATAACTTCTATTGACAAGACATTGGATCTTTCCGCTAATTCGGTAGGCAGGGTATAAAAGAGCCATCCATAGGAGGGAATGCATATGATGAGAGCATTATGGACTGCGGCGTCAGGAATGACCTCACAGCAGACTAATGTAGATACAATATCCAATAATCTGGCGAATATTAATACCACCGGTTACAAGAAGGAAACGGCAGAATTCAAATCCTTATTGTACCAGACCATACAGGAGCAGTCCACGGATCATAACGGAGATCCGAAGCCTTACGGAATCCAGGTCGGACTGGGAGTAAGAAACTCTGCCATTACACCCCAATTCACTCAGGGGAATCTGCTGGAGACAGGCAACAGCTTTGATTTTGCCATAGATGGCAAGGGCTTCTTCATGGTGCAGACGGTAGAGGGAGACATTGGCTACACCAGGAATGGTTCCTTCCAGATGGCCATCGGGCCGGAAGGCCTTACCCTGTCAACCTCCGATGGAAATCCGGTGCTGAGCACGGAGCTGGAACCCATTGTACTGGGAGATCAGTATCTGGCGTCGGAGATCACGGTGAACGAATGGGGTGAGCTGTATCATCCTGACGAAGAGGGGAACGCGGTGCCCATCGGTATCAAGGTCGGCCTGGCCCAGTTTAATAATCCCACCGGACTGGTAAGGGGAGCGGACAGCCTTCTGTGGGCAAGTGATGCCTCCGGAGAAGCCCGTATGGAAGCGGCTGATCCGTCTCTGAGACAGAGCCAGGTCCGCCAGAAGTATGTGGAGGGCTCCAATGTACAGGCGGTGGATGAGATAGTGAATTTGATTGTAGCGCAGAGAGCCTATGAGATGAACTCCAAGATCATAACAGCATCGGATGAGATGCTTCAGCAGGCGAGTAATCTGAGATAATATCACAGAAAGGGTGCATGGTTATTATGAATATGTCAATTGGAGCGGATTCTATCAATTCCATATCGTCCAACTATTTATCCACGGCCTCCAAAACCTCAGGGCTTGAAACGGCGTTGAAGAATACCGCTAACGCAACGGATGAGGAGCTGATGGAAGCCTGCAAATCCTTTGAAGCCTACCTGGTTGAGCAGGTATTCAAGGGGATGGAGAAGACGATTATGAAGGATGAGGAAGAGGAGAATGACTACCTCACCCAATTTGGTGACAAGCTATATGAGGAATATGCCAAGGATGTCACAGAGCAGGGAAGCTTAGGGATCGCCCAGATGCTCTACGACTCCATGAAGCGCAATACCGTTGAATAAAACTTTCATGTCATTTCATACTGAAATCCGAATTACTGGGATGGGGGTTTGAAATGACATTTTTTATTGGAGGATAACATGTCGGAAGTGGTAGAAGGATATATAGAGCGCATTGTTTTCCGTAACGATGAGAACGGATATACCGTACTGAGCCTGCATCTGGAAGAGGAGGAGCTGACCTGCGTGGGCACCTTTCCCTTCATCGGCGAAGGCGAATCGGTTCTTCTGACCGGAGACTACACGGATCATCCGGTATACGGACAGCAATTCATTGTTGCGTCCTACGAGACAAGAGAGCCCAGGGACAGCCATTCCATGGAACGGTATCTGAGCTCCGGGGCAATCAAAGGGATCGGGGAAGCGCTGGCGAAGAGGATTATAAAGAAGTTTAAAGAAGACACCTTCCGAATCATTGAAGAAGAGCCGGAACGTCTGGCGGAGATTAAGGGAATCAGCGCCCGGATGGCAAGAGAGATTTACTGCCAGTTCGAGGAAAAGAAGGACATGCGCAGCGCCATGCTGTTTTTGCAGCAATATGGGATATCGGGGAATCTGGCGGTCAAAATCTATACGGAATACGGGCAGAGGATGTATGATATCCTGAAGGAAAATCCGTACCGGCTGGCGGAGGACATCTCCGGCGTCGGCTTTAAGACAGCGGATGAGATAGCCAGAAACATAGGAATTGGTTACGATTCCGACTACCGCATCAGAGCCGGTATCCTGTATGTTTTACTCCAGGCCAGTGGGGACGGGCATGTCTATCTTCCGGAGTATGATCTGCTGCAAAGGGCAAAGGCCCTTCTTCTGGTGGACGAAGAGGGACTTCAGCGCCAGATCACCGCGCTGCTTCTGGAGAAGAAGATCATTGTCCGGGATGAGGGGGAGGAAAAGCATATCTACTCCTCGGTCTATTATTATATGGAGCTGAATGCGGCCCGGATGCTTCATGATCTTAACATCCGCTATGAGCTTCCTGCTGAGACGGTACGAAGGAGGATCAGGGCGATTGAAGAACAGCTGGGGATCGAGCTGGAGGAACAGCAGAGAACAGCGGTTGCCGAGGCGGCGGGCAACGGTCTGCTGATCGTTACGGGAGGCCCCGGCACCGGCAAGACCACCACCATTAATACGATTATTAAGTTCTTTGAATCCGAAGGGATGGATATTCTCATGGCAGCCCCCACAGGAAGAGCCGCCAAAAGAATGACGGAAACCACAGGTTACGAAGCGAAGACCATCCATCGCCTTCTGGAGCTGTCTAAGATGGTGGAAGGACAGGAGAACAAGTTCAATTTTGAGCGCAATGAATTAAATCCGCTGGAGACAGATGTATTGATCATAGATGAGATGTCCATGGTGGATATCAGCCTGATGCATGCTTTGCTCAAGGCGGTTTCGGTAGGAACCAGGCTGATTCTGGTGGGGGATGAGAACCAGCTTCCCAGCGTCGGTCCGGGAAATGTGCTGCGGGATATTATTCACTCCCACAGCTTTAATGTGGTAAAGCTGACTAAGATCTTCCGGCAGGCAGCGGATAGTGATATTATTGTAAATGCCCATAAGATCAACGACGGGGAACACATCAGCCTGGATAACAAGAGCCGGGACTTTTTCTTTCTGAAGCGTATGGATGCCAATGTAATAGCCGCGGTTATGGTTAATCTGATTAAGAATAAACTGCCGGGCTATGTCAATGCCACTCCTTTTGACATCCAGGTGCTGACGCCCATGCGGAAGGGAGAGCTGGGAGTGGAGCGGCTGAACCGGATTCTGCAGCAGGCCTTGAATCCCGCCTCCAAGGATAAGCGGGAGAAGGAATACCGTGATACCGTCTTCCGGGAAGGGGACAAGGTAATGCAGATTAAGAACAATTACCAGATCGCCTGGGAGATAAGAAATGATTTCGGAGTAACCATACAGACCGGCTCCGGCGTATTCAACGGCGATGCGGGAGAGATCAGGGAAATCAATCTGTTTTCCGAGCATCTTACGGTGGAATTTGACGACAACCGCCTTGTGGATTACAGCTTTAGCCAGCTGGAGGAATTAGAGCTGGCCTATGCTATAACGATTCATAAATCCCAGGGCAGCGAATATCCTGCGGTGGTGCTTCCGATTTTGGACGGGCCCAGACTGCTCTTTAACCGTAATTTGTTATACACGGCAGTCACCCGGGCGAAGAATTGTGTAACCATTGTAGGAAGTGACACCATGCTTCAGTTTATGATTGATAATAAAAATGAACAGAGCCGTTATTCCGGTTTGGGAGAGCGCATTAAAGAGTTGAGGTAAGCCGGATCCGGGAAGGAAACCGAAGTCTTGCAGGAATACGGATTGCTGATGGAGATGGTATGGATCATGGATATTTTACAGGGATTTGTGCCAGAATAAATTCAGACAAAGGAAGGGAAAGAGGAATTGGTAATTTTATGGTGCATTTTTTTGATAAATGCGATATAATACTTATGATAAGCAGATTAGTTGAATATAGAGGCTTGAGAACAGGAGGAGATAAATTGTGGCAGATGCTTCACTAGTAATTATGGCAGCAGGGATGGGGAGCCGGTACGGAGGAATAAAACAGCTGGAGCCTGTGGGGCCCAGCGGTGAAATTATAATGGATTACTCCATCTATGATGCGATGGAAGCGGGATTTAACAAGGTGGTATTCATTATCCGAAGAGATCTGGAAGAGGATTTCAAGGAGATTATAGGAAACCGGATAGAGAAGCAAATCAAGGTGGAGTATGTATTCCAGGAGCTGGAGGCGCTGCCGGAAGGCTTTAACAAACCCCTGCAGCGGACAAAGCCCTGGGGAACCGGGCAGGCGGTGCTGTGCTGCAGGGAGGTTGTAAAGGAACCCTTTGCCGTGATCAATGCAGATGATTATTATGGCAAGGAAGCATTTCGGCTGGTGGCCCGGTTTTTAAAAGACAGCTCCTATCGGTCCGACCAATATTGCATGGCAGGCTTCATCCTGGGGAATACCTTGAGCGAGAACGGCACAGTGACCAGGGGCGTCTGCAAGGCGAATGAAGCGGGACTTCTGGAAGATATCGTGGAGACTTCAGGAATAGAACGGTCAGGAGATCGCGCCAGGGCGCAGAACGCTGCCGGAGAGGATATTACCCTTGACCTGAACAGTATCGTATCCATGAATATGTGGGGATTTAAGCCTGGACTTTTTGACGCGCTGGAGAAAGGCTTTGTTGAATTTCTTTCCTCCATTGGCGGGAATGAGCTGAAGAAGGAATATCTCCTGCCAACCGTGGTCGGCGAACTGATCAAATCAGGGCAGGCAGAGGTGATTGTGAAGAAGACTCCGGACCGTTGGTTTGGCGTAACCTATAAGGAAGATAAGGAAGCTGTTGTCAACTCCATCCGTGCGTTGGTGGAACAGGGAGTATATCCTCCCAGGCTGTTTTCATAAGCCGGAGGAGGTGCCTTGTTACAGACATTGCTGGATTATCTTTATCCGGTCCGCTGTCCGGTCTGTGATGAGATTGTTCTTCCCAAGGGACAGAGGATTTGCAAGGAATGCAGAGAGAAGCTGGTATACATCCGGGAGCCCAGATGCAAGGGCTGCAGTAAGCCCATTGAATATGAAGAACAGGAGTATTGCAGCGATTGCCGGCGTAAGACCTTCCATTACGACGGAGGCTATGCCGTCTGGGTGTACAATGAAGCCATGAGGACTTCTGTTGCCGGCTTTAAATACCGGGGAAGAAAGGAATATGCCGTCTTTTATATCCGGGAGCTGGTACGGCTCTATGGAGAACGGATCAGGAAGCTTTCGCCGGATGCCATCGTTCCGGTTCCGCTTCACCGGAGTAAGTATCGGGAAAGAGGCTACAATCAGGCGGAGGTACTGGCAAGGGGAATTGGCAGGGAACTGCAGCTGCCTGTATACTCCCGGCTTCTGGTGAGGGACAGGAAGACCCTTCCCCAGAAGAAACTCAGCGACAAAGAGAGGCGCAGGAATCTGACCGAGGCATTTCGCGTCGGCGGGCATCCTTCCGGTAAAAGTCCTTCCGTGCCGGAACGGATTTTGCTGGTGGACGATATTTATACCACGGGAAGTACTGTGGATGCTTGCTCCAGAATATTAAAGGCTCATGGGGCAAAGGAAGTGTACTTTATTGTTTTATGCATCGGGAAAGGGTATTAGGATTGGCGGAGAACATTATTATGCTTCCGCTCAAATTCACAGATTACAAAAGAATGGAGGTTTGTTCTATGGATGTACGGAATTGTAAGTCATGCAATAAGCTATTTAATTATATCGCCGGGCCTCCCCTGTGTCCGGCATGCATGCAGGCCATTGACCTCAAATTTGAAGAGGTGAAGTCGTATATCTATGACCACCCCAGGGTGGGCATACAGGAGGTATCCGATGAATTTGACGTTCCCATTGCCCAGATCAAGCAATGGATACGTGAGGAAAGGCTTGCTTTTGCAGAGGACTCCATGATTGGCCTGGAATGTGAAGGCTGCGGAGTGATCATCAAGACGGGCCGCTATTGCAAAGAATGCAAGGACAAGCTTGCCAAAGGGCTGGGCAATCTCTACCCTGCGGAGAAGGAGCACCCGGTGAAAAGATTAAAGGATGCGGATAATCCAAGAATGCGTTTTCTGGATTATTAGAAATTGCCCCAAAGGCAGGACTGCTACAATAACCGGATACCATCGTCGGTGATTGTAATAGAGCCTGCCTTATATAATTTGCCGATGGCCCGCTTAAAGGCATTCTTACTTATGTTAAATTCCTGCCGTATGAGTTCCGAATCGGAGGCATCATTGAAGGGCAGATGTCCGCCGGCGGCCTTTAATCTGGCCAGAATCTCCTGGGAATCTGCATCCATCTGAAGATAAGCCTTCTCTCTGAGACTGAGGGTCAGCTTGCCGTCTTCCCGTACCTGAAGCACTCTTGCCTTCACCGTATCCCCGATCTTTAACGGGGTAAAGACCTGGTTCTTGGGAAGCATTGCAGAATACTTATGATCCACCGCGACAAAGGTCCCAAAGGCATCAATCACGTCATAGACAATTCCCTCCACCATATCCTCCTTTTGATAGGGAGAATCCGTACGGAGCAGATCATATACCTTCATAGTTGCACAGAGCCTCCGGCTCTTGTCCACATAGAGGGTAATCAGCACCCGGTCCCCCTCCTGCACCTCTCTTGTCTGTTCCTTATAGGGGAGCAGCAGATCCTTCATCAGACCCCAGTCCAGGAAGGCGCCGATGGGATTGACCTCTTTCACCGTTAATACAGCCAGATTCCCTAAGGTAACCGGCACCGCCGCAGTGGTCGCGATCTCCCGGTCCTCGGAGTCCTTGTATACAAAGACCGTCAGTTTGTCGCCGTCAGCAGCTCCTTCGGGAGCCTCCTTGATGGGAAGCAGGATGGTGTGCTTGGAGGCTTTGCCTTCATCACCCAGATATAGCCCGAATTCTGTTTTTTTAACAACCTCAAGGGATTGGTAAACACCTAATTCAATCATTTTATTTATCCTCGTCTTTCTTTTCTCTTCTTATTCCGGAACAACCTGTCCTGTAAATTCTACAATAGCATAAGGCTTATCCTCCCGGGAAGCCAGCGCAATAATATACCGGTCCTCTTCCCTGACCACCCTGGGTATAATGCAATCGCCAAGTACCGCCTGCATACGGTACTCCGCCCGCATGGACTGTATCATAAAATCATCCGGAAGATACTCCTCTGCCATTTTAATATATTGCCCGTTATTAACGTGATGATACGAATCAATATTGGATTTTATCACATAAAAAGGAGGCTGTGTCTCGCCTGTCCCGCTGATTTCAATCTTCCGGTCCGCATGCTCCATGGGATAAGGGGGTTCAATCGTATACCCATTGCAGTCCGCCGGAATTCTGGCGGGCCGCTGGGTGAGGGTATCCATATACACCCAGATAGAGTTGGCAACGGCCAGAACCTCCTCCTGTCGGTTCTTCATAATAAAATTCCGATACCCATAGAACCCTTTAAAATCATAGGGCCAGGTGCTCACGCTAATCTCCTCCCCTAAGAGAGCGGGCCTAAGAAGCTGAAGCTGCCAGCTGTTCATCACCCACACCTTGTGGCTGGCGCTAAGAAACTCCAGCCCCCGGTTCATATCCTCGGATTGAAAAGTACTGCAATCTTGAAAATAATTTATAATAGAAGAAGGATTCAAGCATCCTTTCTGATGATTCAGTTCACTGTATCTGATTCTGCTCTGAAATGTATACATAACAAATTCGCCTTTCTCTTTCTGTTTCTTTCTATTTTCCCCGTAGATTACAGTTCCTCCTGTGGTGTCATGACCCTATAGACGGAAGCGTAATCCCCTCATTGGCTTATTATAGCATTTCCTAGCGAATTACAATAGCTTTTTTTGCATTTATTAAGAATTTATGATTTCCAGGAAAAGTGCTGGAAATATGAAATTATATTTGTTATAATGGTGGTGTTTATGAAGGAGGGATTAATCTTTGGACTCGATAGAGTATTATGATGAGAACGCGGCCAGTTATTTTGAAGAAACAGTGGATATTGATATGCGGGAGTGTCAGGAACTCTTCACCGTCAGGCTGCCGGAGGGCGCCAGTATATTGGATCTGGGCTGCGGCTCCGGAAGAGACAGTGCATATTTTATTTCCTGCGGCTACGATGTAACTGCCATGGACGGATCTGAGGAGATGTGTGACCTGGCCAGTATACATATCGGGCAGGACGCATTGCACCTATCCTTTGCTGAGATGGATTTTGATAAGGTATTTGACGGAATATGGGCTTGTGCCTCCCTGGTGCATGTCCCTGGCGATGAGATAGAAGAGATATTAGCAAAAGTGGTTAATAGTCTGAAGATAGAAGGTGTGCTTTTTATGTCCTTCCATCACGGGGATTACGAAGGAGAGCGGGAAGGCCGTTATTTCAAGGATTACCGCGTCAGGACCCTGAAGGAACTCATAGGAAAGTTTGAGAATCTGGAGATCATTGATATTGATCTTTGTCCGGATACCAGAATAGATAAGGCTGGGGACTGGGTTTACGCGTTGGTCCGCAGGGTGGAATTGCCGTAGATACAATAAGGCATAGTGAGCAGGAATAATAAAAGCGGAATGGGGCTGTTGCATATTTAATTTCCTTTGCAGCATCCCCATTTTTCAATAAAGTTAAATTTACATATTCCTATACCAGCATATCAAAGTTTCCGCCGATATGTGGATTGACAGACAGTTCCATCATTTTAATCAGGCTTTCGCCGGTCTGTTCAAAGGTATCCAGGCTTTTGGCGAGAACGGCCGTGCTGATCGTGGCATTGCCGGCGGAAACGGCGGCGGACGCAGGAGCCATGGAGTTAATTGTCATAGGAAACACCTCTTTCTCATGTGAAATGAATGAAGTATATTTCAATTAGTAATAATGTTACTGAAACAATAAAAATAAAATAGTATAGTATACGTAATTATTATAGCATAGTTTTATCCACAGTCAAAGAATAAATCATAAAATAGATAACTTTAAGGAGGAATTTGTTATGGTATATGATGTTATTATTATCGGCTCCGGCCCTGCCGGACTGGCGGCGGCCATCTATGCCAAAAGAGCGGAATTAAGTGTTATTGTAATTGAGAAGGCCGGATTAAGCGGAGGACAGATTATCAATACCTATGAGGTGGATAATTATCCCGGCACACCCGGTATCAGCGGCTTTGAATTAAGCACAAAATTCCGGGAGCACGCGGATAAGCTGGATACAAGCTTTGTCAACGGGGAGGTTACGGGATTTGCCCTGGAAGGGGACATTAAGGTAATAACCATGGACGACGGGACCAGATACAGTGCTAAGGCGGTTGTAATCGCCACAGGCGGAGCGCCCCGGCATTTAGGGGTGGAAGGGGAAGAGAAGCTGTCCGGGATGGGAGTTTCCTATTGCGCTACCTGTGACGGAGCCTTTTTCAAGAATAAGACCGTTGCGGTTGTCGGCGGCGGGGATGTGGCGGTCGAGGACGCCATCTTCCTGGCAAGAATCTGCAAGCAGGTCTATGTGATTCACAGGAGGGATCAGTTCAGGGCTTCCAAGAGTATTGTCTCAAGACTGTTGGCTCTGGAGAATGTAACGATTCTGTGGGACAGTGTTGTGGAGCGAATCAACGGCGAGGACAGGGTAGAATCCATCGAGGTGAAAAACCTTAAGAAGGATGAGAAGAACAGCTATGATATCGCAGGGATATTCATTGCGGTAGGCTATCTGCCCAGCTCCGGACTCTATAAAGAGGTGGTTGCCGTGGATGAGGCAGGCTATATTATTGCGGATGAGAGCTGCGAGACCAATGTGCCGGGAATTTTTGCCGCGGGAGATGTCAGAACAAAGGAGCTGCGCCAGATCATTACCGCAGCCTCCGATGGAGCCAATGCCATTACAGCAGTAGAAAGATATTTGAATAATTTGGAATAGTAGAAAAATGGGTAATATCAGCCAAATTTAGTGAAACTCGGCATTTCAGTAAAATTATATGTCGTTTTTGCGTTGTTTATGATTGACACTATCTTATGTTTTTGTTATAATATCCACAAACGGGTGTAATAATTTCGTAACAATTTAGAAAAAGAGATTATTGCTTTCCCTATGCGGCTGTCGGGACTCTGTAATGCTTGACGGTTGTAAATCTGGGATCATTTGATGCATGAGAGAGAATATCATGCCCATGGCATCCGGCAAAGAATATTTGCGGATGTCCGTTTCGTGGAGGTAATTCATACATGAGAAGAAGCAAGGCAATTAAGACAGCACTTTTTATTGCGTCGGCTGCGTTCTGTATATCAATTCCGGCAGCCTCTGCCAAGGCGGATACTTTTCCGACAGAGCAGGGTGTTGCTGGTTTTGCTTATCTATTAGATAATTATTATGCGTCAACTAAGACGGATGTTGTGACTGCGGATAAGACGCTGATTAAGATTTTGAAGACGGAGGTTCTGTCACCCTATGTTAATCTTGGAGTGTCCATAGCAGACAGTTATGTTAATATCAGAAGCGCCCCCTCTACCGAAAGCAAGATTGTCGGTAAGCTGTATCGGGGCTGTGCGGCGGATATCCTGGAGTATCTGGAGGGAGACTGGGTAAGGATTAAGTCCGGGGATGTGGAAGGATACATAGCATCGAATTATCTGGCTACCGGAAGGGATGCCGAGGCCATGGTGGATGAGTACGCGTCGCAATATGCAACGGTAAAAGGAACCAAGACCCTGAGGCTGAGAGAAGAGATGAACACCACATCTACGACTCTGATCCTGCTTCCGGAGGGAGAGACTTATCCGGTTGTGAAAAACTACGGTGAATGGGTGGAAATCGTGCTGGGTACCGATGATGCAACGGGAAAAGATTTCACCGGTTATGTATCCGGCCGTTATGTTGATATTAAGGTGGTATTTAAGTTTGCGATTTCCATTGAGGAAGAGCAGCGTATCCTGCGCCAGCAGGAAGAGGCAGAGCGTGCGGAGAGAGAACGTAAGGCGAAGCTGGAACAGGAAAAAGCAGAGCGTGCCGAGGCGGCCAGAAGAGCAGCCGAGGCAAAGAAGAATTCCAGCTCTTCCGGCAAGTCGGGCTCCAGTTCTTCGGGAAGCTCCGGTTCCTCCGGCAAGTCGGATTCCAGTTCTTCGGGAAGCTCCAGCTCCTCCGGCAGCTCGGATTCCGGTTCCAACGCATCGCTTCGCAATGAGATTATAACCTATGCTCAGAAATTTGTAGGTAACCGCTATGTGTATGGAGGGACAAGCCTTACCAAGGGTACGGATTGTTCGGGATTTGTACAATCGGTTTATGCCGACTTCGGTTACTCCATTCCCAGAGATTCCAGAAGTCAGGCGGCTTCTGCGGGAAAGAAGGTAAGCAAGACAGATATGAAGCCGGGAGATCTGGTGTTCTATGCCAACAGCAAGGGAACCGTGAATCATGTTGCCATGTATATCGGTGACGGCAGGATCGTGCATGCGGCAAGCACCAAGCAGGGCATTATCCGCTCCAATGTATCGTACAGAACGATTTATTGTGTAAGAAGAATTATAAATTAGTGAGTGAAGAAGAGAGGCCCGGGGCGATTCCTGGGCCTTTCTTTAATAGGATTCTGCAAAGGTCCAATATGACAAAAGATTTCCAATAAAATTAAATTTTATTGGAAATTTATCTAAAGTGTGCTAAAATTAAATCAATACACGAATTCAAATATGCGCCAGCTTCACAGAAGGTTACTTTGAAGAAAGTTGTACGGAAGAAGGATGTAAGGGGAGGCTGAGTTATACATATAGAACAGAACCATAAGTTAAGGAGGGAATGGATATGCCTGAGAATGACTACAAGGACAGGAGAAAGAACAAACGGCTTCCCATTGAACTGCATTTAGAGGTGGATGAAGTTTTTAAGCAGGATTATATCGTGATCCGGGATCTGAATGTAATGGTATCCGTGGTGGATATTTCAAGAAGCGGGATAGGGTTTACCAGCAAAGCCAGCTTACCTCTGGGGTATTATTTCCGAGGCAGGATTAATCTTGGCGACGGTGATTATTTTCATGTGGTAATGAGAATTGTCAGAGCTCATCTGTCGGAGAGCGATACCAAGGTCTATGGGGCCGAATTTATCGGCCTTGCTCCGTTTCTGGCAGATAAGGTGGATCAATATGAGATGCGGCTGCATAAAAGAGAGGCTGCGGAAAAATGATTGGATGAAGACCGGGCAGAAGCTTTGCTCCCTTGGGGAGGAAGTTCCTGTTCCGGTCTTTTTAACAGCATCAAATATCATGGCGGATGGTTGAATTTAGAATAAATGGATAATAAATAAATATTCTTTAAATTGATTAAATTTAAGTGACGTTTTCCGTGCAACTTAAATTTTAAAAATTATCAGAAATTCCTATTGACAAGCTGAGGAATGTACAACCTGCACAAAAGACATGCCAAAGGAGGGAATAAATGGGGGGTTCCACGGGGGCTTGTGCAATTTATCAAAAAGTTATCCACAATTAAAAAGGCCTATTTTTAACTCATGAGGAGTTATACACGGATTTATCCACATTATCCACATTTAAGCTCTACTCTTGTCGGATATGAAAATGACTGTCAATAACGAAAATGCGTTTTGTGACTTATGATAAATCGTGTTATGGGCCTCGAAACTTCAATTTTACTACTTGACAATCCAGTTGTCGGACAATAAGGAAAAGCGAACTTTATTTGATTAAAAATAATAAAATTAAGCCATAATAGTAAGGAATATACAAATATATAGGAATATTAAGTTAATTGAAGAAGGTTGTACAATACAGGAAAATGGAAAGTAGCTTGTCACTTTTCCAGGGATATGGTATAATGTCGATAGACATTATACCGCGCCGGAGCAAAGCGGAGTGCGCATCCTGGCACGAAGTGCCATACCATGGACGCTTGCCGAGATGGTATAATGAGAAACACAGAAGTGTTTATACGTTGATGTCAACGTATGCTAACAAGAAAGCAAAAAGGAGTTGGACATTATGCGTTATATTATTAGCGGTAAGAATATTGAGGTGACCGAAGGCCTGAAAACGGCTGTTTATGAGAAGATTGGCAAACTCGAAAGATACTTCACTCCTGACACTGAGATTCACGTGACCTTCAGCGTTGAAAAAGAAAGACAGAAAATCGAGGTAACAATCCCTGTTAAGGGAAATATAATTAGAGCAGAGCAAGTAAGCAATGATATGTATGTATCCATCGACCTTGTAGAGGAGATCATCGAACGTCAGCTGAGAAGATACAAGAACAAGCTGATCGACCATAAGCAGGCATCCTCGAATTTTAACCAGGCCTTCATCGAAGATGATTACTATGAGGATGATGCCATTAAGATTGTGAAGACAAAGCGTTTTGCCATCAAGCCCATGGATGCGGAAGAGGCCTGTGTTCAGATGGAGCTTCTGGGGCATAGTTTCTATGTATTCCGGAATGCACAGACGGATGAAGTGAACGTGGTGTATAAGAGAAAGGGCAATACCTACGGTTTGATTGAGCCGGAATACTAAGATTTCTGAATAGAATGGATGATGAGGGGCTGTTTCCGTAATGGAGCAGCTCCTTTGTACATATCTGCTGCAGCGCTATAAGCAACCCTGTCGGGGGATATAAAAACGGAGAATATTGGAACAGGACAAAATTAAGTTGAATAGTGACAAGGTAAATGTTACAATACTAGTTGAATGATTTTGCGTAAAAGACACTTTGGGATCAAATTTGGATAGTACAGGAGTGAACAAGTATGGGATTGATAGAAAAGGTATTTGGAACTCATAGCGAGAGAGAAGTCAGGCGTGTGATACCGATCGTAGACAGAATAGAAGCACTGGAACCGGAATATATAAAGCTGACGGACGAGGAGCTCAGGGCAAAAACGACGGAATTTAAAAACAGACTCAAGAATGGGGAGACCCTGGATGATATATTAGTAGAAGCCTATGCTACCGTGAGAGAGGCAGCGAAGAGAGCCATCGGACAGAGGCATTTCAGAGTCCAGCTGATCGGCGGTGTTATATTGCACCAGGGAAGAATTACGGAGATGCGTACCGGTGAAGGTAAGACACTTACTTCCACACTTCCTTCTTATTTGAATGCGCTGGAGGGTAAGGGTGTTCATGTAGTGACCGTCAATGATTACCTGGCAAAGCGTGACTCGGAGTGGATGGGGCAGATTCATGAATTTCTGGGCCTTAAGGTCGGTGTTATCCTCAACAGCATGGAGAAGGATGAGCGCCGTGAGGCCTATGCCTGCGATATTACCTATGCCACTAATAACGAGCTGGGCTTTGATTATCTGAGAGACAATATGGTAATCTATAAGGAGCAATTGGTTCAGAGAGATCTGAATTATGCAATTATCGATGAGGTTGACTCTATTTTAATTGACGAAGCGAGAACTCCTCTGATTATATCCGGCCAGAGCGGCAAGTCTACGGAATTATACCGTGTATGCGATATTTTGGCCAGACAGATGAAAAAGGGCGTCGGTGTTGAGCTGACCAAGATGGCCGCCATTATGAAGGAAGAGGTGGAGGAGACCGGAGACTTCATTGTAAATGAGAAGGAAAAGAATGTACACCTTACCGAAGAGGGTGTCAAGAAGGTGGAACGCTTCTTCAGTCTGGAGAATCTGGCGGATCCTGAAAATCTGGAGATCCAGCATAATATCATCCTGGCTCTTCGTGCCCATAATCTGATGTTCCGGGATAAGGACTATGTGGTGAAGGAGGACGAGGTTCTTATCGTCGACGAATTCACCGGCCGTATTATGCCCGGCAGACGTTACAGCGATGGACTGCACCAGGCAATTGAGGCGAAGGAAAATGTTAAGGTTAAGAGGGAGAGCAAGACCCTTGCCACCATCACCTTCCAGAACTTCTTTAATAAATATAAGAAAAAATGCGGTATGACCGGTACGGCTTTAACGGAGGAGAAGGAGTTTCGGGAGATCTACGGCATGGATGTTATCGAGGTTCCCACCAACCTTCCCATTGCCCGTGTTGACCTTCAGGATGCGGTATATAAGACCCAGAAGGAGAAGCTGAAGGCGATTATCAATGAGATCGTTGCATCTCACCAGAAGGGACAGCCGGTTCTGGTAGGTACCATTACCATCGAGGCCTCCGAGGAAATCAGCGCCATACTGAAGAAGCATAATATTCCCCATAAGGTATTGAATGCGAAGTTTCATGAGCTGGAGGCGGAGATTGTAGCGGATGCCGGACAGCTGGGGGCGGTTACTATCGCCACCAATATGGCCGGACGTGGTACGGATATTAAGCTGGGCGAAGGCGTGGTGGAAGTCGGCGGTCTGAAGATTATCGGTACGGAGCGGCATGAGGCCAGACGTATCGACAATCAGCTGCGCGGACGTGCCGGAAGACAGGGAGATCCGGGTGAATCCCGTTTCTTCATTTCTCTTGAGGACGATCTGATGCGTCTGTTCGGTTCGGAGCGGCTCATGGGGATCTTTAATTCCCTTGGCTTGCAGGAAGGGGAGCAGATTGAGCATAAGATGCTGACCAATGCCATAGAGCGGGCCCAGAAGAGAATAGAGAGCAATAACTTTGGAATCAGAAAGAATCTCCTGGAATACGACCAGGTAAATAATGAACAGAGAGAAATTATCTATGCGGAGCGCAGGCGGGTGCTGGACGGAGAAAGCATGCGTGACACCATTTACCGCATGATTACCGATACGGTGGAGGACTGCGTCAATACCTGCATCAGCGATGACCAGGCACCGGAGGAGTGGGACTTCCCTGAATTGAGAGAGCTCCTTCTTCCGATTATTCCTCTGTCGGAGATTGAATTTGATGCCGAACAGTTAAGAGGCATGTCGAAGAATGATCTTCTGCAGCATCTGAAGGAAGAGGCGGTAAAGCTGTATGAGGAGAAGGAAGCGGAGTTCCCGGAGCCGGAACAGATCCGTGAGATAGAGCGTGTGATTCTGCTTAAGGTAATTGACCGCAAGTGGATGGATCATATTGACGATATGGACCAGCTGCGCCAGGGAATCGGCCTGCAGGCTTATGGCCAGCGTCAGCCCATTGTGGAATACAAGTTCCAGGGCTTTGAAATGTTTGACGACATGATTGCCGCAATCCGGGAGGATACCGTTAAGGCTCTTCTTCATGTAAGGATTGAGCAGAGAGTGGAGAGGGAGCAGGTAGCCAAGGTGACCGGAACGAACCGTGACGACAGCGTAGCCAATGCCCCCGTCAAGCGTGCCGCGAAAAAGATACAGCCCAATGATCCCTGCCCCTGCGGAAGCGGAAGAAAATACAAGCATTGCTGCGGCAGGAATGCATAGTAATCATGCATAGAAGATTATTATGTATTTATATGCAAAACCTGTTGTGATTTCATAAGTTTTAATATATAATATCATGGAAGAGGTGATGAAATGGTTGAGTTAGATCAGTATAAATATGCATTAAGTACTTACGAAAAGCCATTAATTGAAGTGGGGGATTCACTTTGACCTGGCTAATAAAAGCTTAAGGGTTGAAGAAATTGAGCAAACCATGGAGGAAGCCGGATTTTGGGATGATAATGACAAGGCCCAGGCTTATATGAAGGAATTGAAGAATCTCAAGGACACCATCGAGGAATATCAGCATCTGAAGCGTGACTTTGAGGATGTTCAGACCTTGATTCAGCTGGGGTACGAGGAGGGAGACGCCTCTTTGCTGCCCGAGATTGAAGAAGCGCTGGACAGCTTTATCGGTAATTTAGAAGAGCTGAAGCTTCGAACCCTGTTATCCGGTGAATATGATAAGTATAATGCGATCCTTACCCTGCATGCAGGGGCGGGGGGCACGGAAAGCTGTGACTGGGCCAGTATGCTGTGCCGTATGTACCAGAGATGGGCGGATAAGAAGGGCTTTACCACAGAGATGATTGATTTTCTGGAGGGAGAGGAAGCCGGACTGAAGTCAGTTACCCTGGAGATCAGCGGCATAAATGCTTACGGTTATCTGAAGTCGGAGCGGGGGGTTCACCGTTTGGTGCGTATCTCTCCTTTCAACGCTGCCGGAAAGCGCCAGACCTCTTTTGTATCCTGTGATGTTATGCCGGATATCGAGGAGGATACGGGAATAGAGATCAACGAGGAAGATCTGAGAATCGACACCTATCGCTCCAGCGGTGCCGGCGGTCAGCATGTCAATAAAACCTCCTCTGCAATCCGAATTACCCATATCCCTACCAACATTGTGGTACAGTGCCAGAATGAACGTTCCCAGCTTCAGAATAAGGACAGGGCAATGAAGATGCTGAAGGCCAAGCTGTATTTGCTGAAGCAGCAGGAGAATCTGGAAAAGATCAGCGGAATCCGGGGAGAAGTCAAGGATATTGCCTGGGGGAATCAGATCCGGTCCTATGTAATGCAGCCCTACACTCTGGTAAAGGATCACCGTACCAATGAGGAGCTTGGGAATGCCGCCAGTGTTCTGGACGGCAATCTGGACCCCTTTATTAATGCATATTTAAAATGGAACGCACAGAGTAATTCCAGCGCGGATGCCTAGGATGGGAGGATAGTGTGAAAAGAAATGATGAGTCTGCAAAATACGCAGATTAAGTGTTTCTGAGTTTCACACGGCAAATTTGTGCTGCCGCCCAAATTCGCGGGGTTGCGGCAGGATGGAGGATATTATGGAGAGTACGAAGCAGGCAATATTCCTGCTGGAAGGCAGGGAATACGGTTTGGATATTATGGAAGTCAACATTATTGAGAAGTACATGAATATTGAACCGGTGGCTGATTTCCCTCATAATCTGAAGGGAATTATCCGCCTGAGAGGAGATATTATTCCGGTTTACAGCCTTCGTCGTAAATTCGGCCTGGAGGATATAGAGCCTAATGAGGAAACCAGGCTTGTTATCACCGTCTCCAACGGAATACGGACCGCCTATGAGGTGGATCGGATGAGTGAAATTCTCCAGTTTGAGAGTGATCGGATTTATGAAGTGCCTTCTATTGTAGAGAATGAGGATACCTCTTATATTAAGCTTATAGCCAGTGCGGAGGATAGGCTTGTTATTCTGCTGGACAACAACGGGATTTTATCCCGGGAGGAGCAAGAGAAAATGAAAGCGGCTATTTAGCCGGAGGTAGAAAGGGAGAGAGAAAGACATGAAAAAGAGGCTAATCAGCATCCTGACGGCAGCCGTTATAACAACGGTTTTGCTGGCGGGCTGTAAAAAAGAAAAAGAAGAGACTTTGATTCTGGGAACAGAAGCGGGATTTCCGCCCTATGAGTATATGGAAGGAAATGAGATTGTAGGAATTGATATTGAAATCGCTCAGGCCATTGCCGATAAAATGGGAAGAAAGCTGGAGATTAAGAACATGGACTTTGACGGAGCCCTTCTGGCGGTTCAGAACGGTACCATTGATATTTTGGCAGCGGGCTTATCCATCAGTGAAGAGCGGGACAAGATAATGGACTTCTCCATAGAATATGCCCAGGCAGACGAAGTGGTTGTTGTAAAAAAGGATGCTCCGGGAGTGGCAACAGCAGATGATGCCGGCCTGACGGATAAGATCATCGGTGTACAGCAGGGCAACACAGCGGATTATTATGTATCTGATAATATTACGGCAAAGGATATTAAGCGCTACACCAAGTTTGCCCAGGCATCGGAGGATCTGAAGAATGGCAGGATCGACTGCATTATCATGGATGACATTCCTGCAAAGGCATTGGTAGCTGCAAATCCGGAGCTGATAATTCTGGATGGTGTGTTGTTCCAGGACAAATATGCCGTCGCAGTGACGGAAGGAAATGCGGAGCTTTTGAAAACCGTCAACTCCGTATTGCAGGAATTAAAGGACAGCGGGAAAATAGACGAGATTAAAGAGAAGCATATGAACATAGATTGATAGCAATCAATAGTAGATCAGGGGGGCTGTTATCCATACCAACAGCCCCCGTCTTTCATAGCGGGAGGTAAGAAGTTGAATATAGTAGAATCCTTTTATAATGCATTGATTCCGGATCAGAGATATCTCGCTTATCTGGGCGGCATCAAAGTGACCCTCTTGATATCCGTCTTTGCCATTGCCCTGGGTATCGCAATCGGAATCCTGGTGGCGGTTCTCAAGGTGTCCGCGGCAAGCTCCAATATGAAATGGCTTTCGGCCATCTGTAATACCTACATTACAATCATCAGAGGAACCCCTTTGATGGTTCAGCTGCTGATCATTTACAACCTGGTTTTCACCTCCCGCAATACCAATGAAATCGTAGTGGGCGCCATTTGCTTCGGAATCAATTCGGGAGCGTATGTGGCGGAGATTATCCGTGCGGGTATCGAGTCCATCGACAAGGGACAGATGGAGGCGGGACGTTCTCTGGGGCTGGGCTATATGCAGACCATGAGACTGATTATCATGCCCCAGGCGGTGAAGAATATTCTTCCGGCCCTGGGCAATGAGTTTATTGTATTAATCAAGGAAACCTCTGTTGCAGGCGTGATTGCGGTGACGGATCTCACCAAGGCGGCACAGTATATCGGGTCAAGAACCTGGGATATTCTGCCTCCCCTGATCATTGCTGCCGCATGCTATCTGCTGATGGTAATGGGACTGACAAAATTACTGGGTATACTGGAAAGGGGGATGGCGAGAGGTGATCGTAACTAAGAATTTGAAAAAGGCTTTTGGAAGCCATATGGTTCTGAATGGCATCAATGCCTCCATAGAGAAGGGGGAAAAGGTTGTAGTAATCGGGCCTTCAGGCTCCGGTAAATCCACCTTTCTGCGCTGTCTGAATCTGCTGGAGATCCCCACGGAGGGAGAGATCTGGTTTGAGGGGCATAATATCACCGATAAGAAAACCGATATTAATAAAATGCGCTGTAAAATGGGAATGGTTTTTCAGCAGTTCAATCTATTCCCTCATTTGTCGGTTATGGAGAATATTACCCTGGCACCGGTGCAGCTGGGGATTATGAAAAAGGAAGAAGCCCAGCAGAAGGCTATGGAGCTGCTGAAGAGAATTGGCCTGACAGAGAAGGCGGAGGCCTATCCGAATCAGCTGTCCGGCGGACAGAAGCAGCGGATTGCCATTATCCGTGCCCTGGCAATGAACCCGGATGTGATGCTTTTTGATGAGCCTACCTCTGCTCTTGATCCGGAGATGGTAGGGGAGGTGCTGGATCTGATGGCGCAGCTGGCGGATGAGGGGATGACCATGGTGGTGGTGACCCATGAAATGCGGTTTGCCAAGAAGGTGGCAAACCGGATTCTTTTTATGGATGAGGGGCAGATTGTGGAGGAGAATTCTCCGGAGGATTTCTTTGAGAATCCGACCCATCCCAGACTGCGGGAATTCCTATCGAAAATTTTATAGCAGAATAGAACCTTGTCTAAGAGCGTGGTGCAGAAATAACTTTTACAGTTGGGATGCAGCATGCTCTTTTGATTGATCAGGTGATTTATTTTTATACAAGGTGACTTATAATTATCCGAGGTGTTTCAAGCATAAGTTACAAAGATTGAAAATGCTATTGCAATGTGCATAAATATATGGTAGTATATCTTTCTTGAGAAGACAATTGTATCTGTCGTACACACACTGGAAGGGCTTTGTGCCCCGGTGCTTTTTACCGGAGGTTTGAAAGGCGGCTTCCCATAAGGTATATACTGCCGCGGAAAAATTCGGGAGGTGCAAACACATGAATAATGATCAATACTTTATCGTAAAGAAAAAAGCGGTGCCGGAGGTGCTGCTCAAGGTGGTAGAAGCAAAGCGTCTGCTTGATTCCGAGCGGGTCATGACAGTCCAGGAAGCGACAGATGCCGCTCAAATCAGCAGAAGTTCTTTTTATAAATATAAGGATGATATCTTTCCTTTTTATGAGAATACCAGAGGAAAGACCATTACCTTCATGCTTCAGATGGATGATAAGCCGGGGCTGCTCTCCAAGGTTCTTAACCAGGTGGCTAAGAGCGAGGCCAATATCCTGACCATTCACCAAAGTATTCCGGTGAATGGGATTGCTTTGCTGACGCTGAGCATTGAGATCCTTCCGCAGACAGACAGCGCGTCGGCTCTGATGGAAACCATTGAGGCGATGGATGGGGTTCATTATGTAAAATTGGTTTCAAGAGAATGATATAATCAGATAGCTACAGCAGAAAAGGGGGCGCGACATGATAAATATTGCAGTGTTAGGATATGGCACCATTGGTTCCGGTGTGGTAGAGGTATTGGATACCAATGGAGAGAGCATAAAGAAGAGAGCCGGAGATCAGATTAACGTGAAATATGTATTGGATCTGAGGGAATTCCCCGGGGATCCGATTATGGAGAAGCTGGTTCATGATGTCAATATCATATTAGAGGATCCGGAAGTAAGTATCGTCGTAGAGGTAATGGGTGGTGTTGAACCGGCCTTTCGCTTTGTAAAGCAGGCGCTGTTAAAAGGGAAGAGTGTTGTAACCTCCAATAAAGAGCTGGTGGCAAAGCATGGAGCAGAGCTTCTTGATCTGGCCAAGGAGAGGGATTTGAACTTTCTCTTTGAAGCCAGCGTCGGAGGCGGAATCCCGATTATACGGCCGCTGAATCAATCCCTGACAGCGGATGAAATTGTTGAAATTACAGGTATATTAAATGGTACCACCAACTATATATTATCTAAAATGAGTGAGGAGGGCCTGGATTTTGAGACGGCCCTGTCCGACGCGCAGAAGAAGGGCTATGCGGAGCGCAACCCCAGTGCGGATGTGGAGGGGCATGATGCCTGCAGGAAGATTGCCATTCTATCCTCTCTTGCCTTTGGCATGCAGGTGGATTTTGAGGATATTTATACCGAGGGAATTACGAAGATTACAGATACGGATATTAAATATGCCAAGGAGATGGGAGCCAGGGTGAAGCTCTTTGCTTCCAGTGTCCGGGGGGATGATTCCCATGTATATGCCATGGTGGCACCGGTGCTTATCAAGGCAGACCATCCTCTGTACAGCGTAAATGATGTGTTCAACGGGATCTTTGTCAGAGGAAATGTCATCGGGGATGTTATGTTCTACGGAAGCGGAGCAGGCAAGCTGCCGACAGCCAGCGCGGTTGTGGCGGATGTGGTGGATGCCGCCAAGCATATCGGCAAGAACATCTGGACCATCTGGAGCAGCAGGAAGCTGGAGCTGACGGATCTTGGGAAGGTGAGCCACCGTTTCTTCCTGCGCATATCGGGAAAGCCGGATGCATTGAGGGAGAAGGTACGGGAGCTCTTCGGACCGGTGGAAGAGGTAGCCGTACCGGGGCTGGAAGGGGAGTATGCCTTTGTAACCGCAAGAATCACAGAGCAGGAGATGAAGGTAAAGAAGGAAGCCCTGGATGGCGTTCTAAGTGTAATCCGTGTCAGGTTTTAGATGGCCCCGAAGGAAGCTGGGAATGGATTTATTTACGAAATAAGTTTGCGTAAGAGGAAAGGACTTGAGGATATGAAATACATTGTTGTTCTGGGTGACGGCATGGCCGATGAGAAGCTGGCTGAGCTGAACAACGCCACCCCTCTGATGGCAGCCGGCACACCCATGCTGGATGAGCTGGCATCAAAATCAGAGATGGGAATCGCGCATACCATACCGGAAGGAATGAAGCCCGGCAGTGACACCGCCAATCTGGCAGTCCTAGGGTATCATCCCGGAATATATTACTCCGGACGGTCTCCGCTGGAGGCTCTCAGTATCGGAGTTGACATGAAGCCCACGGATATCGCTCTTCGCTGCAATATTGTTACTCTATCTGAGGAAGAGGAAGCCTATGAGCAGAAGAGAATGCTGGATCACAGCTCGGGAGAGATATCCACGGAAGAAGC
This sequence comes from Anaerotaenia torta, assembly GCF_050433395.1. Lineage (NCBI taxonomy): Bacteria > Bacillati > Bacillota > Clostridia > Lachnospirales > Lachnospiraceae > Anaerotaenia > Anaerotaenia torta. Next base: position 429,875 of record NZ_JBNPXH010000001.1, read on the forward strand.
CGCGGTATTGGTGGAAGCCATAAGGAAAGAGATGGGGAACGAGATCTATCAGTTCTATGTAGGAACCAGCTATCGGCATCTGACCATCTGGGACCGGGGAGAGGTGGTGGATCTGGTTCAGCCCCACGATATTCTGGGGAGGGTCATCGGAGAGTACCTGCCGAAGGAAGAGGACTTCCGGTCCATGATGATTCGCAGCTATGATATTTTAAATAACCATCCCATTAATCTTGCAAGGAAAGAAAAGGGCTTGAATAAGGCCAATTCCCTGTGGTTCTGGGGAGCGGGAACCAAACCGGCCCTGACCTCCTTTGAGGAGAAGAATCATAAGCGGGGTGCCATGATTTCCGCTGTTGACCTGCTCAAGGGCATTGCCGTAGGAGCCGGGATGAAGGTGATTGAGGTTCCCGGTGCCAACGGAACCCTTCATACGAATTATGAGGGGAAGGCCATGGCGGCAGTGAAGGCACTGGTGGAAGACGATTATGATTTTGTTTACATTCATGTTGAGGCCCCCGATGAGATGGGGCATCAAGGCAATATAGCCAATAAGGTAAAATCCATCGAATATCTGGATCAGCGGGTAATTAAGATAGTAACCGAGGAGCTGAGAAAATCCGGAACGGCTTTTCGCATGCTGATCATGCCGGATCACCCGACCCCGATCCGCTGCCGGACCCATACCAGTGATCCGGTGCCCTACCTTTTGTATGACAGCACCGAGGAACAGAAGCATAGCTGGCATTATAACGAGGAAGAGGCCAGAGAGAGCGGCAATGAGATTATGGAAGGTTATACGGTAATCAATCGATTATTTGCGAAATAGGATGGTATAAGAGTTCAGCCTGTGGCAGGGAGGAGGACATAGGCCGAACTGTTACTGGAAATTTAGGAGGCAGCTATGTTAATTGTTAAGAAATTTGGCGGAACCAGTGTCGGGGATAAGGAACGAATCATGAGAGTTGCCGGGAGAATCGCGGAGGATTACAGAAGGGGCGATGAGCTGGTAATTGTTCTGTCGGCCATGGGAAAGACAACGGACCTTCTGCTGGCCCAGGCAAAGGAGATCAATCCCAGGGCTTCCAAGCGGGAGCTGGATATGCTCCTGGTTACCGGGGAACAGGTCTCCGTCTCTCTGATGGCGATGGCGCTGGACGGTCTGGGAGTGCCCGCCGTATCCTTGAACGCCTACCAGGTTGCCATGCATACCACCAGTGTATATGGCAACGCAAGGCTGAAGCGGATTGATACGGAACGAATCGAGAATGAACTGGAGAACAAAAGGGTGGTTATCGTTACCGGCTTTCAGGGAGTGAATAAATTCGATGATTATACGACCTTGGGCAGGGGCGGCTCCGACACCACGGCGGTGGCTCTGGCAGCGGCTCTGCATGCGGATGCCTGCGAGATTTATACGGATGTGGACGGTGTGTTCACCGCAGATCCCAGGATTGTTCCCAGTGCGAGGAAGCTGAACGCCATCACCTATGATGAGATGCTGGAGCTGGCGTCCCTTGGAGCGGGAGTTCTGCATAACCGCTCCGTAGAAATGGCAAAAAAATTCGGGGTACAGCTGGTGGTCCGCTCCAGTTTAAATTATTCGGAGGGCACGGTGGTCAAGGAGGTAGTAAAAGTGGAGAAAATGCTTGTAAGCGGCGTGGCCTGTGATAAGAATACGGCCCGTATCGCGGTAATCGGATTGGAAGACCAGCCGGGAGTGGCGTTCAAATTATTCAATCATCTGGCCCGGCATAATGTCAATGTGGATATCATTCTTCAGTCCGTCGGAAGGGACGGCACCAAGGACATCAGCTTCACGGTGAAGGAGGATGACCTGGATGAGGCGGTTGCAACCCTTGAAAGGCATCGGGGAGGCAGCTTAAAGTGCCAGAAGATCGACGTGGAGAGGGAGGTTGCCAAGGTATCCATCGTGGGTGCCGGAATGCTCTCCAATCCCGGAGTGGCAGCCAAGATGTTTGAGGCTCTCTATGATGTGGGCGTGAATATTAAGATGATCTCTACCTCTGAAATCCGGGCAACGGTACTGATTGACGTGGCTCACGTGGAAAAGGCAATGAATTCCCTGCATGAAAAGTTCGCCTTATCCCAGGTCTGACGGACGCATCCTGACCAATCGGATGTGATTGAAAAATATATGGTTTGTCCAAACAGCAAATGGCTCGGTTTTTGAGCCATTTGTTGCGTAAAAAGAGCTGCCCGGCTTCGCGGACAGCTTTTCTCAATTCTCAATAGTTATTCGGTTTATGCTACCGCATCAAAATTCATACCCCGCAGGAAGCTGCCTTCGGCTGCGGCATTGGAGACGTGCTGCTGCTCATGGGCGGCTACCGCTGCATAGGAAGCCTGGGGAGAAATATGGGCAGGGGTCTTAAAAGAAACGTCTGTCTCATTAGAACCATCCACATATTTGCGTTCCTTACAGGTCTTGCATTCTGAAGGGCTGGTCTGCTCTGCATAGATTCTGTTCTTTTCTCCTGGCGGATGCAAGGGGCTGACTCTGCTGACTGCGGAAACCGGGGCATTGACGGGATTTACACCGGCAGCCGGAAAGGAATAGGATATATAAGAAATACCTCCGATCATGGAAACACCTCCTTTGCAATCAAATACGGATCTCACTGCGCTTTTATTATACCATGAACTAAAACCGGGTTCATGATCTCCGGCTCCGATCGCATGATTACGAGCCAGCTCGCATCATGCTCACTACGCTTTCATTATAATACAGCTTTATTCAGCGGTCAATAGTTCCCGCACCCTGAAACCAGACCATAGATGGAAAGGTGATGCTTACCATTACCGTATCATTTAATATCGGCATAAGGATCCGATATTATATTTTTCTCTTTAAATACTCCCTGGGAGTCATTCCCACGGTGTTTGCAAAGACACGGTTGAAGGTGCGGATAGAGGAAAAACCCGAGGAAAAGGCGATTTCAGTGATACTGCAGCCTCTTTCCAGCAGATTGCAGGCATGTTCGACTCTCAGGCTGTTGACAAAATCAGTGAAGCCGATATTCATTCGCTCTTTGAAGATGTGGGAGATATAATATTTGTTTAGGTGAAGATTTCTGGATATGATCTCCAGGCTCAGTGGTTCCGTGTAGTTCTCAGAGCAGTAGGTCAGAACGCTCTTAATGCTGTCGTGGTCTGAGGGGGCAGGAATCAAAGACATAAGGGGAAGTAATTCACCCATAAGTGCCAGCAGATAGCCTTTGGCGGCGATTCTGTCAAAGGTGGAATCAGAATTGTTTTTCTTCATGATCTTTTTCAGCCGTTTTTCGGTATCCTTGGGAAGGCGGCTGTTCTTGATGATAGGGGAAACAGGCACTTTATTCTGGAACAATTCCTTTAAATCCGTAAACAGATCCTGCGAAAAGATAAATAAATAGCCCTGTAAAGAAGTGGTATCCTGGTAGAAATGAATCTGATTTGGGAAGGCCAGGAACAAATCGCCCTGTTCCATCAAAAATTCTTTATTATCCACGTTGGCACAACTGGTTCCCTCTGCCATCCAGATCAGTTCCAGATGGGTATGGATATGGGGAAGCGGGCTTAGCCCGTGAAAAACATTAGTTGTAATGGGGAGAGCTCTTTTCTCGATTTGATATAGCATAAGTCACCTCGCAAAACCGCAATATATGGCCAAAAGTCATATGCTTACGGCTAGAATTATAAAACAAATAAGGTAGAATGTAAAGAGAATAATAAGTTTGGATTATTTGAAGCAGGTATTGGCTTAATCAATGAGGAGAAGAGACATGGCAGAGAATATTTTAGATAAGTTTAAAGAGGTGCAGGAAGAGACGGTGGTGGATAGTTCCCAAAAGGTACGGGTGGGTATTATCGGGACAGGATGGATTGCAGAAGCACATATGCAAAGTTATCTGCATATGCCGGATGTAGAAGTGGTAGCCGGTGCCGACCTGGTGGAAGGCAAAGCAGAGGCTTTTTTTGGCAAGTTTAATATGGAAGTGAAATGCTATCCCAGCCATAAAGAGATGTTGGATGATGAAGCACTGGAACTGGATGCTGTCAGCGTCTGTACTTATAACAGAACTCATGCGCAGTGCGCAATCTATGCGCTGCAGAAGGGTGTTCATGTGCTGCTGGAGAAGCCTATGTGTGTTACCTTGGATGAGGCGGCAGAGATCAGAAAAGCAGAAAAAGAGAGCGGCAAGGTGCTGAGCATAGGCTTCCAGCCCAGACTGGACGAGAACATGAAGATGATCAAAAGAATCGTGGAGTCCGGGAAGCTGGGGAAGGTATATTACATTCAGACAGGCGGCGGCAGAAGGCGCGGTATTCCCACACCCTTTGGAACCTCCTTTATTGAGGATGAGACAGCCGGTATCGGGGCTCTGGGGGATATCGGATGCTATTCCCTGGACATGGTGCTGAACGCGGTGGGTTACCCGAAGCCTCTTACGGTATCCGGTTATAAATCTAATTTCTTTGGCACAAGACCGGATTATTATCCTACTCATCCGGAGTATGCCAAGAAGTTCCAGGTAGATGATTTCGCCGCTGCATTTGTGCGCTTAGAGGGTGATATTATTCTGGACTTCAGAATTGCATGGGCGATGAACATGGATACTCCTGGAGATACCATTATCCTGGGAACCGAGGGAGGTCTGCGGATACCCTCTACCGAATGCTGGAACGGCAGTGTAGGCGGCCCTATGATCCTGTATCAAGAGGTGTGCGGGCAGCAGACCCAGACAGAGATCCCGATTATCCCTTCCAAAACAGATCTCTTCGACCTGAAGATCCGTTCCTTCCTGGATGCGCTGAAGAACGGCACGGAAGCGCCGGTACCCAGTTCACAGATTATTTATAACCAGGCAATCATTGACGGCATCTTCAAGTCCGCACAGGCGGGACGGGAGGTAGAGATTGTCATTCCGGAGTGCTGAGCTTCCAAACAATTCTTATGACGCTGACCCGAATAAGAGCCGGCAAAATAAAATGTAAAAATAAGCTGGTCACGGCAAACACATAAAAAAAGTTGATGTATAAAAAATAATACATCACTTTTTTTGATATATGATATAATTGTTGTATAACAGTAATATCAATGGGGAAACAACAGTAAATAAGAGAATGCAAAGGAAACGGAATAAAGCATTATTAAATGAAAGATATTAGAAAAAATAATTTTTGGAAAAAAGAGGGAGCCATATGGATTATTCAGATATGGCTCTCATGCGTTTTCTGTGGGAAATTAAGCGAATTCAGTTGATTTACCGGTGGGCGGATGGTATGATTAAAAATGGTAAAAATAACATTTCGGATAATACACAAGACAGGAATAGCACTGAGAATAAGTTATAAGGAGTAACTAAATGGATATTTTAAGCCAATTGAAGGATGAGCTGGGGATTCGCCTGGAGCAGGCGGAAGCTGCTGTAAAGCTCATTGATGAAGGAAATACCATTCCCTTTATTGCGAGATACCGCAAGGAGGTAACCGGCTCCCTGGATGACGAGCAGCTGAGAAATCTCAGCGAAAGGCTGCAGTATCTGAGAAATCTGGAAGAAAAGAAAGCCCAGGTGCTGGGCAGCATAGAGGAGCAGGGTAAGCTGACACCGGAACTGAAGGAACAGATTCTGGCGGCGGCCACCTTGGTGGTAGTAGAGGATCTATACCGCCCTTACCGTCCCAAGAGACGAACCAGGGCGACCATAGCCAAGGAAAAGGGCCTGGAGGGTCTGGCTGCCCTTATTCGTGCCCAGGAGACCGCGGAGCCGGTAGAACTGGCGGCAAAGGAATACCTTTCAGAGGAAAAAGAGGTTCACGCGGTGGAAGAAGCCATTGCCGGAGCCATGGATATTATAGCGGAGGATATTTCCGATGAAGCGGAGCACCGCAGCTATATCCGGGAGATTACTATGCAGGAAGGAACCCTGTCCGCAGCCGCCAAGAATGAGAAGCAGGAATCCGTGTATGAGATGTATTATAATTTCGAGGAGGCCCTGGCGAAGCTGGCAGGGCACAGAATCCTTGCCATTAACCGGGGAGAGAATGAGAAGATTCTCACGGTAAAGGTTGTCGCACCGGAGGAGCGTATTCTGCGTTATCTTGAGAAAAAGGTAATCATAAAAGAGAATTCCTTCACCGGTGAGATATTAAGAAAGACTATAGAGGACAGCTACAAGCGTTTAATTGCTCCCGCTATCGAACGGGAGATAAGAAATGATCTTACCGAGAAGGCGGAGGACGGAGCGATTAAGGTATTCGGAAAGAATCTGGTACAGCTTCTGATGCAGCCTCCCATTACAGGGCAGGTAGTGTTGGGCTGGGATCCGGCCTTCCGTACCGGCTGTAAGCTGGCGGTTGTGGATAGTACCGGAAAGGTGCTGGACACCACGGTGATCTATCCAACGGCGCCCCAGAATAAGGTGGAGGAGTCCAAACGGGTAGTAAAGGGATTTATTGATAAATATAATATTTCTCTGATCTCCGTGGGCAACGGAACCGCATCCAGAGAATCCGAGATGGTGATCGTAGAGCTTTTAAAGGAGCTTCATAAGCCGGTAAAATATATTATTGTAAATGAAGCCGGAGCCTCCGTATATTCCGCAAGCAAGCTGGCGACGGAGGAATTCCCTAACTTTGACGTGGGGCAGAGAAGCGCGGCCTCTATTGCCCGGAGACTTCAGGATCCCCTGGCGGAGCTGGTGAAGATCGATCCCCAGTCCATCGGTGTGGGACAGTATCAGCATGACATGAACCAGAAGAAGCTGGGAGAGGTTCTCTCCGGCGTGGTTGAGGATTGTGTAAACCGGGTGGGTGTTGATCTGAATACCGCATCTGTATCCCTGCTGGAGCATGTATCCGGAATTAGCAAGGTAATTGCGAAAAACATTGTGGCCTACCGGGAAGCCAACGGCCGTTTCCGTGACCGCAGAGAACTTCTGAAGGTGGCTAAGCTGGGGCCGAAGGCCTTTGAACAGTGTGCGGGCTTTATGAGAATTCAGGACGGGGACAATCCCCTGGACGCCACAGGCGTTCATCCGGAATCCTATAAGGCGACCCAAGCGCTGCTTGAGAGACTGGGGCTGAGCCTTGCCGATGTAAAGGAAATTCAGGCCAAGGCGCGAAAGCAGAAGGCATCCAGGAGCTCCAGTCAAGGAGGAACTTCGGATGGGCAGAGGAATTCGGATAAACCGGGTACAAGCGGCAGAGCGGGAGAGGCTGACGAATCGGGGAACGGGAGCAAAGCCGGACGCGCAGGGAAGGATACTATCGTTGTACGCTCCCAGAATACTGCCTTCGGAAAGGCATTGGCAGCAGCAGTGGGTCAGGCTGAGCCGATTAAGCAGGGAACATCCCGCAGGAATGCGCCGGAAGCGTCCGGTCAGAATACGGCAGAAGCTGCTTCCGTTCAGGACGGGGAGGCCGTCACCATCGGAAAGAAGATCCGGGATAAGCATAAGCTGGCGGAGGAGCTGGGCATTGGTGAGATTACCCTGACGGATATCCTCAAGGAGCTGGAAAAGCCGGGAAGAGATCCGAGAGACGAGATGCCCAGGCCGATTCTGCGCACCGATGTATTGGAAATAAAGGATCTCACGGAAGGAATGGTATTGAAGGGAACGGTACGGAATGTAATTGATTTCGGAGCCTTTGTAGATATCGGAGTGCATCAGGACGGGCTGGTTCATATCTCCCAGCTCTCAGATAAGAAATTTGTGAAGCATCCCCTGGATGTGGTGAGTGTAGGAGATATTGTGGATGTAAAGGTTATTGGTGTGGATGTGGCAAAGAAGAGGATCCAGCTGTCTATGAAGCTTTAATTTCCGGAAGGAAATGTGATCATGGCGTTGCCGTTCAGAGGGTTAATTACTGACATTGAGTTAAGTGGGTGGCAGGGAATAGTCTTAACTTTAATATAGCTGGTAGAAAGAACGGCTATTCAACGAATCGAATCGATTGGTTGAACAGCCGTTCTTTTCCTATAACTGATTAACAAAGTGTGTTATAAAGCTCCGTCACGGGCATTGTCACGGGATTCCAAAAGCTCTGACAGGAAGGCCAAGGCCAGCCCCTGCCCCCAGCCCTGGGGCCAGTCCCTGCTGATATTGCAGTAATCTGCCCGGGTCTTCATTACCGCAGTTCCTCCGGATACATTCATTACCCTGCCATCTTCAGTGACATTGGCAAGAAGTCCCCGGATCGCCGCGTTAATATATTTTAAATGAAGGGGATTTCCTTTCAGCAGCATCGCTGCAGCTATTCCGGCAGAGGCCGAAACCTCCTCATAGGAACCTTCATCATCTAAAAGAGTTCTCCAAAGTCCATCCCCGGTCTGCAGCTTTTTCAGTGCCGCCAGCTGTTCATTTAACGAACCGGCGATGTCCATATAACAGGGATAAAGGTAGCATTCCGGAAGCACCAGCCCTACCTGTGCCATGGTATACGCGGCCCAGGCATTGGCTCTGCCCCAGTGAAAGCCGGACATATGATCTTGCATTATGTTGTTATAGGCATGATAAAACAAGCCGTTGTTCCTGTTCTGAAGGTATTTAATATGCCAGTAATATTGATTCAGGGCATCAAGGACCAGGTCCTGCTTCTGAAGCTTTACCCCTACCTTCAACAGCAAGAATGCTGCCATGAAAAGAGTATCTGCCCAGCACTGCTCCGGAAAATCATTCTTGGATGAGACAGTATGCTGAAGTACACCGTCTCCGAAACGGAGGGCATCCTTTCTCAGGAATTCGATTTTACTCATTAAGATGTCCATATATTCCTGGCTGCCGGTGGCATCATACAGTGTGATCAGACTGTAACCCATGGCGCAGGTATTGACGGTCCATGTGGGGGGCAGGCCTAATTCGATGAGCTCGTCTACCCTGTCCTTTAATAGCTTCAGATACTCCTCCTTTCCCGTTTTTTCATATGCTATACTGATTCCGTAGAAAGCCACACCGCAGGGCCAATCCCAGGTCAGATCCATTTCTGCCGTTCTCTTTACCATCCGGTCAATGGCACTTTCTACCTCGTCTTTATCAAATTCAAGCTTATTCATATCGTCCTCCTTGGTGCTCTTCTATATCAGGCGGCCCATCTTCACCCCAAGCTCAATCGCCCTGTGATTGCTATAAGCCTCTGTGCCGTCATTTAATAGGATCAGGTTATCATAAGGATTTCCCGCAGCCCGGCGTAATCCATAGCAATCCAGTCTTGGGGCGACCTGTATAATATTCGCCTTCTCAAAGCCCTTCAGCCGACGCTTGAAATCATCCCGAAGCTCATAGGCGAACCGGCGCAGGCCTGATTGGGCGCGGGAGAGAGCAAATGGTGTAATCTCGCCTAAATCGGCTGTAAGACCATTGACAATCAACTCCCCGTAATCAGCATTGTGACAAAAGCACATGTCTGAAGCGGACATCTGGATACCCTGCAATGCTGCACCAAGCTCATAAGCCAGCTTCCCTATAAGGAATCCGTTTCCTTCCATTAAAAAATCCTTGGCTGCCGCATTGCGGATCGCCTCCGTAGATATCTGATTAAACTTGACATTCGTTCTAACTCTCGGGTTAAGAGCTTCAAAGCGTAAGCCGGCTGCACCGCCAGCCTCCATTTTATCCGTTGCATCAATTATTACATCTGCCCTGGCTTCTATAGAGCCGTTTTTTGTATTAAGGCGAAGCCCTGCCAGTCTTTCCCCGTCAAAAACCGGTTCCTCCGGGAATACATGGGTCAAGACCTGGACACCGGCCTGATCCAGAAGCTGTTTTAGTACAATTTTTAATTTCTGGTCGTGATAAATCTCCTTGTCACTGTTTTTTGTATCCTGGGACTTTTCCAGAATATGCTCTGCATATTTTAAGGCCTCTTCATCCACTATTTCTTGTTTAGAAAGATGAATATACAGACCATTTGTGGCCGCTTGTCCCAAGGAGCCGCTGGCTTCGATCAAAAGAACTTCTTTTTTCCTGTTTCCTGCTGTGACCGCGGCCATACAGCCCTCCAGGCTGGCTCCAACCACAAGTACATCACAATTATGAATCTGAATCGGCTTCATTCTACCTCCATCTGCTGCTTCAACGGAGCAGCTTCTCGTCAGCTATATGTCATCCATCCTGTGTGTGAGGGAGCACCATGCCCGGCTGCACCCACAGGCTGAACCGTAATGTGTTCACAAACAACCTCCGTTATTCCTTCATAAGCGCCTTAAGTCTGTCTTCATCACCCAGATAGACATCCTGACGGAGAAGCTCTTTTTGAATCTCACGGATATTTACCTGACGTACAATGAGGCCTTCCTTTGAAGCAAGGGCGGCGGCTACTCCGGCGGCCTGTCCCAGGGCCATGCCTGCCGACTGATAACGCAGCATTGTCTGGGGAACTGCCGATACGCTCTTGCCGCTGGCAACCAGAAGATTCTCGATATCCAGAGGAAGCATGACGCCAAAGGGAATATCCACAGTATCATTACTTACAAATTCACCGGTTAGCTTAAAGTTCATTTGTCTCGGTCTGCAGGCGATTACATCATCTGTATGAATGTTTTTCTCTTCCATTGACTGGGATTTTGCATATTTGGGATCGTCTGTGAGGTTGCGCAGGATATTGTATTCAATATCCGTACCGTTGGCCGTAGGATCATTGGAGATTAACCTGTCGTGGACGGTGTGCTCATCCTTATCAAAGGTCTCGTCACCAATAATTCCTCTGCTTACCCGAAGGGCCAGCTCATCCGAGATCTGAGCCACGTAGGCATCCTCAAAGCCGGGGATGTTCCTGATCATAAAGTCTGCCACATAATATACCGCGTCATGGGCTCTGGCTTCGGCATCCGACAGGACATAGGGATCCAGGGAAGGGATTCTCCACATCTGGGAATTGATTACCGCGGTATCCGAGCCCTTCATTCCAATGATGCAGCAGGAATCCATGGAGAAGATATCCCCGATTTCCTTTTGGAAGGTCCCGTTCCCAATGGCATCCTGGAACAGGTTCCAATCCTCCCCGCCGGAGTGGGGAAAGTACAGAACATCACGGTTAAGCCATACCTCCTCAAATTCCTCAAAATTCTTCATGGCATCAATTCCGATGGGGAAGGTTTCCGGATGCCTTTTGAAATGTTCATACAGCTTTTCAAGCTTCACATTGGCGAATTTAAAGGTAAGGGTCGCCATTCCGCTGGCATATCTTGTGGGTGCTTCTGCCTTCCATGCCATATCACACTCACCGGTGGTATCGATTACCTGCTTTGCTCTGATAAAAGCAACTCCATCAGGAGTGTTCACATACACTCCCGCCAGGGTTTTATCGATGACATAGGGCGCCAGTGCCATAGTATGAAACAACACCTGTACCCCATAATCCTCCATCATTTCATCAAAAACCAGCTTCATCTGTTCCGGATCATGAACCAGCCTTCCATCCGGGAACTGCCATTTCGGAGTTGCCGCATTCCTTTGAATCAACCGGTCCATGAGCTCCAGGCCAAGCCCCTTCATTACCAGCCTTCCATCCTTGGCTACGAAATGATTATAAATGTTGGAAATCATACTGGAGCTGGCAATTCCGCCAAGAAAACCGTTTCGTTCCAGTAGCATGGTTTTCGCACCTGTTTTTGCTGCGGCAAGAGCTGCCGCACAGCCTGCGCAGCCTCCCCCGCATACCAGTACATCAATCTCGGCAATTGTTTTTACTTCTTTCATTCTAACCTCCCTCTGCCGCATAGCGGCTTAACTTTTTAATCCGGTAGTAGCAACACCCTGAACAAAATATTTTTGCATAAACAGGAATATAATAATGATGGGCAGCAGGCTGACACAGGACATGGCAATAATACTGTTCCAGTTAACTGCAGAATCCGCATCGATGGCCAGTCTTAGACCCAGCGATACCGGATAATTCTTGACCCGGTCAATATAGAGCAGAGGATTAAAGAAATCATTCCAGGTCCAGACAATCTGAAACAGGGCTGCCGATATCATAGGCGCTTTCGATAGCGGCAGAATGATGTGCGTCAATATCTTCCACCTTCCGGCTCCGTCCATATAAGCTGCTTCATCCAACTCGGCAGGTATTCCCCGAAAGAACTGAATCAGCAGATAAGTAAAAAACGGATTGGTAGCCAGGGCTGACATAACATAAAAGGGTGCATAGCTGTTCAGTAAATCCAGCTTATGAAACAGCAGGTATCTGGGGATCATAATTACCGTATTGGGCAGCATCATAGTCGAAATCATCAGTGTGAAGAGAAGCTTCCTTCCTTTGAAATCAAACCTCGAGAAGCCGTATGCAACGATGCAGGCAGAGCACACAGTTAATGCAGCCGTAGGAAATACCATAATACAGGAGTTTTTTAAAAAGGTGGAAAAGGGAACTGCCGCGGTTGAGCGCCAGCCGTTCCGGAAGCCGTCTAAAGTAAAATGCACAGGAAGCAGCTTTGCAGAGGTGAAGATCTCGGCATTCTCCTTAAAGGCGGCCAAAAACAGCCATAGGATGGGATAGCCGATGATCACAGCCAGTAATGTTACAAAAAGATAGGTATTAAACTTATTTATTTTTGTTTTCATGTCTCATCACCATAGAAGACCCATTTTTTAGAAAAACCAAAAAACGCCAGAGTAAATGTAATGATAATGATAAATAGTATCCACGACAGCGAGCTGGCATATCCCATCTGTGAATCACGGAATGCGGTATCATACAGATATAATGAATATAAATAGGTCTGCTTTACAGGTCCTCCCTTCGTAATTAAATAAGCCGGCGTAAATATCTGAATAATTTCAATGGTCTGCATAATTAAATTAAAGAAAACAATCGGTGAAATAAGAGGGAAGGTTATCTTAAAGAAAATCTTCACCGGAGGTGCACCATCGATCCGGGCGGCTTCTATTACATCCGAAGGGACATTTTTCAGTGCAGCCAAAAACAATACCATCGGCGCCCCCATTTGCCAAAGGGGAAGCAGCATCATGACGTATAGGACCAGCTTCGGATTTCCGATCCAGTTGGCTCCGTTCACTCCGATGGCATGAAGCAAAAGGTTGATCAGACCGTCATTTTTAAAGATATATTTCCATAAAATCGCCAGAGCTACACTGGAGCCCAATATGGAGGGAAGATAGAATATGGTATAGAAAACACTTCTTCCGCGCTTCAGCTTGTTGAGAATAACAGCAACCAGCAAGGCGGTACTAAGTTTGAGAGGAACGGAAACAACGGTATATAATATGGTTTTTGACAAGGAGTTCCAGAACATTTTATCTTTTGTAAAGATACGAATGTAGTTATCCAGTCCCACAAATTTGATACGGAATACATCATAATCCGTCAGGGAGTAAAAAAATGAAATTACAAAGGGATATAAGGTTAATACCAGAAATCCCAACAGCCATGGTACAATGTAGAGATATCCCAGGTATTCGTCTTTTTTGCGCATGCTCATCTCTCCTTAATAGAAATCCAAGTCTTATGGGACATAGGACCTGGATTTCTATTTCACTAGTCTATGTTTTATCTTTCCTTCAACGTTCCCAATACGGCCAGCAGATCCTCCCGCATATCCTTTGCGGCATCCGCTGCAGGGACTATCCCATAAATCACCTTTTCCATATAATCTACATATACGGATTTAATGGAAGAGTTCATCTCATAGGCCCCGTTCTTTAAGGAAATAGTTTTGTTAGAAATATCAATGGCCTGCGACATGAGACTGCTCAGCACATGATTGCTATTTAAGGCATCCAATGCCGGAACGCTTCCGGGCACACCACGAACCGTATTCAGAATCAGGGAGGCATCCTTGCTGTTCAGGAACCAGTCAATGAATTCTGCCGCTGCCTGCTGCTGTTTCTGATCGGTGTTCTTATTAATGGCAACCATCAGTGACGGGCAGCACTCCTGCCCTGAAATCGAGGCTTCTTCAAACATCGGAATGGGTGCGACACCGTATTCATAATCCAATCCGGCAATTTCAGTATCAATATTGGAGAAGAACAGGAAGATTCCGCCGATTTTACCGTTCAGCCATAAAGGATTGTTCTGCATCGTGGTGTAAACCACAGCTTCGTCATAGGGCTGGGAAATCTGTTTATCAAAAATTTCCATAAAGCGGGAGAATGCGTCGGTCATCTGCTCATCTGTAAAGCCAAGGGTAAAATCATCCTGTATATCAATCTTATTTGTGATTTGCTCCAGCATGGGTTTCAAAATATAGCGCAGGTAACCGTCAGTAAAGGATGTAGTAAGATAAGTCTCCGGATCCTTCTCATGCAATTCCTCTCCAACTTGAATAAAATCATTCCAGGAATTTATTTTCAAGTTACCGCTTTCGTCGCACCAGTCGGCCAATAAGGTTTTGTTATAGAGAAACACCGTACCATTATAGCCCAGGGGAAGAACTACCACTTCGTCGTTAATGGTGCAATAATCCTCCATTAAGGACTCCTGGATCGCGGAGAGATCAATCAGGCTGGAGTACTGTGACATATTGGCAAAGGAATCTCCTCTGGCGTACAATTCCGCAACCCAGCCCTGATCCACCTGGAAAAAATCCGGTGCATTGCCCGAAGATAGTTGGGTAACCAGCTTTTCATAATAACCGTCAAAGCTGGAATATTCAGGCTCAATGGTTACATTGGGGTGTTCCTGTTGATATAGCTTGATTGCTTCCAGGGTTGCTTCATGCCTGGCATCGCCGCCCCACCAGGAAAAACGCAGCGTTACCGGTTCCTCTGGCTGGATATCCTCTGCCGCAGCCGTGGGCTGCTCCGCCTTCGCGGTTACACCGGCGGGATCCTTGTCTGCCTGGCCCTTTTTTTGCTCCGTGCTGTTGCTGCACGCAGTTAACGAAAAGACCATAATGAAGCTTACAATGATACTTAATACTTTCTTCATTTCCTTACCTCCTCATATTTTTCCGGTAGAGTTCATTCTGTTTTATGAATGTCCTTCACCTGTTGAGATTGTAGCATTATATGCGGAGCAGAAAAAGCCCGCCGTATTGACAAATGTCTTCATGCTATGTTAGTATCAGCACAAAGGTATCATTATATGACATTATGCTTCATTGAAAGGATGAGATACCCTATGTATTCGTTGATTATAGTGGAAGATGATGAAAATATCCGCAGCGGGCTTGTTCATTTATTCCCATGGAACGAAACAGGCTTTTCCGTCGTGGCTGATTTTTCTAACGGAAGCTCTGCCTGGCAATACCTGAAGAGCCATCAGGATACCTGTGCTGTCCTGACGGATGTACGCATGCCTCTGGTGGATGGTCTTGAGCTGTCCCGGCTTATCTCTGAAAATTATCCCTTGATTAATGTGATCCTGATCTCAGGGTACCGTGATTTCACCTATGCACAGCAGGCCCTGCGCTATAATGTAAGGGACTTCCTGGTAAAGCCAATCAAATATCCTGCATTAATGATTGCCTTCTTAAAGCTGAGGGACGAGTTAAACCGGCAGATACCTGCCGCATTTCAGGAGATTCACCCCAATCAGTATTATGAACGGATTATTCATACGGTAAAGGCCTACCTCATGGAGAATCTGAGCACCGCCACTCTGGAGGAAGCCGCTATGACAGCACATCTGAGCAGCAGTTATCTGTCCCGCCTATTTAAGAGCCGTACCGGGTGCTCTTTTTCAGAATATCTGTTACAAAAAAGGATGGAGCGGGCCTGTGTTCTGTTAAGCAATACCGGAAATAAAATATATGAGATCTCGGATGAAATCGGATATGACAGTCCGAAGAACTTTTCCCGTACCTTTCGGAATTATTACAATATATCCCCCAAGGAATACCGGGAGAGAGGCGGACAGCTTCCGTGAAAAAACATAGCAGGGTACAGAAAAAATATTTTTTTAGAAATTTAATAGTGTATCTTTTGTATTTTACCTTTCCAATTGTCATACTGGGCACCTCCCTGATCATTTACTACAGGCATCAGCTGCAGGAGGAACTATCTTCCTATGCGGATCAGTCCAGAATTAATATTCTGTATAACGTGAATTCTGTCCTGACGGTATTTTCGGAAGAGACCGCCCTGTTTTCCTCCAAGCCTTCCCTTTCACTGGCCGTCTCCAAGCTTTTAAACAGGGAATCAATGGACTATAAAAGCAATGTCTATAAGAATACCATATTTTCCATTATCAGCACCGGTGCCAGCCTTAACGAATATGTGGATTCTATTTATATTTATTTTGATAATCCTTATGGTAATTTCTTCAGTAACGTCAAGGAGTTCACTAATATTAATTCTCCCGATAGTATGGATAAGGACTGGCTTTCCATCTGCCAGAATACTCATTTAGAGACGCAGCAGTGGATTACCCGGAGAAAGGTAAGATATTTTTCCTTTGAGACAGCCAAGGAGACGGTATCCATATTCCGGAGGCTGGAATCCTTTCGGGGGATTATGGTAATCAATCTGGATTATGCAAAGCTTTCTAATATGCTTTCCTCCAATCAGATCTATGAAGACTCCTTTACCCTGATTACTGACAGCCAGAACAACATCTTATTCGGAAGCACGGGAATCGAGAATTTAGATTATTATAATGATACCTTCCATAACGTGAAATTAAAGCATTCTGATTCTAAGCCTGCCTTTTACAGTATGAAGGTACAGGGGGTGGACTATTTTTATTTCACCTCCCCAATTCCTGATTATGATCTTCAGATTCTCTCCCTTATTCCCAATTCCGCAGTGTTCAAAACCATGAACTCCACCCTGCTGACCTTTTCCATTATGTTTATCTTCAGCATACTGCTGAGTATCAGCTTAAGCTGGGTCGTAACAAATAAGAAATTCAGACAGCTGCAGAATCTGCTGGATCTGTTCTCTATAGCAGAGAGGGGAGATAATTATAAAGAGATGCTCCGGCTGAATACAAAAAATGAATATGATGTGATATTCAATAATATTGTACAGACTTTTATCTCCAGCAATATATTGCAGCTGAATCTGGCCCAGGCACAGGTGAAGCAGAAGGATGCCCAGCTGGCGGCGCTGCAGCTCCAATTAAGCCCTCATTTTATTTTTAATACCCTCCAGACCATTGATATGGAAATACTGCGTTTAAAGCCCATAGAAAACAATGCCAGCAAGCTGACACACAATCTTTCGGATATTCTGAAGTACTCTCTGGAAAACACCTTGAAGAGAGTGGAAATCCGGGATGAGATCGCCATCTGTAAGGCCTATGCGGAAATTCAAAAGTTCCGGTATGAAAATCCATTTATCCTGTATTGGGATTATGATGACAGCGTGCTGAAGGAGAAGGTGATCCATCTGCTGCTCCAGCCCCTGCTGGAGAACAGCCTCCATCACGGCATTAAGGAATTGCCGCGAAGGGGACTGGTCAAGATTAAAATATTCAAAAGCAGGGACGATATCCGGGTGTATATCATAGATAACGGAATCGGAATTGATTCCCGGCAGCTGGCAGAGATTCGGAGCAGCCTCCATAACAGAAATATTGATCAGACCGCTCATATCGGTATTTATAACACAAATCTGCGTCTGATACTCACCTATGGAGAGGAGGCGGCCATTAAGATATCCAGTAAGAAGGGGGCAGGAACCATAGTGTCCTTCCGCTTTCACGAATAGCTATGCCCCCTCTGAACGGTAACCGAATAGTTATAGCTGCGGTGAAATTTCGGCCGATAGGATATTGACAGAAAGCAAAGTCTGTTGTATGATAGTGCTGTAAAAATAAATAAAGGTAAATTCTTCGGGGCAGGGTGAAATTCCCGACCGGCGGTATAGTCCGCGACTCTTGGATGATATCTTATCATCAAGGATTGATTTGGTGCAATTCCAAAACCGACAGTAAAGTCTGGATGTGAGAAGAGAAGCAGAATAGGATCGATTTTCTATGCCCCAATTTTAATCTATTTAAAATTGAGGGCATTTTTTTTAAGATCTGTTCTGCACCGCCAGGAATTTTTCCTTTGTATTAAAAAAGGAGAGAACAAAATGAAAGCAAATACGATGATGAATCAAAGTAAATCCCTATTTTCCACGAAGCAGATGGTAACCATCAGCCTCTTATCAGCACTGGCCTATGTATTGATGCTGATCCATCTTCCCTTTAAGCCTCTTGGGTTTCTGGAAGTGGAATTCAGCAATATTCCGGCATTGATTGCCGCATTGACTTACGGACCCTTTGCCGGTGTGATCGTTGAGCTGGTTAAGAACTTAATCAAAGCAATTACCGCCTCTACCACAGGTATGGTGGGAGAGCTGGCGAATTTCCTGATCAGCAGCGCCTACATCATCCCGGCCGGATTGCTGTACCGGCTCCACATGGGTGGAAAGCGGAAAGCGGAAGTCCATAAGGCGGCCGTAGAGACGGGCAGAGAGAGATCCGGGAGAGCGCTTTATTTGTTTCTCATGTTTGGCATTAGTACGGTAGCCATGACTGCTGCCGGTGCACTGTTGAATTATTATGTAATGCTTCCGTTATATGCTAAGGTTCTGGGAGGAATGGATGTCATTGTGGGGATAGCTGCCGGCAGTGTGCCGGCAGTACAGGATTTGGCTAGCCTGATCCTTTTGGGCATCACCCCATTCAATATTTTCAAGGGGATTTATATCTCTGTCATCGGTTACTATACCTACCGTATGCTGCGGGGAAAACTGCTGAATTAACAGGTATAACGGCGGATTGTTATAAAATGAAAAAAGGTCCGGGATCAAATCCCGGACCTTTTATAATAACATTTTCCTGTTCTAATTAAAGAATTTAAACAGCTCCTGCTTTGACTTTGAGGGATTCTTCAGCCGGTTAGGAGCGTATACTACCGCATACAGGATAGCGCTGAGCACGATACCTCCGAAGAGATCCAGCACGGAATGCTGCTTCAGGAACACGGTGGATAAGCAGATCAGTATGGTTAATATAAGGGCGGAAAACTGTATCCATTTGATATTACGAAGCTTCTCACTCTGATTGATGGCAAACATGGCTCCGATGGAGTTGAAGGTATGGATACTGGGAAATACATTTGTCGCCGTGTCCATGGAGTAAATGGAGGCCAGCATATCAATAAATATATTGCTCCGTCCCAGAGTGTCCAGGTTCACCCTCAGATAGTGACCATTGGGCCACACGGTATAGATAATCAGGCAGATTGTCATACCGGAGAAAAGGAAGGCGCAAACCTTATAAAAGTCCGTCTTTGAGGTAAATAAAAAGTAGAGTATGGTTGCGGCAATGTAGAGAAACCACAGTAAATACGGCAGAATGAATACCTCATTAAAAGGGATGAGCCTGTCGAATTTGGAATAGACCGGATTGAATTTTGTGGTCACTGTCCGCTCCAGGTAGGTAAACCATACCATATAAATGAAAAAATAGGAGAGAATCCATCCGTGACGGTATTTTATAATAAAGTTCCTGACTGCCTTCAGCATTTTCATATTGAATCAACCTTTCTTGTGGATAAGAGGGAACCGGGCTTTTGCACAGTGCTCCCGGAGGACCCGTACCCTTGTCATCAAGCTCTGTAAATTATAGCACAGAATGCCGGGGGAAACAATATACTTAAATTTACTTTTTTCTTAAGAATATCTTAGGAAATGATAGTTCGGTCAGCAATGCCGACGCACTCTTCACTTTGTAGATTGCATTTTATTGGAACTGGGAATATAATGATGGAAGTGTGAAAGGCATGTCCCTTTCCATAGGGAACAGGGAAGGCCGGGAGAGAGGAGCAAGGCATGAGAGTCGTAATTCAAAGAGTATTGGAAGCCAGTGTAACAGTGGAAGGGCGCTGCACGGGTTCCATCGGAAAAGGATTTCTGATCTTATTAGGGGTAGGTGCGGAGGACTCCAGAGAGATCGCAGATAAATATATCGACAAGATTTTGAAGCTTAGGATCTTTGCGGATGAGAAGGGGAAGACCAACCTGTCCCTGCAGGATGTCCGGGGAGAGGTCCTGGTAGTGTCCCAGTTTACACTGTATGCGGAATGCAGAAAGGGGAACCGTCCGGACTTCATTCATGCAGCGGGAGCGGCAAAAGCGGAGGAGCTTTATCTGTATGTGCTGGAGAGTATTAAAAATCGTCTGGGTAAGGTGGAGGCAGGTGAGTTCGGCGGGGATATGAAGGTGTCCCTGGTGAATGACGGGCCGTTCACCATTGTGCTGGATGAAAAACTGGTACAGTAAAAGTTTTTGAAGGTCACAAACCGGTCTGCGGTTTTTAATGTGATTTTAATGAAATCCTATTTGTTTATTTATTCAAAATCCAGTATAATTAATATCGGTATCTGGGATTATGTGGGTAATCAAATCTTCACAAGAAAGGCGAGGGAGTAAATGATCATTGTAAAGGATTTGACAAAGGTCTATAAGCTGAACAAGAAACAGATGCAGGAGCTTAAGACGAAGAAGAACATGAAAAAGGCACTGGATAAGCTTTCATTGGAAGCCAGGCCCGGCGAGATCTACGGGTTGCTGGGACCCAATGGCGCAGGTAAGACAACGGCGCTTCGTACCATCGCAACTTTACTGAAGCCCACCCAGGGTGAGGTCAAGGTATGCGGCTATGATACGGTGAAGGAAGGAGAGAAGGTCAGGAAGAGCATCTGCTTTTTGACCAATGAGATCAAGCTGGATCCCCAGTTTTCTCCGAAGTATATGTTTGATTTTTTTGGAAGACTGCATGATCAGGATGATAAGACCATCAATGAACGCAGGGAGCAATTATTCCGGTATTTCGGCATTACGGATTTTGCGGATAAGAAGATTGATGAGCTGTCCACCGGCATGAAGCAGAAGGCATCCATTGCCGTCAGTCTGGTTCATGACCCGGAAGTGGTGATTTTTGACGAACCTACCACCGGCCTGGACATTGTTACAGCCAGGAGCGTAACCGATTATCTGAAACAGCTCAAGGAAGAAGGCAAGACCGTCATTATATCCACTCATATCATGTCGGAGGCGGAGAAGCTTTGTGACCGGATCGGTATTATTATCAATGGCGTGAAGGTGATGGAGGGAACATTGGAGGGTATCCTGGAAGAGACAGGAACCGAAGAATTAGAGGATGCCTTCTTCGAACTATATAAAAAGCATAATAAGGAGGAGGTGTAATATCATGATGAACGGAACAAAAAACATAATAAAAAAGGAATTGTCCAGAGTATTTCATGATAAGAAGCTGATCTTCAGCCTTTTCATTATGCCGGCTATTATGATGGTTGGTATGTATTCCATTATGGGAACGCTGCTGAGCAATATGATGAATGATATTGAGGAGCACGTACCTTCCGTATATATACAAAATGCGCCGGAGGATCTGGAGGACAGCATCACTGCCGTCGGATACCGGGCCGATATAAAATATCTGGAAGCATCCGAGAAAACAGATCATATTAAGGACGGGATTCTGAATGGCAGCATTGATCTGTTAGTGGTATTTGAAGAAGGCTTTACAGACATGCTTCATTCCTATCAGGCGGCGGGCGATCCCATCCCGGAGGTCAAGACCTTTTATAATACGGCAGAGGATTACTCCAGTGCAGCCAGGGAGAATTTTGTGGGCAGCGTATTAAATGTTTATCAGCAGGTGAAGCTGGAGCAGCGCCTGGGCAATCTGGAACAGCTTCAGGTCTTCTATATCGACAGGGACCCCTCCAGCTCCGTTATTGTAGACGAGAAGAAGCAGAACGGGCGTATGCTGGGGATGATGGTGCCTTTCCTGATCAATATGATGCTTTTCGCCGGAGCCATGGGACTTGGCGTGGATGCAATTACCGGGGAGAAGGAGCGCGGAACCATGTCCAGTATGCTGGTATCTCCCATCAAGCGGGGAGAGATTGTACTGGGTAAATTGATCTCACTGGCAATCCTGTCCAGCATATCAGCGGCAGTGTATGTGGTGTCCATTGTTGCCGCAATGCCCCTCCTGATGAATGGCATTACCGACGGGGCCCTGGAGGGGATGGGATTGAGTTTTACTCCGGTTGAGATTCTTATGCTTCTGGTGATTATGATCGCTGTGGTGTATCTCTATGTGGCCGTGGTTGCCTTGATTGCCATCCTGGCGAAAAACTCCAAGGAAGCCAATACCTATGTTATGCCGGCTTATATTTTAGTTGTTCTGGGAAGCATAATGACTTATATGGGAAAAGGAGACAGTAAGCTGACCAGCTTCTTAATCCCGGTTTACAACAGCGCCGTAAGTATACAGAATTTGCTGATGGGAGAACTGACCTTTGCACAGTTTGGTGTTACGGTGGCAACGGTTGCGGCTTTGGCAGCTGTTATTACATTTTTAATCACAAAGGCATTTAACAGCGAGAAGATTATGTTTAATGCGTAATTAACGAAAAGAGCAGACAGAATAGAGAAGGGAAGGGCGGCTGCCTCTCACGGTATATCCGGTAGAGGGCAGCCGCTTTTCCCTTCTCTCAGGTTGTTATGAATCATAATTTTCTTTCTTTCTATATATATTATTAGTAGAGTTTTATGCCGGTGCGGCAGGCGTAAGGGCGGTAAGCCCTGATTGGCGCAGTGAGCAGGGAAGGCGGCAGGAGGCATGATGAATAGGGTTAATCCGATTGTAAGTGAAGATTTTGCGGATTTGCTGGTGGAATACAGTGGTGACGAGAATATATTAAGGTCTTTTCCCAATGCCTATATTGAGATTGTTAATTTTCTCCATGCAGTGGTGCATATTCCGGTATCACTGGTTACCAATCAAATTATTCGGGACTGGGGATATTCCGTCATGCCCAGGCTGTATGGCACCATCAGCATTGAGAGCTTGGAGGCATCCGGCATACTCAGAATTAGAAACATTCCGAATTTTAATCTCTTGGGAACGGGAGTGCTGCTGGGCTTTATCGATACGGGAATTGACTATACGAACCCGATCTTCCAGTACGCCGACAATACAACCAGGATCGTTTCCATTTGGGATCAGACGATTCAGACGGGCCCTACTCCCCAGGGACGTTCCTATGGGACGGAATATACCAGGGAGCAGATTAATGAGGCTTTGCAGAGCGAAAATCCGTTGGGGATTGTTCCTAGCATGGATGAGAGCGGCCATGGAACCATGGTGGCAGGAATTGCCGGAGGAAATCCGGTGAATACAGGCGGCCCGGCAGGCAATTTCTCAGGAGTTGTGCCGGGAGCCGAATTTGTTGTAGTTAAGGTAAAACCGGCAAAGCAATATCTTAAGAACTTTTTTATGATTCCTGAATCGGCTCTGTGTTTTCAGGAGAATGATATTTTATTTGCAATGGAATATTTGCTGCGTACGGCGTACCAGCTGGGGCGGCCGATTGCCATATGTATGGCTCTGGGCTCCTCCCAGGGTGGACATGACGGCTCGGGAATTCTTAGCAATTATTTCTCTCTGGTGGCCACTTCACCAGGGGTGGTTCTGGTGATTGCCGCGGGTAATGAAGGGAATGGAAGGCGGCATTACTCCGGTATGGTCAACACCGCTACCGGCTATGATACGGTGGAGCTTAACGTGGGAGAAAACGAGAGTGGATTTTCCATGGAGCTATGGGGAGATTCCCCCAGTGTTTTTTCCATAGATATACGTTCCCCTTCCGGCGAATACATTCCCAGAATAGCCGTTGGCATGGATGAAAACCGGGAGATTTCCTTTATCTTCGAGGAGACCGTTCTTTATGTGGACTATCAGATGGTGGAGGAACAGAGCGGAGATCAGTTGATTCTGGTTCGTTTTCGCAACCCGACCTCAGGAATCTGGCGGTTTAATGTATATGAGCGGGGGGATATGCATCTGGGCTTCAATATCTGGCTGCCCATGGCCAATTTTATCTCTTCGGATACTTTTTTTCTGAACTCGGATCCCTATGTGACGATTCTGTCCACCGGAAATGGAGAAATACCCATTACCGTGACAGCGTATAATGATGAGGATGACAGTCTCTATCCGAATGCCAGCCGGGGATATACCAGGAGCGATGTCATTAAGCCCAATATTGCCGCCCCGGGGGTGGATATCACCGGACCCAACCTGGAACAGGGCTTTAGCAGCTACAGCGGCACCAGTACCTCGGCGGCCCATACGACAGGAGTGGCGGCCATGGTGCTGGAATGGGGCATTGTCCAGGGCAATTTGCCGGGAATGAGTACGGTTGAATTCAAGAAGCTGGTAATGAGAGGGGCCCGGAGAGATGCCGATATCCATTATCCCAACCGGGACTGGGGTTATGGTATTTTGGACGTTTTCAATGTATTTGACAGTCTGCGTACGGGAATCGTGGTATAGTGCTTTTGGGAAGGCGATAAAATTGGGAAGAGGAAACTGTGAGGTGTCATATGACGGAGGAGGAGAGAGCCAGGATTGTCAGTGAAGACTATGCGGATCTGATTGTCAATCATTTTAATAATCCGCAGGCTTTGCAGCAAATTCCTAATGCTGCAGTTCAAATTATGAATGAAATTTATGCCGTTCTGTATATTCCGGTAGCCCAGCTGGAAGGCCGCGGGGTTGGAGCGTACGGCTTTTCCATCACGCCCTATTTATGCGGATTGGCCAGCGAGGCTGCACTGGAGGCCTCCACGGTAACAGAACTGAGGAATTACCCTGGATTTAATCTTCGGGGAGAAGGGGTTCTGATCGGAATTATAGATACGGGAATTGATTATACGCTTCCGGTATTCCAAAAAGAGGACGGAAGCACCAAGGTTGAGGCCATCTGGGATCAGACGGTACAGAGCCCGGATTTTCCTTTTGATACGGGGTTTGGCACGGAATATCGCAGGGTGCAGATTAATCAGGCCCTTCAGTCGGAAAATCCGTTAGAGATAGTGCCCAGTACGGATGAGAATGGGCACGGAACCATGCTTGCAGGTGTTGCGGTCGGAACGGAGAATCCGACTGCAAGATTTGCGGGGGTTGCGCCGGATGCCGAGCTTGTTGTCGTAAAATTAATGCCGGCAAAGGAATATCTGCGGGAGTTTTATGCAATTCCCGACGGAGTTGTCTGCTATCAGGAGAATTCTATTATGTGGGGGGTCCAATACTGTGTACAGGTGGCAAGGGAGCTTAATCGTCCCATTTCCATCTGTCTTGGCATAGGGACATCCCAGGGGCCCCATGACGGTTATTCCTCCCTGGGCTCCCTGCTGTCTCTTTTTGCGGATTTCCCCAACACGTCCATTGCTATTGCGGTGGGGAATGAAGGAAACCGGGGGAGGCATTTCCGGGGTACCATTGATCCGGTGAGTCAGACCACTACGGTGGAGCTGAATATCGGAGAAGCGGACAGGGCATTCTCCATGGAGCTGTGGGGAGATGCGCCGGGGATTTACAGCATTGATATCCGTTCCCCGGCCGGGGAATATATTCCGAGAATTCCCCCCAGTCTGAGGGTGAGGAGGGAGGTTTCCTTTATTTTTGAGGAGACGGTTATCTATGTGGAATATCAGACGGTGGAGACCCGGACCGGGGATCAGTTCATTCTGATCCGATTTCGGAATGCGGTGCCGGGAATCTGGCGCTTTACGGTATACGGTCAGGGAGGGCTGCCCGGCAGCTTTCATATATGGCTGCCTATGGGGGATATGATTTCTACTGAAACTTATTTTATTCAGCCGGATATCTATACCACCCTCCTTGATCCCGGCACGTCAACAACACCCCTCACGGTTACGGCGTATAATTCTATTACCGGAACCCTCTATGTCAATGCGGGCAGGGGATATACCAGGTCCAATGTAATTAAGCCGGAGCTGGCTGCGCCGGGGGTAAATTATGCGGCTCCGGATCTGGACGGGGGGTTTACGAATTATACCGGAACCGGAGTGGCATCGGCCCATGCGGCGGGAATTGCGGCTCTTGTGCTGGAATGGGGGGTGGTGCAGGGAAATCTGCCGAATATGGACACCGTCGTGATTAAAAACTTTTTAATCCGGGGAGCCAGACGGAGCAGCAATCTGTCCTATCCCAACCGGGACTGGGGCTATGGGATGATCGATCTTTTTAATACCTACAACATGCTGCGGATCAGCCCGTAGCCGACGTATTAAAATTAATATTTAATTTAAATGTATAAACTTTCCCATTTTACAAACAATAGTAGCAGATAGAAATATAACGGTTAATTACGATTATATTTTCTGTAGAAGAAAATCATGTAAGATGGAGGAAGATCATATATGAAAGCAACGGGTATTGTAAGAAGAATAGATGACCTTGGACGCGTCGTGGTTCCGAAGGAAATCCGCCGCACCTTAAGAATTCGTGAAGGCGATCCTCTGGAAATCTTTACAGATCGTGAAGGGGAGATTATCTTAAAGAAATATTCGCCCATTGGTGAGCTGGGGCAGTTTGCCAAGCAGTATGCGGATGCGCTGGCACAGACGACGGGGCATATTGTTGTCATTACGGATAAGGATCAGTTTATTGCCGTGGCAGGAACCACGAAGAAGGATCTGCTTACCAAGAGTATCAGCCATGATCTGGAAGAAGCGATCAATGAGAGGGAAACCGTAGTAGCGTCCAAGGATGAGAAAAACTACATTCACATTATGAATGATGATGATTCTGAATTTGCTTATCAGGCGATCATCCCCATCATCAGCGAGGGGGATGCCATTGGTTCCGTAATTTTCCTTACCAAGGAGGCAAAGATAAAATTCGGGGATCTTGAAATTAAGCTGGCTGCAACAGCCGCCAATTTCCTGGGACGGCAGATGGAGCAGTAGTTGCCGAAAGAATAGAGAAGACAAAGGGATACGCTGCCGGCAGCGTATCCGTTGCGGGCAACATCTACGTTGCATGCAACGCAGGATAAAAGCACTGAGATTGTGGGGAAGCGCGGCTTCCCTATAATTTTTGCTCAAAATATTCGGCACTTATTGCATTTTTATGGGTATTATGGGTATAATGTCGATAGACATTA